>CAMPIP010000061.1 GCA_946886425.1 uncultured Actinomycetes bacterium
GCGCGCCTGCGGCGCGCCGAGCAGCGGATCGACGCCCTCCGCCCCTATGCGGAGGGGATGCGCAAGCTGACCCGCCTCGCCGCCGAGCGGGCCGGCGGGTTGCCGCGGGTGCCGGTGCTCGACGAGCACGAGAGCATCGACAACGTCGGAGTCGTTCTCGTCACCGGCGACCGCGGCCTGGCCGGCGCCTTCAACACCAACGTGATCCGCGAGGGCATGCGCACCCGCGACCGGGTCCGCGAGGAGGGCGCGACGCCGGCCTTTTCCGTGGTCGGCCGCAAGGGCGTCTCGACCCTGACCTTCCGCAAGGAGGACGTCCGCACCTCCTACGTCGGCTTCACCGACCGGCCCACCTTCGCCAACGCCCGCGAGATCGGCGAGGAGCTGACCGCGCGCTACGTCGACGGCGACCTCGACCGGGTCGAACTGGTCTACAACCGCTACGTCTCGCCGCTCACCCAGCACGTCTGGCGGCAGACGCTGCTTCCCCTTCAGCAGGCCGAGGTGGTCGGCGAGGGCGTGGAGGAATCGAGCGGAGACGAGGAGTTGACCGATGCCGAGCAGGCCCAGGCGCGCTCGCAGTGGGAATACGAGCCCGACCCAGAGGAGCTGCTGGCGCGACTGATTCCCGAGTACGTGACGATTTCCGTCTACCGGGCGCTCCTGGAGTCCGCCGCTTCTGAGCTGGGAGCGCGGATGACCGCGATGCGCAACGCCGCGGAGAACGCGGAGCAGATGATGGACGACCTCACCCTGGAGATGAACAGGGTCCGTCAGGCGGAGATCACGCAGGAGATCTTGGAGGTCGTCGGCGGCGCCGAGGCGCTGGGGTAAGACTCAAACCGAGCAAAAAGGAAACATGGCTGAGAACAACGGAACCAACGTAGGTCGCGTCGAGCAGGTCACGGGAGTGGTCATCGATGCCGTCTTCCCCGACACCCTGCCGGAGATCTACTCCGCGGTGAAGATCGAGATGTCGGGCGGCAGCGACGGCGAGACGACGCAGCTCGTCTGCGAGGTGCAGCAGCACCTCGGGGACGACCGGGTGCGCGCGGTGGCGATGGACGCCACCGACGGCATCCAGCGCGGCGACCGCGTCGTCGACACCGGCGGCCCGATCACCGTCCCGGTCGGCGAGGCCACCCTCGGCCGCATCTTCAACCTGCTCGGCGAGCCGATCGACAACGGCCCCGAGGTCGAGGTGAAGGAGCGTTGGCCGATCCATCGTCCGGCTCCGTCGGCCTCCGACCTGACCCCGACGCAGGAGATGCTCGAGACCGGGATCAAGGTCATCGACCTGCTCGCGCCTTACGCCAAAGGCGGCAAGGTCGGGCTGTTCGGCGGCGCCGGCGTCGGCAAGACCGTGCTGATCCAGGAGCTGATCCGCAACATCGCCGAGGAGCACTCCGGCCTCTCCGCCTTCGTCGGCGTCGGCGAGCGCTCCCGCGAGGGGAACGACCTCTGGCTCGAGATGAAAGAGTCGGGCGTGATCGACAAGACGATGCTCGTCTTCGGTCAGATGAACGAGCCGCCCGGCGCCCGCCTCCGCGTCGCCCTCTCCGGCCTGACGATGGCCGAGTACTACCGCGAGCAGGGCGGCCAGGACGTGCTCTTGTTCATCGACAACATCTTCCGCTTCGTCCAGGCGGGCTCCGAGGTCTCGGCGCTGCTCGGCCGCATGCCGTCGCAGGTCGGCTACCAGCCGACGCTGGAGACCGAGATGGGCCAGCTCCAGGAGCGGATCACCTCGACCCGCCAGGGCTCGGTCACCTCGGTGCAGGCGATCTACGTCCCGGCCGACGACCTCACCGACCCGGCTCCGGCCTCGGTGTTCGCCCACCTCAACGCGACCACGACCCTCTCCCGGGCGATCTCCGAGAAAGGGATCTACCCCGCCGTGGACCCGCTCGACTCGACCTCGACGATCCTCAAGCCGGACGTCGTCGGCGAGGAGCACTACCGGACCGCGACCGACGTCCAGGAGGTGCTGCAGCGCTACAAGGAGCTGCAGGACATCATCGCCATCCTCGGCATCGACGAGCTCTCCGACGAGGACAAACAGACGGTCTCGCGCGCCCGCAAGATCGAGCGCTTCCTCTCGCAGCCGTTCTTCGTCGCCGAGCAGTTCACCGGCCGGACCGGTGAGTATGTGCCGGTCGCGGAGACGGTCCGCGGCTTCCGCGAGATCCTCGACGGCGTCCACGACGACCTGCCCGAGGGAGCCTTCTACATGCAGGGCTCGATCGACCAGGTCACCGAGAACGCCGGCGCCGCCGCGGCCGCCTAGGACTGACCCGTGGCCGCCGACCACATGCTCGACGTCGAGGTCCTCACCCCCGAGGGTGAGGTCTGGGCCGGCGAAGCGCGCCAGGTCTCGACCCGGACCGAGGTCGGCGAGATCGGCATCCTCGCCAACCACGCGCCGCTGCTGGCGGCCCTGCAGCCGGCCGAGCTGCGCCTCCGGGTCTCCGACTCGGAGGTGAAGCGCTACGCCCAGGCCCACGGTTGGTTGCAGATCTTCGGCAACCGCGCCCGGCTCCTCATCGAGGAGGCGATCGCGCCCGAGGACCTCGACGCCGGAACCCTCAAAGAACAGCTCTCCGACGCCGAGCGGCGTCTCTCCGAGTGCGAGCAGGGGAGCGCCGACTTCGCCCGCGCGAAGAAAGACCGGGACCGGGCCGAAGCGTTTCTGGCGATCGCTGAGGGATGATCCGCCGGCTTGACCCCCGGCAATTCTCGAGCGCATCGTGACCGACGAACTCGTGGCGCTGGCCCAGCGGTTGATCGGGTTCGAGACCTGCGAGCCGGAGGGCATCGCGGAGGCCGCCGGGTTCGTGAAGGGGTGGCTGGACGCCCGCGGGATCGAGGCGGTCAGCGACGAGGTGCGGGGGCTTCCCGTGCTCAAGGCCGAGGTGGGGCCGGAGGAAGCGCCGACCGTTGTCCTGCACGGGCATATCGACGTCGTGCCGGCCCACGCGGACCAGTTCGAGCCGCGGATTGAAGGGGACCGGCTCTACGGGCGCGGCGCCTACGACATGAAGGGGGCGCTGGCGGCGATGCTGGTCGTCGCCGCCTCGCTGCGGGACCAGGACGGGGTGCGGGTGCGCCTCGGGATCGTCGGCGACGAGGAGTCCGAGGAGGAAGTCCAGCGGGGGAGCGACCACCTCGTCGACACGGGCTTCATCGGCGACTTCGCGATCACCGGCGAGCCCACCGACCTCCACATCGGCATCGAGGCGAAGGGCGTGCTGGCGCTGCGGTTGGAGGTCGAGGGGACGGCCGCGCACGGGGCGACGCCGTGGCTGGGCGACAACGCTGTCCTCAACGCGATCGACGTTTTCCGCAGTATCGAGTCGCTACCGTTTGCCAGGCACAGCTCGGAGTTGTTCGACCGCCCTTCCATCAACCTGGGCCGGATCTGGGGCGGCGACGCGCTGAACAAGGTTCCCGACCGATGCGTCATCGACGTCGACATCCGCTACCTGCCCGATCAGGACCCCGCCGCGATCCTCGCCGAGGTGCAGGGGCTCGCCGGTGCCTCGGCAGCACAGCTCTTCACCCGGCCGCCGGCGACGGTCGACCGCGAGTCGGCCTTCGTGCGGGCGCTCCGCGAGGCGGCGAAGGCGCACCACGACGGCGAGCCAACGAGCGTCGGTCGCGACGGCGCCTCCGACGCGGTCTCCTTCCTGCGGGTTGGGGTCCCGGCGGTGGAGTTCGGTCCGGTCGGCGCCGGCCACCACGGTCCCGGGGAGTGGGTCTCGGTCTCCTCGCTGGAGACCTACCGGCAGGCACTGGAGTCCTTCCTGCGGTCGATCCCGGACCGCCTCGATGACTGAGCCGCCCCAGAGCGGCTGGGGGCCGCGTAAGCCACCGCCGCAGGGGGACCCGGAGCCGGCGCCGAAACGCAAGCGCTACTGGCTGCGCTTCACGCTGGCCTCGTTCGTCATCGTCGCCGCCTGCGCCGGCGCGACCGCGATCAGCGTGCTCGTCTACCTGGACAGCATCGCTGAGGCGCTCTCGCACAACAACGTCTACAGCAACAAGCTGCAGCGTTACCTGGCGACGGTCGAGGGCGGCGACGCCCAGAACATCCTCATCCTCGGCTCCGACAAGCGCGCCGGGGCCGAATTCGACGAAGACCCGGGACGCTCGGACACGACGATGCTGCTGCGCCTCGACCCCGATCGCAACGCGATCGCGGTGATGTCGATCCCGCGCGACCTCAAGGTCGAAATCCCCGGCTACGGGACCGGCAAGTTCAACGAAGCGTATACCTACGGGGGTCCCAAGCTGACCCTGCAGACGGTCAAGGAGATGACCGGGCTGCCGATCAACCACGTCGTCAACGTCGACTTCCTCGGCTTCGTGCGCGCCGTCTACGCGATCGGCTGCGTCTACACCGACGTCGATCGCCGCTACTTCCACTCCAACGTCGGCGTGCCGGCCGACGAACAGTACGCCGAAATCAACGTCCAGCCGGGCTACCAGCTGCTCTGCGGCAAGAAAGCGCTGCAGTACGTGCGCTACCGGCACACCGACACGGACCTGGTTCGCTCGGCTCGCCAGCAGGACTTCATCAGCGCCGCCCGGCAGCGGATCTCGGTCCAGGACCTGGTATTTGACCAGAGCGGGTTGATCGACATCTTCACCAAATACACGACCTCCGACATCAACGACAAGGAAACGATGTTGCAGGTCCTGAAACTGTTCCTCGCCTCCCGCAACGCGGAGATCAAGGAGGTTCACTTCCCGGCTACGCTCGGTCCCAGCTACGTCTACGCCTCCCAGGAAGCGATCGACGGGGCGGTCGACCAGTTCCTCGGCATCGAAGCGAGCGGCGGCCCACGCGACTCCGAGGAACAGAGCACCACGAAGGCCAAGAAGAAGGAGAGCGAAGCGAAGAAGGGCGAAGCGCGGCGGATCGCCAAGCCGAAGCCGCCCGGCAGTGACGGCCTGGTGCCGGCGCGCGAAGCCGGCGAACTGGAGGCCGAGACCGCCGCCCGAAAGTTCGGCGGCGGCTTCCCGGTCTTCTACCCGACCCGGCTGCCCTCGGAAGCCGCCTACGTGGAAAGCAACAGCTACCTGCACGTCCAGGACCCGCGCGTCTACCACGTCAAGGACGAGGACGGGAACCGGCACGGGGCCTACCGGATGGTCGCCTCCTTCGGCCCCTATTACGAAACCCATTATTTCGGGGTTCAGGGCCTGCAGGGCTGGTCCGACCCCCCGATCCTCGACAATCCCTCGCTGACCAAGAGCATCAACGGGCGCGAATACGACATCTTCGTCGAAGGCGACCGGATCTCGGTGGTCGCCTGGCGGCGGGGGGACAACAGCTACTGGGTCTCCAACGACCTGTTGAACACCTTGACCAATGACCAGATGATCGGGATCGCCCGCTCGGCGGACGTGATCGTCGCCAAGAAAAAGAAGAGAGGAAGGAACAGCAGATGAGCGAGGAGCGTCAGCCGGTAGGGGTAATCGGAGTCGGCTGGGTGGGCCTCGTCACGGCTGCCTGCTTCGCCGAGCTCGGCCACCGGGTCATCGCCCGGGACATCCTTCCCGAGAAGGTCGAGGCGCTCTCGCGCGGCGAGGTGACGATCCACGAGCCCGGCCTCGAGGAGCTGCTGCGGCGCAACGCCGAGCGGATCACCTTCACGACCGACATGTCGGAGCTGCTGGAGGGGGCGCGGCTGCTGTTCGTCTGCGTCGACACGCCGCCGACCTACTCCGGCGACGCCGACCTTTCGCGGGTCCGCTCGGTGGTCGCCGAGCTCTCCGCCGACAGCGACCACGTGCTGATCATGAAGAGCACCGTGCCGGCCGGGACCGGCGAGTCGATCCGCCGCGACCTGCCGGGCCTCTCCTACGTCTCCTGCCCGGAGTTCCTCAAGGAGGGCTCGGCGGTCAAGGACTTCATGAACCCCGACCGGGTGGTGATCGGCGCCGACCCCGGCGACGAGGCCGCGGCCGACGCGGTCGCCGGACTCTACGAGCCGCTCGGCGGCGAGATCCTCCGCACCGACGTCGCTAGCGCCGAGATGATCAAGCTCGCCTCGAACGCCTTCCTCGCGACCAAGATCTCCTTCATCAACGAGATCGCCAACGTCTGCGAGGAGGTCGGCGCCGATGTCGGCCAGGTCGCCCGCGGGATGGGCCTCGACGAGCGGATCGGCAGCTCCTTCCTGAGGGCGGGGATCGGCTACGGCGGCTCCTGCTTCCCCAAGGACGTCAGCGCCCTGAAGATGCTGGCCGGCAACACCGGCTACCACTTCCAGCTGCTGACCGCGGTGATCGAGGTCAACGAGCTGCAGAAGCGGCGCGTGGTCGGCAAGCTCGAGAAGCACCTCGGCTCGCTGATCGGCAAGCGGATCGCGCTGCTCGGGCTCGCCTTCAAGCCCGACACCGACGACATGCGCGAGGCCTCGAGCCTGGTCCTGGCGGCGCGGCTGCAGGGCGAGGGCGCCGACGTGGTCGCATATGACCCGGTCGCCCAGGACCGGGCCAGCGAACTGCTCGGCTCGGTCGAGATGGCCAGCTCGGCCCTGGAGGCGCTCGACGGCGCCGACGCCGCCGTGCTGGTCACCGAGTGGGGCGAGTTCGCCGAGCTCGACTGGAGCGATGTGGCGGCGCGGATGTCGCGGGCCTTCGTCGTCGACGGCCGCAACTTCCTCGACGCGGACAGCCTGCTTGCCGCCGGCTTCGAGTACGAGGGGATCGGCACCGCCGCTCGCGGGATGGCACCGGCGGCATCGGACTGATGCAGGCGGTAGTCCTCGTCGGTGGCGAGGGCACCCGCCTGCGCCCGCTCACGGATGACGTCCCGAAGCCGGCGTTGACCCTGGTCGACCGGCCCTTCCTCGCCTACATGGTCGAGTGGCTGGCCGGGCACGGGGTCGATGAGGTGGTGCTCGCCTGCGGCTTCCGGCCCGACGTGCTGCGCCGGGCGCTCGGCGAGGACGAGCACCGGGGCACGCGGCTGCGCTACGTGGTCGAGCCCGACCGCCGCGGCACCGCGGGGGCGATCCGGTTTGCCGCCGAGGCGCTCGGCGACGCGCTCGACGACCGCTTCTTGGCCCTCAACGGCGACGTCCTCACCGACCTCGACCTGACCGCGCTGCTGCGCGAGCACGAGCGCGCGGGGGCGCGGGCGACCCTGGCCCTCCACCCGGTCGAGGACTCCTCGGCCTACGGCCTGGTCAGCCGCGACGAGGACGGCGCCGTGCTCGAGTTCCGCGAGAAGACCGGCGAGGCCGTTCCCGGCGAGATCAACGCCGGGGCCTACGTGCTGGAGCGCTCGGTCCTCGACCTGATCCCGGCCGGCCGGGAGGTCTCGATCGAGCGTGAGGTCTTCCCACGGCTGGTCGGCGCCGGCCTGCGGGCGCTGCCGCTCGACGGCTACTGGATGGACATCGGCACCCCCGAGCGCTACCTGCAGGCCAGCTGGGACATCCTCGAGGGCGGGGTGGAGACCGCGGTCGAGCCGACCGCCCCCGGCGTCCTCGTCGCCGCCGGCGCCGCCATCGCGGCAACGGCGACGGTCGGCCCACGCGCCGTCGTCGCCCCGGGCTGCGAGGTCGGCGCCGGGGCGGAGCTGCGCGACTCGGTCCTGCTCGACGGCTGCACGGTCGGCGAGGGCTCCCGGGTGCTCGGCTCGGTGCTCGCCCCGGGAGTGGCGGTCGAGCCCGGGGCAAGGCTCGAAGGCGCGGTGGTCGGCAGGGATGAAAGAGTTCCCGCCTAGAGCCCCGTGATCGACGACGTCCTCGCCATCCCCGACCACCTTCGCGACGCCCTCTGGCGGGTCGAAACCGCGCGCCTGGAGGCGGCCGAGGCGGCCGGCCTGATGGTCTGCGGGATGGGAGGCTCGGCGATCGGCGCCGACCTCGCGGCCGCCGCGCTCGGCGACCGCCTGACCCGACCGCTGCTGACCGTGCGCGGATACGGGCTGCCCAGCTGGACCACCCCGGAGTGGGCGGTGCTCTGCTCCAGCTACTCCGGCAACACCGAGGAGACCCTCGCCTGTTTCGAGGCCGCCGAGGCGCTGGGCGTACGCCGCGTCGTCGCCAGCACCGGCGGGGCCCTCGTCGACGGCGCCCGCGCCGCCGGGGTGCCGGTGATCGGCCTGCCCGGGATCTTCCGCCCCCGTGCCGCCGTCGCCTACATGTTCGTGGTCGCCGCCGAGGTCGCGGCGCTGGCCGAAGTCGCGCCACGGATCCACACCGAGATCGACGCCGCCGCCGCCTTTCTCGAGGAGGAGCGGGAGGGGCTGCGGTTCCGGGCCGAGGAGATCGCCGGACTGATCGGCACCAGCGCCCCGGTGATCCACGGCGCCGACCTGACCACCTCGGTCGCCCGCCGCTGGAAGACCCAGGTCAACGAGAACGGGAAGCTGCACGCCTTCTTCTCGGAGCTGCCCGAGACCGACCACAACGAGATCTGCGGCTGGGCCGGCGAGCCCGGGGAACCTCGCTTCGCGGCGGTCTTCCTCGAGGACCGCGACCAGCACCCGCGGGTGGCGCGCCGCTTCGAGCTGACCGCGCGCGCCGTCGAGGAAGCCGGCGCGGTCGCGATCCGGGTCGAGACGGCGGGGGAGACCCGCACCGCCCGGCTGCTCTGGGCGATGATGCTCGGCGATCTGGTGTCGGTGGCGCTGGCCGAGGCCCGCGGCGTCGATCCCGACGAAACCGACGCGCTCGACCGACTCAAGGAGGAGATGGGAAAGCAATGAGAGCGATGGTCCTGGCAGCCGGGCTGGGCACGCGCCTGCGCCCGATCACGTACGACATGCCGAAGCCGATGGTGCCGGTCCTCAACCGGCCGGTGATGGAGCACATCGTCCGCCTGCTCGCCCGCCACGGCTTCACCGAGACGATCGCCAACCTGCACTGGTTCCCGGATTTGATCCAGGACCACTTCGGCGACGGCTCTGCCTTCGGAGTCAAGCTTTCCTACAGCTTCGAGGAGCGGCTGCTCGGCACCTCCGGGGGCGTCCGCAACGCCCGCGAGTTCCTCGGCGACTCGTTCCTGGTCATCTCCGGCGACGCCCTCACCGACATCGACCTGGCGGCGATGCGCGAGTTCCACGATTCCCACGACGGGATCGCCACCCTGGCAACCAAGCGGGTCGGCGACACCAGCCAGTTCGGCGTCGCGATCACCGGCTCCGATGGCCGCATCCAGGGCTTCCAGGAGAAGCCCGACCCGGCCGAAGCGCTTTCCGACCTCGCCAACTGCGGCATCTACATGTTCCGATCGGAGATCTTCGACTTCTTTCCCGAGCCGGGGAGCAGCAAAGCCGCCGGCGGGGGGGACCCGCCCGGCTTCGCCGACTGGGCGATGGACGTCTTCCCGGCCCTGCTGGAGGGCGACGTGCCCTTCTACTCGCACGAGATCGAGGCCTACTGGAACGACATCGGGAACCTCGAGGAGCTACGCGCGGGGACGATCGACGCGCTCAACGGCGCCCTCACGGTCGAGCGCGAGGGCGAGCTGCTCGACGGCTTCCGCAGCGGCACCCCGGCGGAGGACGAGCCGGACCTGATCGGCCCGGTGCTGATCGGCGCGGGCTGCGAGATCGGCGACGACGTCCGCATCGACGGCCCGGCGGTGATCGGCGACGGCACCCGGATCGGCGCCGGCGCCCGCCTCCGCGAGACGATCCTGCTGCCGGGCGCCGAGGTGCCCGCCGGCTCGCTGGCGATCGGCTCGATCGCAGGTCCGCGGCGCTGAACGCCTTCCGCGCGGAAGCCTTGACAGAGACCTGACTCGGTGCGCGCCACGCGCGCGGCGGCGCCCGCCAGGATCGGCGCGTGGACCTTGCCCGTGCCGCCCTCGCCGCGATCGCGCCGCCGCTCTGCGCGGCGTGCCGCCGTCCCTGCCGGGTCGAGGCGGTCGTCTGCGACCGTTGCGCGCGGCGCCTCGATCGCAACCCTCCGCTGACCGGGAAGGGCGCGCCGGGCCTCGATCGCGCCTGGTCCTCGGCATCTCACGAGGGCGTCGCCCGCCAGCTCGTCGCTGCCCTGAAGTTCCGCTGCCTGCTGCCGGTCGCGGCGCTGATGGCGACGCGAATCGAGGTCCTGGCCCCGTCGCACCTGTTGAGCGGCACGATCGTCCCCGTGCCGGCCTCGCCGGGACGGCTGCGGGCACGCGGCTTCGACCCGACCGGGGAGCTGGCCGCCGCCCTGGCGGCGCGGCTCGGGGCGCCCGCGCTCCCCTGCCTGGCCCGGCGCGGCGGCCGGCGCCAGGTGGGCCGCCGGCGCGGCGAGAGGCTCGGCTCGCCCCCGCTCGTCCGCGCCGCCGGCGAGGTCCCCCGCAGCGTTCTCCTCGTCGACGACGTGCTGACCACCGGCGCCACCCTAAGCGCCTGCGCGCAAGCGCTGCGGGCGGCCGGAGCCGCCCGCGTAGTCGCCGTGACCTTCGCCCGCCGCCTCTAAGGCTGGCCCTGGGAGACCTTCGGCGAAAGTCGCGGCGCACCTCTGGTGGCGAGCACCGCGCGCGAAGCCTCGGGTCGGCCGCGATACGGAACCACGCCGCAAATATTTCTGCGGAACCTTCCGGCCCCTATGGGGGCCAAAAGGTTCCGCGGTCGATCTTGACTGGTGGCTCGGCCGCGGTTCCCGACCGCCGCCCCTTCCAGCAATCGCCAACGACACCCGGGTTTCGCCAGTCCCTCCTAAGGCTGGCCGGGCGCTTCCTGGGGATGCAGCTCGGCCGGGCGTCCGCGCATCCCGTCGACAAGGTGCCGGGTGCGGCTGCGCTTGCGCCGCAGCTCCCGGTGCTTCTTGACCTGGCGCCGCAGGTTCTCGGCGAGATCGCGCACCGTGTGGGTCATCTCGGGCGAGGACTCCCGCGCGTGCAAGGTCACGCCCTTGAGATAGAGGGTCGCCTCCGCCACCTGGCTGTCGGCGATCGATGGGTTGCGCTCCTCGGAGAGGACGACCTCGAGCATCGCCAGGGGAGAGACCTGTCGGCCGAGCCGCTGTAACCGCTTCCGCACCGTCTCACGCAGCTCGTCGTCGATCTCGACGTTTCGGCCCCGAATCTCCATCCGCATGAGTGCCTCCTTTGGTGTGGGTCCGTCGATGCTACGCCTACTACCCCGCGTGGGCAAGGATCAATTGCCGATCCCACACCGCTACCCTTGAGCAATGCCAGCGATGGACCTTGTGACCAAGGCGCTGCGGACGGGGGAGGGGCGGAAGTTCAAGGCCTACCAGAAGCGCGCCGAGGCGATCAACCGGTACGAGCCGGAGATGGAAGCGCTCTCTGACGAGGAATTGCGCGCCGAGGCGGATTCCCTGCGGGAGCGCGCCCGGGGCGGCGAGTCGCTTGATGACCTGCTGCCGGAAGCGTTCGCGCTGACCCGCGAGGCCTCGCGCCGCACCACCGGCCAGCGCCACTACGACGTGCAGTTGATCGGCGGCATGGTCCTCCACGACGGCGCCATCGCCGAGATGAAAACCGGCGAGGGCAAGACCCTGACCGGGACGCTCCCGGTGTTCCTCAACACGCTGGCCGGCGACAGCGTCCACGTCGTCACCGTCAACGACTACCTGGCCCGCCGCGACTCCGAATGGATGGCACCGATCTACGAGGTGCTCGGCTGCAGCGTCTCCGCCCTGCAGGAGGGCGATGACCACGCCACCCGGCAGCGCAAGTACGCCGGCGACATCGTCTACGGCACCAACTCGGAGTTCGGCTTCGACTACCTGCGCGACAACATGGCGGGGGCGCTCGAGCACTGCGTCCAGCGCGACCACAACTTCGCGATCGTGGACGAGGTCGACAACATCCTCATCGACGAGGCGCGGACGCCGCTGATCATCTCCGGCCAG
>CAMPIP010000062.1 GCA_946886425.1 uncultured Actinomycetes bacterium
GAATTCGGGATCACGAACGGCTCGCCGGCGTGGAGCGCCGCAAAGCGCTCGCCCTTCTCTCGCTGCCGCTCGCTCACCGGCTCACCATAGCCGCGCGCCGCGCCCGCGGACAGCGGCGCGCCGCGGCTCCCCCAATGGGCCGCGGCCGCGCCTCGCGACCGGGTCTCCAAGAGCCTGGCCGCGAGAGGCCCGCTCCCCTTGCGGGCCCACATACAGAGATACGCATCTCTCCTCCCTGTGGTGATTCCCCAGAAGCGAAGCCGGTTTGGCTTTCGCCGCTCCTCTCTTCACCGGAGAGACTGGCGCAGGCTATTCGATTGAGGCGATTGAATCAATCCTCAATTTTGGTTAGAGGATTATGAAGCCGATTCGACGTTTCGGCATAGGCCTTCAGCCGAGAACGGGCTGCGCGGAGGGCAGCGCGGCCAGCACCCGCTCGGCGACCGACTCGCCGGTCAGGCCGGCCTCGGCGCGCAGCAGCGCCGGCTTGCCATGGGTGACGTAGCGATCCGGGAGGCCGACGCGCAGAACCCGCGCCCGCTCCCCCGGCCCGTCCGCGAAGGCGTCCTCGAGGTGCTCGAGCACACCCGAGCCGAAGCCGCCGGCGAGGACGTTCTCCTCGATCGTCACGACCAGATCGTGCTCGCGGGCCAGCCGCTCGGCGAGGTCGCCGTCAAGCGGCTTCGCGAAGCGGGCGTCGGCGACGGTCGGCCGCAGGCCGTGGTCGGCGAGGATCGCGGCGGCCTCGCGGGCGACCGTGACCCCGTAGCCGTAGCCGAGCAGGGCCACCCG
Organism: uncultured Actinomycetes bacterium; assembly: GCA_946886425.1. Next base: position 793 of record CAMPIP010000062.1, read on the forward strand.
CTCGCCCGGCTCCAGCACCTCGCCGGTGCCGATCGGGAGCAGCTCCGGCGCCGCCGGCAGCTCCGCTCCCTCGGCCGCCCCGCGCGGGTAGCGCAGCGCCGCCGGGCCGTCGTGGGCGACGGCCGTGTGCAGCATGTGGACCAGCATCGCCTCGTCACGCGGCGCCATCACCACCACGTTGGGAACCAACCGGAAGTAGGAGACGTCGAAGGCTCCGTGATGGGTAGGGCCGTCGTCGCCGACCAGCCCCGCCCGGTCCATCGCGAAGGTGACGTCGAGCTCCTGCAGGCAGACGTCGTGGATGATCTGGTCGTAGGCGCGCTGCAGGAAGGTCGAGTAGATCGCGCAGACCGGCTTCGCCCCCTGGAGGGCCAGCCCGCAGGCCAGCAACACCGCGTTCTGCTCGGCGATCCCGACGTCGTAGTACTGGTCGGGGACCTCGTCAGCGAGCTTCTGCAGGCCGGTCCCCCCCGCCATCGCCGCGGTGATCCCGATCACCCGCTCGTCGGCTTCGGCCTCGGCGACGATCGCGTCGGCGAAGACCTGGGTGTACTGGGGCGGCGAGCCGGCGGCCGGCGGCTTCTCGAGCCGCTCGATCCCCTCCGGCGAGTCGGTTTCGGTGACCGGTACCGGCTTCGCCGCGGCCGGCTTGCCGTCGACTATCGAGTTCGGCTTCGCCGCGTGCCATTTCTCCATCGACTCCAGCCCGCCCTCTTCGGCTGGCGCGAAGCCCTTGCCCTTGACGGTGTGGATGTGGACGACAACCGGACGGTCGGCTTCGAAGGCCTCCGTGAAGGCCTCGCGGAGGGCGTGGACGTCGTGGCCGTCGACGACGCCCATGTAGGCGAGGTCGAGCTCCTCGAAGAAGAGACCGGGCGCCCAGTAGGCCTTGATCGCCGCCTTGATCTCCGGGCCGAGCCGCTCGATCCGCCGCCCCAGCCCGAGCGGCAGCTTGGTGAGCCGGTCCTCGACCCCCTCGCGGGCGTGGTAGAGGCGCGGGTTGAGGCGGATCCGGTTGAAGTAGCGGGAAAGGGCGCCGACGTTGGGGGAAATGGACATCCCGTTGTCATTGAGGACGATCACCACCGGGGTCTGCATGCCGCCGGCGGCGTGCAGGGCCTCGTAGGCGACGCCACCGGTGAGGGCGCCATCGCCGATCACGGCGACGCATTTACCGTCCTCGCCGATCCCCTTGCGCATCGCCTCTTTCAGCCCGACCGCGTAGCCGATCGAGGTCGAGGCGTGGCCGGCGCCCATGATGTCGTGCTCGGACTCGGGGATCGAGCAGAACGGGGCAAGGCCCTCGTACTGGCGGATCGTCGCCAGCTGCTCGCGGCGGCCGGTGAGGATCTTGTGCGGGTAGGACTGGTGGCCGACGTCCCAGAGGACCTTGTCGCGCGGCGAGTCCAGCAGGCTGTGAAGGGCGACGGCGAGCTCGCAGGTGCCAAGGTTGGCGCCGAAGTGACCGCCGATCTCACCGATCGTGTCGATGATGTATGTCCGCATCTCCTGGGCGACCTGCTGGAGCTGCTCATCGTCGAGCTCGTGCAGGTCGGCCGGACCGTCGATCGCGGCCAGCAGATGTGCGGTGTTGTCGTCTTCGCTGCCCTGGGTGGGGGGCTGTTCGCTCATTCGTTCCTCGTGAAGATGTAGTCGGCGACGCGCCTCAGGTCGTCGGTCGCCCCCTCCGCGCCGGCCAGCGCCGCTGTCGCTTTGGCGTGGGACTCGGCCGCGAACTCGCGCGCCCGCTCGAGGCCGTAGAGGCTGACGTAGGTGAGTTTTCCATGTCGCTCGTCGCTTCCGTGTGGCTTGCCGAGCTGCTCGTCGCTCTCGGTCACGTCGAGGATGTCGTCGACGATCTGGAAGAGGACGCCCAGCTCGTCCGCGAACTTGCGATACGGCATTGTCTCAGGTTCCGGCAGGCCCTCGAGGATCAGTACGACCCCGACGCTGGCGGCGATCAGGCGGCCGGTCTTCAGCGCGTGCAGGGCGCGCAGCCCCTCCGGGCCCTCGGCCTCGCCGATCACGTCGACGTACTGGCCGCCGACCATGCCGTCGACGCCGGTTGCCGCGGCCAGCTCGCGCATCGCCGCCAAGACCCGGGCGGGATCCCCCGGCTGCTCGCAGAACAGGCGCACCGCCTCGGCGAAGAGGCCGTCGCCGGCCAGGATCGCCACGTCCTCGCCGAACTTCACGTGCGAGGTCGGGAGGCCGCGCCGCAACGCGTCGTCGTCCATCGCCGGCAGGTCGTCGTGGATCAGCGAGTAGGTGTGGACCAGCTCGATCGCGCCGGCGACCGGCAGGAAGCGCTCCGGGTCGGCGCCGAGGGCACGGGCGGTGGCGAGAGCCAGGACCGGGCGGACCCGCTTGCCGCCGGCCAGCAGCGAGTACCGCATCGCCTCCTCGAGGCCGACGGTCGGAGCCGAGGGCGAGAAGCGCAGCCGCTCCAGCTCGGCATCGACCAGGGATCGCAGGTCCTCCGGGTATCCGGAGGGGGGCTCGATGCTCACCCGGCGCTCTCGGCTTCGCGCGCCTGGCGGTTGGCCTCCTCGACCGCCTCGGCGGAGAGGTCGGCGGCCTCCGCGGCCAGCTCGGCGGCGCGCTCGTCGCCGGTCGCCTCTCCCTCCAGCTCGGCCGAGATCGCCCGCAGGCGCTCGACGATCTCGCGCAGGCGGCTCACTTCGAGGGCTCCCGCTCGCGGACGATCGCGCCGAGCACGCCGTTGATGAACTTCGGGGCGTCGGCGCCGCTGTACTCCTTGGCGATCTCGATAGCCTCGTTGATCGCCACCTCGGCAGGGGCAAGCTCCTCCTCGATCTCGTAGAGGGCGACCCGCATCACGTTGAGGTCGAGCGGCGCGATCCGGTCGACCGCCCAGCCCTTCGAGTGGGCGGCGATCGTCTCGTCGAGCTCTTCGCGGTGTTCGTCGACGCCCTCGGCCAGCTCGCGAGTGAGCGGTTTGGCGTCGGCGATCAGCTCCTCGAGCGGGCGGCCGGTGACGTCGCGCTGGTAGTTGGCGAAGACGGCGTCGCGGCGTTGGTCGGATCGGCGCATCGGTGCATTCTCGCGGTTTCGGCGGCGGGCGAGCCGGGCGCTCAGCGGAGGATCTCGACGAGCAGGACCCAGGCGCTGGCCACGGCGCCCGCGATCGCGAAGACGATCCCGGCGACGACCCAGTAGAGACCGCCACCGGACTCCGCCAGCAGGCTGATGCCGCCGACCAGCACCGGCACGAGCGCCAGAGCGCGGATCCCCCAGCGGACCAGCGCCTGGGCGGGACCGTCCTGGGGCGAGCCGGTGTGGACCGGCAGCCGGGCGGTGCCGGCGCCGACCACGAAGCCTAGGCCAAGGAGCTCCAGGCCGAGCGCCGTGCTGCCCTGGCCGGGGACCAGGCCGACGATGGAGACGAGCAGCACCGTCATCAGCAGCAGGATCGTCTCCAGCGCCCGCTCCGGCAGGCCGGCGAACTGGAGGATGCGCTCGACGTTGATCGAGACGGCGACGAAGACGAGGCCGGCCAGCGCCGCCGAGGCGCCGGCCGCGGCGACGAAGAGGTCGCTCCACTCGCTCGGGTCGTAGGCGAACACGCCCGCCGGATGGTAGGCGCGACTACGGTCGGCTCAGGCGCGCGAGATGTACTCGCCGCTGCGCGTGTCCACCCGGACCGATTCGCCCTCCTCGATGAAGAGCGGGACCTGGACGACGACGCCGGACTCGAGCGTGGCCGGCTTGTTGCCACCCCCGGAGGCGGTATCGCCTTTGAGGCCGGGGTCGGTCTGGGTGACCTTCATCTCGATCGCGCTCGGCACCTGGACGTCACTGGGCTGCTCGTCGACGAAGAGGATCTCGACCTCGGCGTTGGGCAGCACCCACTTCATCGAGTCGCCGAGGGCCTCGCTGGCGATTTCGATCTGCTCGTAGTCGCGGCTGTCCATGAAGACGGCCGCGTCGCCAGAGTCGTAGAGGTACTGCATCTTCTTCGATTCGGTGCGGACCGGACGGAACTTCTCGCCGGCGCGGAAGGTTTTGTCGATCACCGAGCCGTCCTCGATGCGGCGCAACTTGGTGCGCACGAAGGCGCCGCCCTTGCCCGGCTTGACGTGCTGGAACTCGATGATCTTCCAGATCTTGCCGTCGATCTCGATATGAGTCCCGTTCTTGAACTGGTTCGTGGAGATGGACATGGCGCGAGGTTATATCCCGAGCTAGGGAGCGGGCGCTTCCTCGGCGGTACGGGTCGTCAGGCTCTTGGCGGGGCCGCCGGTGAGGATGCGGCGGACCAGGCTGGGCGCGACGATCCGGGCCACGGCGGCGGCCGCGTAGAAGCGCGGGACGTAGCGCTCGGGCTTGCCGCCGGGACCGGCCTCGAAGATCGCCTCGGCGACCGTCGGGGGCTCGGAGACGAGCCAGCGGGTGATCGCTTTCGCGCGCAGCTCGGTGGCCGGAAAGCCCTCGGTGGCGATGAATCCGGGCAGGACCATGCCGACGTGGACGCCGTGCGGCTTCTCCTCGGCGTAGAGCGCGTCGGTCCAGCCGATCAGGGCGAACTTGCTGGCCGAGTAGGCACCGGTGCGGGCGCGGGCGACGCGGCCGGCGGTGCTGGCGACGTTGACGATCGCGCTCGGGGCTGAGGCACGAAGGAGCGGCAGCAACTCCTCGGTGAGCCGCACGACGGCGTCGAAGTTGAGGTCCATATGGCGCTGGACGTTGGCGTGACCGCTCTCGGCGAAGCCGCCTCGCCAGGCGGCGCCGGCGTTGTTGACGAGCAGGTCGAGGCGGTCGTGATGCTCCTCGAGGTGGGCGCGAACCCGTGCCGGCGCCGCTGCCTCGGTCAGGTCGACGGCGACCCAGGTCGCCTTGCACGGCAGCCCCTCGGCCAACTCGCGCAGCAGCTCCTCGCGCCGCGCCACCAGAACCAGCTCGGTCCCCGGCTCCCTGGAGAGCCGCCGCGCCGTCGCCGCCCCGATCCCGGTCGAAGCCCCAGTCACCACCGCCACGCTCATCCCGCAACCGTAATCGACCGCCCGCGGGGGGGCGTGTCTGAGTTTGGGGGGCATATTTGACCCCTTTTCTCAGACACGCCCCCCGGGCTGAGAGGATTTGGGCGGTGACTCCGGGGAACGGCACGCGGGCGCATCGGCTCTCGGCGACGCTGCGCGAGGGGGAGCAGGTGCGGCCGCTGGAGCTGTTCTTCGACCTCGTCTTCGTGCTGGCGATGACCCAGTGCACGGCGCTGATGGCCAAGGAGGCGAGCTGGGAGAGCGTTGTCCAGGGGCTGCTGGTGCTGGGCGTGCTCTGGTGGGCCTGGGTCGGCTACGCCTGGCTGACCAGCGTCATCGACCCCGAGGAGGGGGCGGTGCGACTGGTCATCTTCGGGGCGATGGCCGCGATGCTGATCTGCGCCCTCTGCGTACCGGAGGCTTTCGACAGCCTCGGGCTCGCCTTCGCGATCGCCTATGGCGTCTTCCGCGCCGCCCACATCGCCCTCTTCGTGCTGGCCAGCCCCGACGACCCCGGCCTGCGCCGCGGGGTGATCAGGCTGGCGGCGAGCGCCGCGGTCGGCGTCACCCTGCTCGCCTCCGCCTCGTTCTTCGACGGCCTCCCGCAGGGCGCGCTGTGGGTCCTGGCGCTGCTGCTCGACATGGGCGGGGTCTGGCTGATCGACCCCGAGGGCTGGCGACTGGCCCCCCACCACTTCGCCGAGCGCCACAGCCTGATCGTGATCATCGCCCTCGGCGAGTCGATCGTCGCGATCGGGGTCGGCGCCGCCGGCACGCTGACCTTCGGGATGGGAACCGTGGCGGTGCTCGGGGTCGCCCTCGCCGCCGCCCAGTGGTGGATCTACTTCGACCTCGTCTCGCTGGTCTCGGCGCGACGGCTGGTCGACGCGGAGCCCGGCCGGGTCCAAAACGCGCTGGCCCGTGACTCCTACTCCTACCTCCACCTGCTGCTGATCGCCGGCATCGTCCTCGGCGCCCTCGGGCTGAAGGAGTCGATCGCCCACTACGACGAGCACCTGCACGGGCCGGTCGCCTTCGCGCTCTGGGGCGGGGTCGCCCTCTACCTGCTCGGCCTGGTCGCGCTCCGCTGGCGCCACGTCCGCACCCTCAACCCGCAGCGGCTGCTGCTGGCACTGGTGCTGCTGATCGGCGTGCCGGTGGCGGCGGCGCTGCCGGCGCTGGCCTCGCTGGCGATCGTCGTCGCCCTGATCTGGGCGATGATCGCCTACGAGCACCACGGCTACGACGAGCGCCGCGACCGCCTGCGCCACGAAGCGTACGGCTCGCACGCCAAGTCCCACTGACATACTCCTCAGCCTTGAGTAAGACGCCGCCACTACTCGACGAACTTCTTCGCACCGGCGCGCCCTCCGGGTACGAGGCGCCGGCGGCCGAGGTCTGGCGTCAGGCGGCATCGTTCGCGGAGCTCTCGACCGACGGGCTCGGCTCCTCGATCGCCCGTGTCGGCGAGGAAGCGCCGCTGGTCGCCGTGGTCGGCCACATCGACGAGATCGGCCTCGTCGTCACCCACATCGACGAGAAGGGCTTCCTCTGGTTCGCGCCAATCGGCGGCTGGGACCCGCAGATCCTGGTCGGCCAGCGGGTCGAGGTGCGGGGCCGCGACGGCCTCGTCCCCGGCGTCGTCGGCCGCAAGCCGATCCACCTGCTCGAGCCCGACCAGCGCAAGAAGGTCGTCGAACTGAAAGGACTGCACATCGACGTCGGCGCCGACGGCCGCGAGGAGGCCGAGGAGCTGATCCGGGTCGGCGACCCGGTCGTGATCGCCGCCGAGCCGCAGCCGCTGCTCGGAGAGCGTCTCGCCTCGCGCTCGATGGACAACCGCCTCGGCGCCTACGTCGCACTCGAGAGCCTGCGCCGCGTCCACGAGAACGGCGGCCCCGGCGCCGGCTCCTACGCCGCCGTCGCCGCCGTCCAGGAGGAGATCGGGCTATTCGGGGCCCGCACCGCCGCCTTCCAGATCCGCCCCGACATCGCGATCGCGGTCGACGTCACCCACGCCACCGACGCGCCCGGGGTCGACGAGAAGGAGATCGGCACCCACCCGCTCGGTTCCGGCCCGGCGATCGGCCGCGGCTCCACCCTCTCCCCCAAGCTCTTCGAGCTGCTCGTCGAGACGGCCGAGGCGGAGGGCATCGAGCACTCGATCAGCGCCAGCGGCCGCGGCACCTCGACCGACGCCGACGTCCTGCAGATCTCCCGCGCGGGGATCCCCACCGGGGTGATCTCGATCCCGCTCCGCTACATGCACTCGCCGGTCGAGCTGGTCGACCTGCGCGACGTCGAGGCGACGGTCGAACTGCTGGCCGCCTTCGCGGCGCGACTCCAGGCCGACGTCGACCTCAGCCGCTAACCGACCGACGTCAGTCGACCAGTTGCAGGTCCTTGGGCAGCGAGCTGAGATTGTCGTAGCCGTCCTCCGTGACCACGACCAGATCCTCGATCCGGACCCCGAGCTCGCCGGGCAGGTAAATCCCCGGCTCGACGGTGACGACTTCGCCGGGGGCCAGGACGTCGTCGGAGCGGGCCGAGAGGCGCGGGCCCTCGTGGACCTCGAGGCCGACCCCGTGGCCGAGGCCGTGGCCGAAGCGGTCGCCGTGGCCGGCGGCGGCGATCACCTCGCGGGCCACCTTGTCGACATCGTCGCCCTTGACCCCGGCTTTGACCGCCTCCAGCGAGGCAAGCTGCGAGCGCAGGACGGTGTCGTAGACGGCCCGGGCGACCTCGCCCGGCTCCCCGGTCGCGTAGGTGCGGGTGCCGTCGGAGCAGTAGCCGTCGAGCTGGGCACCCATGTCGAAGACGACCAGCTCGCCGCGGCCGATCTCGCGCTCGCCGGGCTCGGCGTGCGGCAGGGCGCCGTTGGGGCCGGCGGCGACGATCGCCGGGAAGGAGGGGTCGGCGCCGAGCTCGCGGATCCGCGCTTCGGCGGCGCGGGCGACCTCGCGCTCGCTGCGCCCGGCGAGGCCGCGCTCGACGCTCCAGCGCCAGACCTCGTCGGCCAGCTTCGAGGCCTCGGCTATAGCCGCCAGCTCGCGCTCGTCCTTGACGCGGCGCAGCTGCTCGACCAGCCCGCTGGCCGGGACCGTCTTGACGCCGTCGGCGAGTTTCGCCTTCAGCCGCTCCAGGGTGCGGACCGCCATGTGTTCGTCATCGAAGCCGACCCTGCCCTCGAGCCGCTCGGCGATCCCGCCCAGCCAGTCGTCGGCGATCGTCAACGTCTCCCAGCCCTCGACCTCGGCGGCGGCCCGCTCGGTGTAGCGGAAGTCGGTCAGGAAGAGGCGCACGCCGGGGCCGCAGATGCAGACCCCGTTGGTGCCGGTGAACCCGGTCAGGTAACGGACGTTGGTCAGCTCGGTGACCAACAGCCGGTCCAGATCGCGCTCGCCGAGCAGCGCCTCGAGGCGGTCACCGCGGCCGCGCATCAGCCGCTCACGTCGAGCTCGCAGGCGAGCCGATCGAGCGCCTCGCGGTAGCCGTCCGGACCCTTGCCGGAGACCTTAGCGAGCACCAGGCCGTCGAAGACCGAGTCGCGGCGCCAGTCGTCGCGGTTCTCGACGTCGGAGAGATGGACCTCGACGGCGGGCAGCTTCGCGACCGCCAGCGCGTCGGCGATAGCGCGGCTGTAATGGGTCCAGGCGCCGGCGTTGATCAGCGCCGCGTCGGCGAGGTCGGGCAGCCGGTGCATGTATTCGACGAACTCGCCCTCGTGGTTGGTCTGGAAGAAGAGCGGTTCGAGGCCGCGCTCGCGGGCCCAGGTGGCGATCCGCGCCTCCAGCTCGTTGAGCGAGAAGCCGCCGTAGATGTCGGGGTCCCGGCGCTCGAGGATGTCGAAGTTGACGCCGTGCAGGACGGCGACGCGGTTGCGGGTGGTCGGGGTCATTTGACCTGGGTCACGGCAGCAGCTCCTCCACGCTGGCCCTGACCCTAGCGGGGTCGACCAGCTGCTTCGGGCGCGGCGCCCCGGGCTCGGCGAGCAGCACGAAGCCGACCCCGGCGGCGGTCCGCTTCTTGTCGCGCCGCAGGGCGTCGAGGACGAGATCGACGGAGATCGCCGGGTCGAGCTCGGTCGGCAGGCCATGGCGAGCCAGCGCCGTCGCCACCTCGTCGCGCAGCTCGGGCGCGTCGGAGAGGCGCAGCGCCGCCAGCAGGCCGAGCCCGACCGCCTCGCCGTGGCGGTAGCGCTCGTAGGCGCTGGCGGCCTCGATCGCGTGGCCGACGGTGTGGCCGAGGTTGAGGACGTGGCGGAGACCGGCGTCGCGCTCGTCGGCGGCAACCACCTCGCACTTGTAACGGGCGCAGGCGAAGACGACGTCGTCGAGCGCCGCCGGGTCGAGCGACTCCAGCGAGCGGACCCGCTCCCAGAGCGTTCCGCCGGCCAGCAGGCCGGTCTTCAGCGCCTCGGCGAACCCGGCCGCCAGCTCCGCCGGGGGGAGCGTCGCCAGCGTCTCGGTGTCGACGATCACCGCGACCGGCAGGTGGTAGGCGCCGGCGTAGTTCTTGCCCTCGGGCAGGTCGACTCCGGTCTTGCCGCCGTAGGCGGAGTCGACCTGGGCGACCAGCGTGGTCGGCACCTGCACGACCGGGACGCCGCGCTGGTAGAGATGGGCGCAGAGCCCGGCCAGGTCGCCGACGACGCCGCCGCCGAGGGCGATGACGTGGTCCTCGCGGGTCATCCCGGCGCCGGCGAGCTCGCGGAGGACGCGCTCCGCCTCGGCCATCGTCTTCGCGGTCTCCCCGGGCGGGATTTCGACCCGGGCGGCGAGCGGGGACAAGCGGTCGGCGTAAAGGGGGCCCACAGCGGCGTCGGAGATACAGAAGCGGCGGCCGACCGCGGGCCAGAGCGAGGCAGGCCCGGCGGGCTCATCCGGCGCCGGCCCGCCCCCCGCGGCCTCGGCACCGCGCGCGCCCGCGAGCGACCCGAGCAGCCCCCGCCCGACGTAGACCGGGTACTCGCCGGAGGCGCTCGTCGCCCAGAGCAGCTTCGTCCCGGCTGGCAGCTCGGCCAGGGCCTGGACGGCCGGCAGCGCCCTTTCAACCACGTCGCGATCGGCCATCGGCACCACCGCGTCGGCCAACTCCTCGTAGAGCGGCAGGCGCTCGGCGAGCAGCCGCCGCACGTCCTCCTCGCTGGTCGCCAGCGGCCGGTCGCTGCGGGCGATCCGGCGCCAGGCCTCGGCCGGGTCGACCTGGAGCCAAACGACGATGTGGCGGCCGAGGGCCGCGCGGACCCGCTCCAGCAGGACGCTGCCGCCGCCGAGCGCGATCGCGCTGCCGTCGGCCTCCTCCAGCAGCGAGCCGACCACCTCGGACTCGCGCTCCCGGAAGCCGGCCTCGCCGATCCGCTCGAAGGCCGCGGCTATCGGCATCCCCAGCTCGCGCTCCATCAGGTCGTCGATCTCGGTCGTCCCCAGGCCGGCCCGGCGGGCAGCCGCGAGCGCGGTGCTCTTGCCGGCCCCCATGAAGCCGATGAAGACGATCGCGGGCCGGGCCACCGGCTTCAGCCTCGCCAGTCGATTCGCCGCTCGTAGGCGACGACCGCCTCCCGCACGTCGTCGATGTGGTCGCCGCCGAACTTCTCGCGATAGGCGCGGGCGAGGACCAGGCAGACCATCGCCTCGGCGACGACGGCGGCGGCCGGGACCACGGTCGAGTCGGTGCGCTCGCGCAGCGCCTGGGCCGGCTGTTTGGTCTCGGTGTCGACCGAGCGCAGCGGCTTGGTCAGGGTCGAGATCGGCTTGATCGCCGCCCGCACCGAGAGCGGCTCTCCGTTGGTCATGCCGCCCTCGAGGCCGCCGGCGTGGTTGGTTTCGCGGAAAAAACCGTCCTTCTCGGACCAGAAGATCTCGTCGTGGGCCTCGGAGCCGGGGCGGCCGGCGACGTCCCAGGCTTCGCCGATCGAGACGCCCTTGACGGACTGGATCGAGGCGACGGCGCCGGCCAGGCGGCCGTCCATCCGGTCTTCCCAGGAGACGTGCGAGCCGAGGCC
>CAMPIP010000063.1 GCA_946886425.1 uncultured Actinomycetes bacterium
CACACCCCGGAATACCCGATGCGCGCTAGTCGGGTGGGCTCGGAGTTGTGTATACGACCCCGGGGCGGGCCAAGTCCGCGAGCTCGCCCTCACCAACCTCGACAAGGTGCTCTACCCGGCGACCGGGTTCACGAAGGGCGAGCTGATCGAGTGGTACGCGCGGATGGCCGAGGTGCTGCTGCCGCACCTGCGCGGCCGGCCGCTGACGATGAAGCGCTACCCGGACGGGGTCGACGCCGGCCACTTCTACGAGAAGCGTTGCCCGAGCCACCGGCCCGAGTGGGTGCGGACGGCGCGGATCTGGAGTGACAGCCACAACGAGGAGGTCGAGTACTGCCTGGTCGAGGACCTGCCGACTCTGGTCTGGGCGGCCAACCTCGCCGACGTCGAGCTGCACACCTCGCTCTCGCAGGCGAGCGAGATGGAGCGCCCGACCGCGGTCGTCTTCGACCTCGACCCCGGCGCCCCCGCCGACGTCCTCGACTGCGCCCAGGTGGCGCTCTGGATCCGCGGCATGTTCGAGCAGCTCGGCCTGCGCTGCTACCCGAAGACCTCGGGCTCGAAGGGGATCCAGGTCTACGTGCCGCTCAACACCGAGGTCACCTACGAGCAGACCAAGCCGTTCGCCAAAGCCGTCGCCGAGACGCTGGAGGCGAAGTTCGGCGAGCGGGTCGTCTCGCGGATGACCAAGGCCAAGCGGGCCGGCAAGGTCTTGGTCGACTGGAGCCAGAACGACCGCCACAAGACGACCGTCTGCGTCTACTCGCTGCGCGCCAGGGAGCGCCCCACGGTCTCCACCCCGCTCGAGTGGGAGGAGCTGGAGGCGGCCTGCGAGGGCGGCGACGCCGACCGACTCGTCTTCGATCACGCCGCCGTACTGCGCCGCGTCGAGGAGCGCGGCGACCTCTTCGCGGCGCTGCTCGGCGAGAAGCAGGCGCTGCCCTAGTTTGCTCGTCCGCGTGGGCGGGAACCACGGGAGCATGAGCGTCGTCGACCAGGAACTTGCGGTGACGCTGCCCAGCGCGGGCCCGATCTCGGCGACGGTGGCCGGCCTGCTCTCGCGTCCAGCCGAGGTCGGCGCGGACCTGGCGGCGCCCCTCGCCGAGGTCGAGGCGCACGCCGCCGAGGTCGGCGATCCGCTCGGCGAGGACGACCTGCAGCTCGCCCTCTACCTCTGCTTCGAGCTGCACTACCGCTCGTTCGCCGGCGTCGATCCCGACTGGGAGTGGAGCCCCGGGTTGATCGCGATCCGGGGCGTGCTGGAGCGGACCTTCTTCGCGGCGCTCGCGGAGGCGGTCGGACCGGCCGAGCCGGTCGACCCCGCCGGGGTCGGCGACCTGCTGTTCCGGCTCGAGGCCGAGGACGACGGGCCGCCGCTCTCCCGCTTCGTGGAGCGCGAGGCCGACCTAGAGCAGTTCCGCGAGTTCGTCGTGCACCGCTCGCTCTACCAGCTGAAGGAGTCCGACCCGCACAGCTGGGCGATCCCCCGCCTCGACGGGCCGGCGAAGACGGCACTGCTGGAGGTGCAGGCCGATGAGTACGGTGGCGGCCGCCCGGAGCGGATGCACTCGCGGCTGTTCGCCAAGACGATGCGGGCGCTGGGGCTCGACGATCGTGAGAACGCCTACCTCGACCGGATCCCGGGCACGACGCTGGCGACGGTCAACCTGATGTCGGCGACCGGGCTGCGCCGCGGCTGGCGCGGCGCGATAGTCGGCCACCTGGCGATGTTCGAGATGACCTCCTCGATCCCCAACCGCCGCTACGGCAACGGCCTGCGACGGCTCGGCTTCGACGCCGAGGCGACCGACTTCTACGACGAGCACGTCGAGGCCGACGCCGTCCACGAGAACATCGCCGCCTACGACCTCGCCGGCGGCCTCGCCCGCCAGGAGCCGGAGCTGGCCGCCGACATCGTCTTCGGCGCCCGCGCCCTGCTGCTCCTCGAGGCCCGCTTCGCCCAGCTCCTGCTCGACTGCTGGGCACGCGGCGAGACCTCGCTTCGCCGTTCACTGGGCAGTTAACCGGGCTATGGCACGGTCGAGAGCCCAGTCGACCTCATACGTGCTGCCGCTGCGCTGGACCGAGCCGGGGCCGATCGCCGAGCTGGCCGAGTACCTGCGGGGGATCGGCGGCGAGGTGGGGGAGATCGTCGTCGTCGACGGCTCGCCCGAGCCGCTGTTCGGCCAGCACGCCGAGGCTCTGCGCGGCCTCGCCCGGCACCTGCCGCCCCACCCGGACCTGCGCTTCCGGATGGGCAAGGTGAACGGCGTCGTCACCGGCGTCCGCGAGTGCCGCGGCGAGCTGGTGGTCCTTGCCGACGACGACGTCCGCTACGACCCGGCGGCGCTGCGCCGCGCCGCCGACCTGCTCGCGGAGGCCGACCTGGTCCGGCCGCAGAACTATTTCGACGAGCTCCCCTGGCACGCCCGCTGGGACACCGCCCGGACGCTCCTCAACCGCGTCTTCACGGGCGATTCGGAGTTCCCGGTCGGCGACTTTCCCGGCACCCTCGCGGTCCGCCGCTCGAGCTTCCTCGCCGCCGGCGCCTACGACGGCGACGTCCTCTTCGAGAACCTCGAGCTGATGCGGACCGTGCGCGCGGCCGGGGGGTCCGTCGCGACCCCGCTCGACCTCTACGTCGCCCGGCGACCGCCGACCACGTCCCACTTCTTCTCGCAGCGGGTCCGCCAGGCCTACGATGACTTCGCGATCCCGGCACGGATGGCGTTCTTCCTCGCGCTCCTGCCACTGCTGGCCTGGGAGGCGGCGCCGATCGCCCGCCCTCCCGGTCGACGGCGCCGCGGGCTCGTTCGCCTCGCCGTGGCCGCCGCGGCCCTGGCCGCTGCCGCCGAGTTGGGCCGCCGCCGTGCTGGCGGCGCCGAGCGCTTCCCGGCCGGCTCCTCGCTGCTCGCCCCGGCTTGGGCGGTCGAACGGTCGCTCTGCGCCTGGCTGGCCGTCGGCGCCCGCTGGCGCGGCGGCGTGCGCTACGGCGAGGTGCGGCTCTCGCGCTCGGCCACGCCGCTCTCGGCCCTGAAGCCGATCGCCTTGTGAGTGCCGTCGCAGAAGGGCCGCGTCGCCGAGCGCCCGCACCGGCATAGGGCCACCACCTTCCGCCTCACCTCGATCTCCCCGCCATCCTGGTCGACCAGCATCAGCGGCCCGCGCACCAGATAGGGACCGTTGCGGTAGGGGGTGATCCGGGTCGGCTCCATCCGTCTCGCTAGGCGGCGGTTCCGCGCCCGGCGATCGGCAAGCGTTCGCGGGGCGGGAGGCGTCGCTGGGTCCAGAGGGCCTGCTCGATCAGCCGCTCTCGGCGTTGGCGCAGGGCCCGGGCCGGATCGCTGGGGTTGAGGCTGCCGCGGCTGAAGGTGGAGGCGCTTCGCATCTCACCGCACGGTACCCGCTCACGGGAGGGTGGAAACGCCGCCGTTCTGTTTCGCCGGGGCCTCGGCCTCGTTCACGGGCGCCGCGGCCGGCTTCGCTTCACCGGGGAGCGTGAAGGCCTTGAAGGCCAGCGGCTCCGAGACCTTGTCGCGGACCTGACACCGGGGGCAGTTCTCCAGGGTCACCGCGTGCGTGGCGCTGTAGCTGCTCCCGCACCTCTCGCATCGAAACACTTTCTCTCTCCCTTTCCCGAATTCGTTATCGACAGGCCGTACAGGCCAGCGCTACCCGGCTTGACATTGTGGCTAAACATCTTGTTAGGTGGAGTGGGTATGTCGTAAAAAATGTCCTGCGTCTGGCTCGAATTTCTCACCCGGTAATGCAAGGCTTCTCGCACGAAGCTCTGATCTACGAGGACCGCGACGAGTTCCTGGCCGGCACGGTTCCCTTTCTTCGCGCGGGCATCGCGGCCGAAGCGGTGGTCCTGGTCGCGGTGGGCCCGGAGAAGACGGCACTGCTTCGGGACGAGCTCGGAGCCGACGTGGAAGCCGTCCAGTTCTTCGACATGCGGACGCTCGGCCGCAACCCGGCCCGGCTGATCCCGTTCTGGCGCCAGTTCATCGACGCCCAGGGCGAGCGGCCGGGCCGCGGCGTCGGCGAACCGGTCTGGCCCGGCCGCACCCCCGCGGAGATCGACGAGTGCGAGCGTCACGAGGCGCTGCTCAACCTCGCCTTCGGCGGCGACCGCGAGTGGTCGATGCGCTGCCCCTACGACGGCGCCGCGCTGACCGACGCCGTGCTGGACGGGGTCGCTCGCTCCCACCCTCACCTCCACCGCTACGGCGAGTCCCGAGCCAGCGGCAGCTTCCTCGCCGAGTCCGACTGCTTCGCGGGGGCGCTCCCGGCACGCCCGCCCGTGGTCGCCAGCTTCCAGTTCGGCCGGGCCGACCTGCACAAGGTGCGGAGCTGGGTCGGGCACGCCGCCTGCGACGCCGGGATGCCGACCGGGGAAGCCGCCGACCTGGTCGCCGGTGCCAGCGAGGTGGCTGCCAACAGCATCGCCTACGGCGGGGGCGGCGGCAGCCTCCACATCTGGCGGGACCCGGCCGGGATCGTGGTCGAGATCGCCGACGCGGGGAGGATCGAGCAGCCGCTGGCCGGCCGGGTCCGGCCGGCGCCGTCGCAGCAGCGCGGCCGCGGCCTCTGGCTCGCCAACCAGCTCTGCGACCTGGTCCAGATCCGCTCCGACGCGGGCGGGACGACGGTGCGGTTGCGCGGCAACCTGGCCTGAGCCGAGCGCTCGTTCAGCTCGCGGGCGCGTCGCCGTAGATCGCCCGCACCCAGATCTCGACGAGGACGTCGAGGACCTCGTCCTCGGGCAGCGACGGCTGCTCGGCGGCGAAGCTGGCGTACTGAGCGCGCTCGTTCATCTGCACCAGGGCGATCGCCAGGTCGCGGGCCGGTTTGCCGGCGGGGGCGGCGCCGCGGGCTCGCTCGGCCTCGACGATCGCGGTGACGTCGTCGACCCAGCCTTCCATCACCTGCGACCAGAGCTGGCGCGCCTCGGGATTGGTGGCGCGCAGCTCGGCCCCGGCCAGGGTCAGCGAGCGGTGGGCGCGGAAGGCCTCGTAGAAGGCTTCGATCCCCTCGCGCCAGCCGGCCCGGGGGTCCTCGGCGAGCTTCGCCACCGCCGCCTCGCGGCCGCCCTTCGCCTCCTCGACGAGGCGGTCGATCAGGGTCAGCACCACCGCGTCCTTGGAGGGGAAGTAGAAGTAGAAGGTGGGGCGGGAGATGCCGGCGCCGCGAGCGAGGTCGTCGACCGAGATCTCGTTCAGCGGCCGTTCTTCGATCAGCCGTTCGGCGGTGGCGAGGATCTCCCGCTCGCGGTCGTCGCCGCTGGCGCGCGGCGCGCGGCGGCCGCGGCTCGTCTCGGGGGCGGTGGCGGTGGCGGAGCGGCTTGGCATCGCTCCACCGTACACGCCGTCGAGCGCCTCGACAAGAAGTTGACAGACTCAACACTGTGTTGATAGGTTGGCGGCGATGGCCGAGCGAGTCCTGATCACCGGCGCCGCCAGCGGCATCGGCGCCGCCACCGCCGCGGAGCTGCGCGGGCGCGGGGCCGAGGTCGTCGGCCTCGATCTCAACGCCGGTGGTGACGTCGCCGCCTGCGACGTCACCGACCAGGCCTCGGTCGCCGCCTGCGACGTCACCGACCAGGCCTCGGTCGACGCCGCGGTCGCCGCCGCGGTGGAGAAGCTCGGCGGCCTCGACGCGCTCGTCAACTGCGCCGGGATCGGCATCCCCCAGAGCGCCGCCCAGCGTCCCGACGCCGACGCGGCCCGGGTCCTCGACGTCAACCTGCTCGGCACCTGGCGGGTCACCGCCGCGGCGCTGCCGGCCCTGCGCGAGTCGCGCGGCCGCGTCGTCAACATCTCCTCCGGGCTCGCCTACCTGGCGGTCCCCTTCGCCTCCGCCTACGGCGCCAGCAAGCGCGGCGTCGTCGGCTACTCCGACCAGCTGCGCTCCGAGGTCGGCGACGAGGTGACGGTGACGACGGTCTACCCCGGCTACGTCCGCACCCCGATCCACGACGCCGGCAAGGCGCTCGGCGTGCAGCTCGAGGGCATGGTGCCGCCGGAGCCGGTCGGGGCCGTGGTGGCGACGATCGTCCGCGCCCTCTACGGCAAGCCGGCTCGCGACCTGGCGACCACCCGGCGCGGCACGGTCAGCTACGCGGCGCTGCGGCTGCTGCCCAAGTCCGTGGTCGAGAAGGCGATCCGGCGCCAGGTCGAGAAGGCCGCCCGCCGCGGCCGCTTCGGCGAGAGCCCGATGACCGCCGACCTGCTGGGGCGGGTGGGCCGGTGAGCGCCGCGACCGAGAAGGGGCTCGAGCACGTCGACGTGCTGATCGTCGGCGCCGGGCTCTCCGGCGTCGGTGCCGCCTGCGTCCTGCGGAAGCAGATGCCCGGCAAGAGCTTCGCGATCCTCGAGGCGCGCGACGCGATCGGCGGCACCTGGGACCTCTTCCGCTACCCCGGCATCCGCTCCGATTCCGACATGTTCACGCTCGGCTACTCCTTCCGGCCCTGGGAGGACAGCAAGGCGATCGCCGATGGCCCCTCGATCCTCCGCTACGTCCGCGAGACCGCCCGCGAGTACGGGGTCGAGGAGCGAGTCCGCTTCGGCCACAGGGTGGTGAGCGCCGACTGGTCGAGCGAGCAGGCGCGCTGGACCGTGACCGCCGAGCGCACCGACACCGGCGAGCAGGTCCAGCTCACCGCCGGCTTCCTCTACGGCTGCACCGGCTACTACCGCTACGACCAGGGCTACACCCCGGAGTTCCCCGGCATCGATGGCTTCGGCGGCCAGGTGATCCACCCCCAGCATTGGCCCGAGGGGCTCGACTACGCCGGCAAGCGGGTGGTCGTGATCGGCAGCGGCGCCACCGCCGTCACCCTCGTCCCCTCGATGGCCGAGAAGGCCGCCAAGGTGACGATGCTGCAGCGCTCGCCGACCTACATCGCCACCCTGCCGGCCACCGACCGGCTCGCCACCGGGCTGCGGCGCTTCCTCCCCGAGCGAGCCGTCTACGCGATCGTGCGCTGGAAGAACGTCGGCCGGATGATGCTCAGCTACCAGCTCTCCCGCCGCGCCCCGAAGCTGATGCGGCGGGTGCTGCGCAAGGGCGTGGAGATGCAGACGCCCGACGGCTACGACGTCGGCACCCACTTCGAACCGCGCTACGACCCCTGGGACGAGCGCCTCTGTCTGGTCCCCGACGGCGACCTCTTCCGGTCCCTGCGCCAGGGCAAGGCGGAGATCGTCACCGACCGGATCGAGACCTTCACCGAGACCGGCATCCGCCTCCACTCCGGCCGCGAGCTCGAGGCCGACATCGTCGTCACCGCCACGGGGCTCAACCTGCTGCTGATCGGCGGGATCGAGCCGAGCATCAACGGCGAGGCCGTCGACATGTCCCAGGCGGTCGGCTACAAGGGGATGATGTTCGGCGGGATCCCGAACATGGCGATCGCGCTCGGCTACACCAACGCCTCCTGGACGCTGAAGTGCGACCTCGTCGCCGAGTACGTCTGCCGCCTGCTCGCTCATATGGACGCGAACGGCTATCGCGTCGCCACCCCGCGGGCCCCCGACCCCTCGCAGCCGACCGATCCCTTCATCGACCTCAGGTCCGGCTACGTGATGCGCTCGATCGACCAGCTGCCCAAACAGGGCGCCACCCATCCCTGGCGCCTGCACCAGAACTACCCGAAGGACATCCGCCTGCTCAAGCGCGGCCCGGTCGACGACCAGATGGACTTCGCGCGCGCCCCGGTCCCCGCCCCCGCCGAGGAGCCGGTCGCCGCCGCGTAGCCCCCCTGGCCCGCGTCGCTTTCGTCGTCGCGACGCGTCTGCCGCTACCGGTCCATTACACGGGTCAGGGCGGACGCACGATCTACAGCGCGGTCGATGCGAAGCCGAAGCGGACGGTCGAGCTGCGGTGGCTGGTCGACCCGTTGAGCGGGCGGCCACAATGCGGTGACGTGAGAGCGCTCGCGACCCTCGTCCTCGTGCTGGCGGCATTCGCCGCCGCCGCCCCGGCCGGCAGCGCCGATCGCGTGGCGCGCTTCGAGGGGCGGGTCGCGCCGATCGACCGGGCGCTGCGGGCGCGGATGACCGGGGTTTCCTGGCATCCCGGTTGCCCGGTCGGGTTCGCGCGCCTGCGGCTGCTGACGGTCAGCCACTGGGGGTTCGACGGCAAGGTGCGGCGGGGGCGGCTGGTCGTTCACCGCGACGCCGCGCGGCCGATCCTCGGCGCGGTGCGAAAGCTGTTCGAGCTGCGTTACCCGATCAGGCGCATGCGGCTCGTCGACGCCTACGGCGGCGACGACCACCGCAGCATGGACGCCGACAACACCTCGGCCTTCAACTGCCGGCCCGTCGCCGGCACCAGCCGCTGGTCCGAACACGCCTACGGCCTGGCGCTCGACCTCAACCCGCGCGAGAACCCCTACGTCACCGCCTCCGGCTACGTCTCGCCGCCCGCCGGCGCCCTCTTCGCCGACCGCGACCAGCGCGCCAAGGGGCTGATCCACCGTGGCGGCCCGGTCGTCGCCGCCTTCGCGGCCGCGGGCTGGGAGTGGGGCGGCAACTGGCCCTGGCCGCGGGACTACCAGCACTTCTCGGCCGGCGGGCACTGAGCGTCTCCGAGGGATCCTTGCGATCCCAAATCAGAATTTAGATTTGCAAGGGAGTGAACCGCCACTCATAAGGAGCCTCGCGCCCGCTCCGGCCAGCAACGTGTTCCAAAGCTCCTCATCCGGGTACCTGTGGCGCGGCAGGCAACGGGAAGCAGAAGGAGGAGCAATGGACACCAGAGCAGACAGAGGTTCCGGGATCGGCATCTCGCTCGGCGGCATCATCGTCATCGTCGGCATCGTGCTGATGTTCGTCTGGAGCTTCTGGGCCGGCTTGATCATCGCCCTGATCGGACTGATCGCCTTCGGCGGCTTCGCGCGCGGGAAGTGGTACTGAGCGCCCCCGGGACCCGGGCGATACCTGTTAAGGTATCGCCGAGATGGAGGACCTCGGCGCTCTCGTACGTGAGTTGAGGCTGGACGCCGGCCTATCCCAGCGCGCCTTGGCGCATCGGGCCGGCACCTCCCAGCCCGCCATCGCCCGCTACGAGGGTGGTCTCGCGGCTCCCTCGTGGGCGACGCTGCAGCGGTTGGCGGCGGCCTGCGGGCGCCAGCTCCGGGTCAGCGTCGAGGGGGTGCCCGACCCCGACGACCTCGAGCTGGTCGAGCGGCAGCTCGAGCTGACTCCACTGGAGCGTCTGCGGGCTCTGCCTCGCTACCTCCGGCTGCGCGCCCTCGCCGAGGGCGGCGGGCGGTGACCGAGCTCGACCCCGAGCGCCTGCTGCGCGCCCTCGTCGAGCACGACGTCGCGTTCTGTGTGATCGGCGCCCTCGCCGCCTGGCTGCAGGGCAGCCCCGCGGCGACGCTCGACCTCGACGTGATGCCGCGGCGGGACCTCGAGAACGCCGATCGGCTCGCCGCCGCTCTCAACTCGGTCGGGGTGAGGAGCCAAGGCAGCGACGGCGCGCCGCTGGAGCTCGACGGCGGGGACTTCGTCGGCTGGGAGACGCAGCGCTTCGAAACCGAGGCCGGGCCGGTCGACGTGGTCCCGCGCGCCGCCGGGATCGGCGGCTTCGAGGAGGTCGCGACGATCGAGCTGCCGCTTGGCGACCTCGCCGTCCGGGTGCTGACGATCGACGAGGTGATCGCGTCGAAGGAGAAGCTGGGGAGGCCGAAGGACGCCGCGGCGCTTCCCGCCCTCTACGCGACCCGCGAGGCCTTGCGCCGCCGCCGCGAAGAGCCCTAGAGTCGCGCGACGACGATGGCCGAGCTGGCGAAAGCACCGACCGTGAGCCAGGAGGGCGACCTGTTCGTCCTCGACCTCGGCGACGGCGAGAACCGTCTCAACGCGGACTGGATGGACGCGGTCGAGTCGGCGATCGGGGCCGCCGAAGCCGCCGCGCCGCCGCGGGCGCTGGTCACCGTCGCCTCTGGCAAGTTCTGGTCGAACGGGCTCGACCTCGAGTGGATGGCCGCCAACCCCGAGGCGGTCGAGGGGTTCGTGGACCGCGTGCACGGGATCTTCGCCCGCTTCCTTGCCGCCGGCGTGCCGACCGTGGCCGCCGTCCAGGGGCACGCCTTCGCGGCCGGGGCGATGTTCGCGCTCGCCCACGACCAGATCGTGATGCGCGAGGACCGCGGCTTCTTTTGCGTGCCCGAGGTCGACATCCGCCTCCCCTTCACCCTGGGGATGACGGCCCTGCTACGGGCCCGGCTGGCGCCCGCGATAGCCCATGAGGCGATGACCACCGCCCGCCGCTACGGCGGCGCCGAGGCGGCGGCTGCGCAGATCGTCGCCGAGGCGGTCGGCGAGGAGCGGCTCGGCGAGGCCGCCCGGGAACGCGCCCAGGCCCGCGCCGCCACCGACCCGGCGACGCTCGCCGCGATCAAGGAGCGCCTCTACGCCGAGGCGCTGGCGGTGCTGCGCGGTCCCCAGCAGGGTTGAGCTGTCGGTCTCGTCCGAGCGGGCGGCGAGGATTGCGCGGTGAGAATGCTCGGGGAGATTCGCTTGCCGTTGCGCGTTGCGCTGGCTCTTCTCGCGCTTGCGGCGCTGCTGCTCCCGGCCGCCGCCATCGCCGCGAAACCGGGCAAAGCCGGCGATCGCGGCTCGCTGCGCCCAGGCAGCCTCGTGCAGTTGAGCAAGAAGCGCGGCTGCATCGTCGATCGCTCGGCCCCGCTGCGCGGCTGCGAGCAGGCGCGGGCGCTGAAGGGGGCGGGGCCGTTCCTGGGCTCGCGGGCGATCGCGGTCAGCCCCGACGATCGCCACGTCTACGTCGCCTCCTCGCGCAGCAACGCGATCGCGATCTTCCGGCGCCTGCCCGGCAACGGGGCGCTCCGCCAGGCTCCCCGCGCCAACGGCTGCATCGCCAGCAAAGGCGCCGAAGACTGCGCCCGGGCGGTCGGGCTGAACGGGGTCAACTCGGTGGCGGTCAGCGCCGACGGCCGCAACGTCTACGCGACCGCGCGGGGCAGCGACGCCGTCACCGCTTTCCGCCGCAACCCCAACACCGGCGGCCTGCGGCAGCTGCCCGGCCCGGCCGGTTGCTGGTCCGGGCTGCCGCAGCCGAGCTGCGGTCAGGGGCGGGGCGTCGTCGGCCCCGACGTCGTCGTCGCCAGCGGCGACGGAAAGAACGTCTACGTCGGCTCCTTCTTCGGCGGCGCGGTTGCCGTCTTCAACCGTGAAGCGCCGCTCGGCGGTCTCTCGCAGCCGGCCGGCAGCGCCGGCTGCCTCGCCGCGGCGATCTCCGGCTGCGCGACCGCCGTCGGGCTCGGCGCGCCCGAGGGGATGGCGATCAGCTCCAACGGCGGCAGCCTCTACGTCGCCAACGCCCTCGCCGACACCGTCCTCACCTTCTCGCGCGACCGTGACAGCGGCGTGCTCGCGCAGGCGACCGACGGCAGCGGCTGCTTCGCCGCCGCCGAAGCCGGCGGCTGCAGGGCCGCGGTCCAGATCGAAGGCGCCAACGCGATCGCGATCGC
>CAMPIP010000064.1 GCA_946886425.1 uncultured Actinomycetes bacterium
AGGTGGGGCCTTCGCCGGGGGCCCCGAAGGGGGTTTCGGAGTTGAACTGGGCCTCGGTGCAGACGTTCAGGCCTTCGGCCAGGGCGGGGTTGGCGGTGAAGCCCTCCGGGAGGGTGACGACGGCTTTGTCGATGTCGGCGTTGGAGAGGCCCTCGGGGCTGGTCAGGCCGGGGTTGTCGGTGGCGATCGTGAAGTCGAGGCCGGTCGGGGAGGTGGTGGTCTTGGCGGTCGGCTCGGCCTTCACTTCCGGTTCGAAGCCGAGCTTGCCGCAGCCGGTCATGCCAAGCGGCGCAGGAGGAACGGCTTCGTCGTGGGTGAGGGCGGAGCCAGTGGCCTGGGCGCCCTCCCAGCTGCGGCCCGCGAAGGTGGTGGCGAGGGGGCCGGTGCAGCTGCGCGGGGTGGTGAGGAACGGCCTTTTCGCGATGTTGACCGCGCAGCCGCCGGCTCCGCATCCCTTCCGTTCGGAGTCGTGGCTCGAAGCCGCCGGGACTCCCCAGAGGATGACTTTCGACTCATAGACGGGGACCACGTTGGGGATGTTGGTCAGCGTTACTACCACATTGGACGGGTGCGATTCGTTCACCCGAGCGTCGAGGGTGATCGGGACGTTGGCGGCGGAGATGTGCCAGCCGAGGCTGGCGGCGGTGCCGGGAGAGGGAGCGAGGTTATAGACGGCCTCGGGGTCTTCCCGGAAGCCCGGCTCCTGGAACTCGGTGTCGACGGTCCCGACCTGGGAGCTGACCGGGCAGGACTTGAGGGCGAAGTCGGCGGTGCTGCAGGTGGGCACTGCGAAGGGGTCGCCGACGAAGCCCGGCACCTGGCCGACGACGAGGTCACGCGGTTCCCCGTCGGGGATTTCAATGCCCAGCGTTGAGTTGAACTTGGTGTTGAAGGCGATCGTGGTGCTCATCTGGAAAGGATGGGCGCCGGCCTGGGGGACGAGCGTGCCGTCGGCGTTTTCGAACGTCATGTCGAGCTTCTCGAAGCCGAAGGCGGCCTGGGCCGCCGGGGCCGAGGAGAGCGCTGCGAGCGCGGCAACCATTCCCAACAGGATTCCGCGGCGGATCATCGGGCACCTCCCTTTTTCTTATGGGCACTGGACTTGGCCCTCTTCTTGCCCTTGCTCTTCTTCTTGGCCTTCACACAGCCGCTCTTGCCGGCCCGCTTTCTCTTGGCCTTCACCTTGACCTTGCCCTTCTTCTTGGCCTTCGGGCAGGCCCGCGGCTTCGCCTCCCTGAGGTTGCCGGCGCCCTGGAAGCTGGCCGAGGACGGGGAGACGTCAGCGGGTGGGGTCAGCGGGCCCTGGCAGGCTTCGCCTTCGCAGCCCGGTGGTGGCACGGCGCGCGGCGCGAAGCCGCCATTGACGCGGGCGGCGTAGACGTCGCGGTGGCCGTAGTCGTCGGGGACCAGGTTGGCCTGGGTGGTGAAGAAGACGCTCGAGCCATCCGGGGTGGCGTCCATGAACTCGACGTCCTCCCCATCCCGCCCGGAGCTGATCAGGCGGACGCAGCCGCCGTTCTGCTCGCTGAAGGAGGACGTGGCTTCGCTGCAGCTGCCTTCGCCCGAGGCCTCCCACTGGTAGACGTCGGCGCGGCCGTTGCTGTCGGCGGGGACGAGAGCGTCATAGGCGGTGAAGAAGACCCGCCTGCCGTTGTCGACCAGGGCCCGGGTCGGTTGGTGCTCGCTGTTCCAGCCGGGGATCACCGCGGCGGCCCAGAAGTCGTCGGCCGTCCCTGCGGTCCCCGCGTTGACCAGCCGCCCTTCCGGCCGCCCCCCGCTCGGGCTGCAGGAGACGCAGAGCAGCTTGCCCTCGCCACCGGCAGCCACGGCGTCATAGAGGAAGACCTCGGCGTTCGCTGCGCCGCTGACCGCGTCGGCGTTGTCATAGTCGGTCACGGGCGCAGTCGCGGTGAAGGCGAGGTGCAGGCCGTCGGGGCTGACCCGGGAACTCCGAAAAGAGGGACTGGAAGCAACTGGAGTCGAAAGTGGCGAGACCCCTTCGGGCTCATCTTCTCCCCTCGCCCCATCGAGCTCGGAGAGGGTCGCCACAAAGTCAATCGGCGACCCGTCTTCGTAGAAGTAGAGATTGGATGCGCCCGCAACCGCTGCCTCGCCCTCGCTATTCGGGTCGCTGGTCAGAACCTGCCTGGAGACGAAGTAGATCCGACTCGCGTCCTCGCTGACCCCCATCACGCCGCGAACCCCCGCGGCGATCAACTGCGAGTTGACGGTTGGTTCGCTCCCCGAGCCATCCACCGTGCCGGTGAAGAGCTGCAGGCCCACCGAGGAGTTGGCATTACCGGTCATGTAGATGACCTTCGAGGCCTCGGGGTTGGCCGAGACGAACCGAGCCGTGTTCGAGGCGGAGACCGGGATCGTGCAGCCCTTAGCAAGCTCCGTGCACTTGCCGCCGGAGATCGCGCTCTGGGGTTCGGTTGCGTTGAGGCGCAGGTAAAGGTTTCCGGGGCCAGTTCCGTTGCCGGTGGGGCCACTGAATGGATTCGCCGTCCAGAACACTCTCGACCCGTCGGTGGAGACAGCGTGGTGAACAGCGTCTTCGCGCGAGTTGCTCCCCAAGCTCCTCGCCCAAGCGGTCCCGGCGTTGGCGTTGTCGTTGGTCACCGAACCGTTGGGCATGACGCTGACCAGGCGCAGGGTCGAGCCCGAGGAGATGTAGAGCTGGTTGTTGCCATGGGCGGTGACGGTCGGGGTGGGTCCCGCTGGTGGCGCCGCGTAGAGCGTCCCCGCTGAGGTGGCGTCAAGTGCCACCACCGTGCCGCCGGCGTTGGTGGCGCTGAGCTGACACTGAATAGCGCTGCTCTGATCGGATTCCGTCAGGGTGTATTCGTCGCTGGTGGCGCCCCCGATCGGGGCGCCGTCGCGCAGCCACTGGTAGTCGAAGGTCGGGCTGCCCGACCAGCTGCCTTTCTCACAGGTCAGGGTCTCGCCGGTTTCGGCCTCCCCGCTAATCGCGCCGGCGCTGGCGCGCGCCGGCGGTGCGGTTCCCGGCGCTGGGGCGACGACCACGCGAGGGGAGGTCGCGAGGACCGTAGCCTCGGCATTGGCACCGGCGACTCGGCACTGGATCGCTTTGCCTTCGTCGGCAGCGCTCAGGGTGTATTCGGGGGTGGTCACCCCGATCGGGGAACCGTTGCGCAGCCACTGGTAGGCGAAGCTGGTGGCTCCCTGCCAGGTGCCGGGGGTGCAGGTCAGGGTCTGGCCTGCTTCGGGACTGCCGCTGACCTGCGGGCCGGCGCTGGCGAGCGGCAGGTTGGCCGCCACGGTAACCGAGCTGCTGAAGGCGACCGCGCCGCCGCCGGCGTTGCTGCCGGTGAGGCGACACTGCAGGCTCGCTCCCTCCTCGGCGCCGGTGAGGGTGTATTCGGAGGCGGTGGCGCCGCCGATCGCGGTGCCGTCGCGCAGCCACTGGTAGGCGAAGGTGGGGTTGCCCTGCCAGGTGCCCGGCGTGCAGGTCATGGTGGAGCCAACCGTTGGCGTGCCGCTGAGCGCCGGGGCCCCGGGAAGGGGGCTGGCATCTCCCTTTGCGCCCGGATACGGCGCCGGGGTTGCCGGCGCCGGCATCACCTGCAGGGTTTCGGTCGTGGCCAGGCTCACCCGCCCCGCTTTGGTCGCGGTCAGCTGGCACTGCAGGGTCTTGCCGAGGTCGGCGGAGACCGGGGTATAGGTGGGGTTGGTGGCGCCGCCGATCGCGGTGCCGTTGCGCAGCCAGCGGTAGGCGAGGGTGGCCTGGCTGTCCGAATAACAGACGAAGGGGGCGCGGGGGCCGCCGGAGGAGACCGCCAGCGCCGCGTTGGCGCGGAAGACGGTGCGGCTTCCGTCGGCCGTGAAGCCCTGCACGGTGGGGTAGTAGAAGGTGTCGTATGGACGAGGGCCGAAGCCGGGCGGCGGCGTCGAGGTGATCGCTTCATAGCCGGACCCACCGCAGTTGTCGCGGCGGTAGAGGTTCGGCGCCCGCTCCGGCGCCTTGGGGGTCAGCAGCAGTTCGGTGTCCTGCAGGACCCAGCCGTTGCAGAGGTCTGGGGTGAGCGCTTTGAAGTAGTTGCCCTCGGTGGTCGCTCCCAGCGGGTAGAGGGTGGGGACGCTGCGCGGCGGAGAGATCGAGGCGGTGCTCCAGCCGTTGCCCTGGCGCGTGCTCAGGTACTGGCTGACCAGGAAGGAGCCCGGCGCGTCGCCGAAGGCGCGGGCGGAGCTGAAGGTCATCCGCTGGCCGGTCGGGTCGACCTGGGCGAGGCCGTATGCCCTGCTCCCGGAGACGTCGCCGTTGGCTTTGTCGAGCGGGCTGACCAGCTCGTACGCACGGCAATCCGGCAGCGTGCTCGAGGGACCAATGCGGAAGGCCGTGTTGGGGCAGCTGGCTTCCGCGGTCTGGGCGCGGGCGGTGCGGAAGCTGCGTTCCTGTCCTTCCACCGGACCGCCGCCGCCACTCTCGGCGACGAAGCGGTAGTGGTAGGTGGTTCCCGGCTGCAGGCCGGTGAGCACCACGGCGCGGGTCAGGACCTCGCGGTCGAGGACGTCCTCGGTGAGCAGCGATCCTGGGGACGCCGGCTGGGTCATGGTGCAGCCGCCTTCGGTGCACTTGCCGGTCCCGAACTGCACGACGTAGCGGGTATCGGGCCAGAAGTGCGGGTTGATTCCCGCCTTCAGGATGGCGCTGGCGGTGTCGACCGAGCTGGCGAACTGGGATTCGATAGTCGGGGGAACCGCCGGCTGGGGGCAGACGTCGGGGTCCGGGGCACCGCCGAAGACGTTGATGGAGTTCTTGGTCGTCCCCCCTGGAGCGGAAGTGCCCACCGCCAGGTTCGTGCTCGCGAGGCCGCAGGTCGGCGGCGAGGTCGTGGCAAGGGCGATTGCGCTTTCGAAGGTCCCTTCTCCGAGCCCGTTTCCAGGACCGCTGGGATTGAGGTCGACGGGGCTGCCGGTCGACGTGAAGCTCACGACCTTCGAGGAGAAGGCCGATTCGAGGTCGATCGCGAAGACGTTGCCCGCGGAATCGAGCGCGATCCCGCGCGGATTCGGGACCGCGAGCTGGCCGATCGGACTTCCGCTGGGATCGAGCCGGCGAACGTTCGGCTTTGAGTCGGTTACGGTATTTGAACTGGTGTTGGCGAAAGCCACATAGAGGCTGCCGTCGCCGCCGACGGCCAAGGACTGAACGAGCTCTCCGGCCACGGCTCCTTCGACCTGCCCCTTGAAGCTGCCGTCGGTGCCGAACCGCTGGATCCGGTCGGTGTCGCCGACGTAGATGGTGTCGTCGGGGCCGACGTCGATGTAGTCGCCTTGGTTGGGCAATGCGTTGGGGTTGGGGTTGGGTTTAAATTGCCAACTTCCGAACTGTCCTTCGCCAGGGCCCGGATTCCCGAAGGTGCCGGCGCCGCAGACGTCGCCGCCGGAGACCTGGGCGGCGGTGCAGACGTCTTCGCCGGTGGTCTCGTTCACTTCGCCGCCGAACATGAGCAGGAAGTTGCCATCCGGGTCGTACTTCTCGACCCGGTGGTTGACACGGTCGACGACGTAGAGGTCGCCGGAGGAGTCGAGCGCGATACCCAGGGCCTCAGCGAGCTGTCCAGGATTGTTCCCCGGAGAGCCCGAGCGGCACACGTCGCCGTCGGCAGGAACGCAGATCTCGTAGTTGCCGCCGTCCTGGATCGTGGTGAGGCTTGCCGCGGCGCCAACCCCCGTCAGGTCTTCCTGCTTCACTGCGAGGGTCCTAACTCCGCCGCCGAAATCGGTGTCGGCATACTGGCCGACAAATTCGATCGACCAGGGACCGCCATCCGGACCGGAGACGTTGACGTCGCCCGGTACAAATGGGTCGGGGTACTGAATGAAGTGGGGTGCATCGACGAGGGCGGCCTGTACTTCGGCGGCCGTCGGTTTGACACCAGGCTGGAACGCGATCGGCGCCGTCTCGGCCGCCGTCGAGCCAGCGGGATCTCCGTAACGCAGCCTGAAGCTACCGCCGGTGGCGGAGACGGAAAGCTGCTGGATCTCGTTGCGGGGAGGTTTGTTGCCGGGACCGGAGGCGACGACGCCCCAGCCGAAGGCCTTGACGAACTCACCCCAGGGGGTGAACTCTTGGATCCGGTTGTTGCGGGAGTCGACCTCGAAGAGGTGCCCGTTGGCCGGCGAAGCAGCCAGACCGGCGGCCCAGGCACACTGGCCCCCGGCTTCTCCGTCACCACAGAACTTCGAGAACTGCGGAAAGGTCTGGGCAGCGCGAGCCCCAGGGGCGAGACCGAGGAGAGCGAGCAGGGCAATTCCTACCGCGACAAGCACGGCGGGGCGGATTGCGGCTGCGCCGAAGTTGGCGCGGCCTGCCCTCATTGCACATTGCATGGTCTCCATCGGTCTCTCCCCTGGTCTCGTCGCTGGCTCGGTCGATCTACTCGCCTCTAGGGAGCTGCCGGCGCCGTGACCGCCCAGGTGCCCCAACCGAAGGTTTCGGCGGGTCCCGACATTTCAAGCAAGACCCCGTATTTGCTTACGCTGGGTTCCGAGTTGGTCGGGTTAACGAATTCGAGCGCAGGGAAGGCCGGATCCGTTTTGTACAGACAGAAGTGACCAGGGGCGGCTTTTGGTTCAAGTACGGTGCCGGGGCAATTGGAGTTCGGCGCTATGTGCCCCACAGGCGGGGCGGCGAGCGGAATGTTGAATGAGACGGGGTTAAAGGCAAATTCAAGGGCGTCCACTACCACGGACCAAGTCCCCGTCTCCGTCTTACCTGCAGGCAGCGTGTCGGTGAACCCGGTTTCGCCGTTGCAGACGTTGGCCGGCTCGCCCGAGTCCTGTACTTCCACTTCGACGCCGCCGAATTCGTTGCAGGGGTTGCCCGCCGGTTCGGTTTCGGAGTCGAAGGGAGTGACCAGGGCGCTCTTGCCGGCTGCTCCCGGGGTGCCCGGAGCGCCGTTGGTCCCGTTGGTGCCGTTGGTCCCGTCCTTGCCGTTGGCGCCGGCGGCGCCGTTGTCGCCCTTGGCGCCGGCCGGTCCCTGAGGGCCAGCCGGGCCGGCGGGGCCGGGCTTGCCGGGCTTGCCCCGTGGGCCCTGCTTGGCCTTGGCCTTGCTCTTGCCCTTGGCCGAGGCGGTTGCCTGGCCGGAATCTGAAGTCGCGGCGATGGCGCCGCCGGTGAGGGCGGCTACGAGTGCGACGATCGCGACGATCAGGCCGGCGGTGCCGAGCTGCTCGCGGAATCTCGAGAGCATCAATTTCTCCTTGTCCCTTGAGCCTCTCTGCTGGCCGCTTCCCTAGAGCGGCCCGCTTGGCTCGGTTTCCCTGTGAACTGCTTCCCTGCGTGCGCGGTTCTGAACTACCGCGTACATCTAACAGGGAGAAATGAGAACAGATTGGTTCCTGGAAGTCAAGGGAACCCTGCCGTTTACCGACCGGGGCAGGGCGGGACGGAGGTGAGAACCCGCTCTGGAATGCCGCTTAAGAGATGGGCGGCGCCAGCCCGAACTCGGCGGCGAGCAGCTCGTACGAGCGGCGGCGGGCGTCGGGGTCGTGGGTGATCGTCACCACGATCGCCTCCTCCGCCCCGTAGGCGGTGGCGGCCGCTTCGATGTCGGAGCGGACCTGCTCGGCGGTGCCGATCAAGCGGCGGCGCTGGCCGTTCGGGGCCATCTCCGCCTCGGGGTGAAGCTCGAAGTAACGGGCCGCCTTCTCGGGCGGCGGGACCGGGACGAGGCGGCCGCGACGGAGCAGGTCGAAGGCCATCCGCCAGCTCAGCGAGAGCAGTTCGGCTTCCTCCTCGCTGGCGGCGACGACGGCGCGGAGGGCGACTGCCAACTGCAGCCGCTCGAGCCGCTGCCCCGCCTCGAAGCCGCTCCGGTAGACCTCGGCGAAGGGCGCCCCGCGCGGGTTGATGAAGTCGGCGAAGGCGTAGCGCAGGCCCAGCTGCCCGGCCCAGACGGCGCTCTGTTCGGAGGAGCCGAGCAGCCAGGCCTGCGGCACCTCGGGCTCGCCGGGAAGCGAGTTGGCGAGACGGGCAAGCGGGTGGTCGGCGGGGAAGCTGCGCTCGAAGTAGGCGAGCAGCTCCTCGAGCTGCTCGGGAAAGTCGTCGGGCAGCGGACGGGAGCGGTCACGCTGCAGCGCCTGGGTCGTCATCGGATCGGTGCCGGCGGCGCGGCCGATCCCGAGGTCGATCCGGCCCGGGTAGAGGCCGGCGAGGACGCCGAAGCTCTCCGCCACCTTGAGCGGGCTGTAATGCGGCAGCATCACCCCGCCGCTGCCGACCCGGATGCGGGTGGTCGCGGCGGCGATCGGCCCGATCAGGACCTCCGGCGAGGGGCCGGCGACGAGGCCGCCGCCGTGGTGCTCGGCGACCCAGTAGCGGTGGAAGCCGAGCCGGTCCGCCAGCTGGGCGAGGTCGACCGAGTCGCGAAGCGCCTGGGCGGCCGTCGACCCCTCCGGGACCGGGGTCTGGTCGAGGACGCTGAGGCGGAGGTCCGAAGGCACACCGAGACGGTAGCCCGTGGCGGCCGCCGGGTCAGGAATCGAGGCCGGGGATCGGCTCGATCGGCAGCTCGCCGTGGATCTCCGCGAGCTCGCTGAGGTCCACCTTGTCCTGCGGCCGCCCCGCGAGGCGCTTGAAGCCGACCACGCTCCCCAGCGACGCGACCCGCACCTGCTGTCCCCTCCACTCGATCGTGTCGGCGCGTTCGGCAACCGTGTCGAAGTCGAGCGGCGGCAGCCCGCCACGCATGATGTCGATGATCCCGTGCCGGCTGTTAACCCGCAGATGCTCCCCACGAAAGACGTCTTCGTCGCCTAGGACTCGGCCGTCCTGGAAACGGGTGGCTTCGATCCGGCCGAGGAAGCGAACGACCGCTTCGTTTGCCTCCTCGCCGTCGGGCACGAGAAGGTCGGAATCCTTCGTTGCTCGGACGTAGCCGTGGAAGATCACGCTGAAGCCGCCGATCACCACATACGGCAGCCCGACGGCGTCGGCGTCGGCAACGACGCCCGCGAGGTCAGGTCCAGAGAGCTCGTCTTGGGACATTTCCCGCCTTCACGGAAGCGACCAGAAGCGATACGGCTTGCTGCGAAAGCCTCTGGCCCTGCTCGAGGCGCTGGGCGGGGGACAGCGCCAGGTTCGATGCGCGCAGCTGGGCGGCCTCTTCGCGATTGATCGCGGCCCACTCGGCCTCGTGGCCGGGCTCCAGCAGGGTGCGCGCGGAGCGACTCATGGGACCAATGGTACGCCGATGCGGCACCGCGTGCGCGAGATCGCGTTCATCCCCAGGGGCCACGCCCCGCAGACAATCTGTCTCGGGAACTCGTCCAGTTCCCCTCAAGAAACGCTGCTCAGTGCCGATTGAGGCGGCGATGGCGGGGACCAGTCAGCTGAGAGGAGGCGCGACGGGGCGGCCGGAGCCGCCGTCGCCGCTGGAAGAGTCCTGCGGCGAGGACCGCTGCCGCCTTGGCGAAGCGCTGAAGGACGCCGTCGAGGAGGTGCTGGAGCGGACGGTCGAGAGCACCGGGCCCGGCGAGGACCTCGATCCCGTCGTCCGCGACAGCTTCGAACGGATCAGCCGCAGCTCCACCCTCGCTGTCGCCCGCTGGATCTGCGGCGAGCCGATGGGAGTGGCGATCGAGGCCGGGCGCGAGACCTGGGAGATCTTCGGGGAGCTGGCGGTGCGGCGGGCGGCGACGCTCGACGAGGTGACCTGGCGCTGCTTCTGGTGGCGCAACGCGATGGCCGAGGTGCTGCGCGAGCGGGCAGAGCGGCTGGGGACCGGCGAGGAGTCCCTGGCCCAGGCGATGAACATCCTCCAGCTCAGCCTCGAGTTCAGCCTGGTGCGGATGTGCGAGTGCTTCGAGGCGGAGCGGAAGCGGACCGACGAAGAGCTGGCCCGCCGCGAGGAGGAGCTGGCCTTCATGGCGACCCACGACTCGCTGACCGGGCTGCCGAACCGGACCCTGATCCTCGACCGGACCGAGCAGGTGCTGGCTCGGTCGCGGCGCAGCGGCACCCCGGCGGCGGCGCTGTTCATCGACCTCGACAGGTTCAAGGACATCAACGACTCGCTCGGCCACGCGGCCGGCGACGAGCTGCTGCGGGGGGTGGCGGCGCGGCTGGAGGCGGCGACCCGCGAGGCCGACACGCTGGGCCGGCTCGGCGGCGACGAGTTCGTGGTCGTCTCCGAGGACCTCTCGCTCGCGGCCGGGCCCGCGCTGGTCGCCGAACGGCTGCTGGACGTGCTCGAGCCGCCCTTCCAGCTGGGACCGAACGGGTCGACCCGGGTCAGCGTCACCGCCAGCGTCGGCATCGCGATGGCCAACGGCGGCAGCGCCGACGAGCTGCTGCGCCACGCCGACATCGCCATGTACCGAGCCAAGTGGGAGGGCCGCAACCGCTTCGCGGTCTTCGAGAGCGGCATGCAGGAGACAGTCCAGCAGCGGATGGAGATGGAGATGGACCTGCGCGAGGCGCTGGCGCGCGACGAGTTCTTCCTCGCCTACCAACCGACCATCGACCTCGGCCGGATGAGCCCGACCGGGGTCGAGGCGCTGCTGCGCTGGCAGCATCCGAGCCGCGGCGTCCTGCAGCCGAACACCTTCATCCCGTTGCTGGAGGAGACCGGGCTGATCGTGGAGACGGGGCGCTGGGTCCTCGACCAGGCCTGCGCGCAGGCGGCCGAGTGGCGCCGCGCCGGCTACCCGATCGCCATGGCGGTCAACGTCTCCGCCCGGCAGCTGGACAGCGACGAGATCGTGGGTGACATCCTCGCGGCGCTGGGGGCGAGCGCCCTCGACCCGGAAGCGCTGACGATCGAGGTGACCGAGACGGCGCTGATGCGCAACGTCGAGGAGACCTCTGAGCGGCTGCGGGCGATCAAGGAGCTGGGCGTGCAGATCGCCATCGACGACTTCGGCACCGGCTACTCGTCCTTCGCCCACCTGCAGCGCTTTCCGGTCGACGCCCTGAAGATCGACCGCTCCTTCATCACCGGCCTGGAGCGCAACCAGGAGGGCCTGACCCTGATCCGCAGCCTCGTCCAGCTCGGCAAGTCCCTCTCGATCGAAACCTTCGCCGAGGGCATCGAAGCCGAGCACGAGCTCTCGCTGCTCCGCGACGAGGCCTGCGACAGCGGCCAGGGCTTCCTCTTCGCCGAGCCGCTCGACGTCGAGGGGACCGAGGCGTTTCTGGCGAGCTGGAGCGACTCGGGCACCAGTGCGTAGTCAGTCGCGCTTCTACCTGCTCCCCAAGCCTCGCCTCCCTGTCCGAGGGGCCGGGCAAGGATCTCGATGGGTCAGCTATCCGTGCGCGGGCTTGGTCGCGAACCCGACGAAGCCCGAGTCGCAGGTGGCGCCGCTCTCGACCCTGTCCCTGACCCGGAGCTTCCCCCGCAC
>CAMPIP010000065.1 GCA_946886425.1 uncultured Actinomycetes bacterium
CCCCCGCACCACCGCCCAGGCCGGCGCCTACGCGACCTTCGACACGCGCCGCGGGCGCCAGGTCGCGGTCCGGGTCGGCGTCTCCTTCGTCAGCGTCGAGGGCGCCCGTCGCAACCTCGCCGCCGAGAGCAGCGGCCACGGTTTCGGGGCGATCGTTGCCGCGGCCCGGCAGCGCTGGCGCCAGGCGCTCGGCCGCGCCCGCGTCAGCGGCGGGCCGGACCCGCTCCTCGACACCTTCTACACGGCGCTCTACCGCGTCTTCGGATCGCCGCGGACCTTCAGCGACGTCGGCGGCGAGTACCCCGGCATGGACGGCCAAGTCCACCGGGCCCGCGGCTACGTCAAGTACGCTGACTTCTCCGGCTGGGACGTCTACCGCACCCAGGTGCAGCTGCTGGCGCTGCTGGCGCCGGAGCGGGCCGGCGACCTGATGCGCTCGCTGCTCGACGACGCCGCCCAGACCGGCTGCCTGCCGCGCTGGTCCTACGCCAACGGCCAGAGCATGACGATGGTCGGCGACCCCGCCGCCCCGGCGCTCGCCTCCGCGGCAGCCTTCGGCGCCCAGTTCGACCGCGCCGCGGCGCTGGCGGCGATGCTGCGCGGCGCCACCGAACCGTGCGAAAGCGCCAACGGCGAATACGTCCAGCGTCAGGGCCTGTCCGAATACCTGCGGCTCGGGTACCTGCCCTTCGACATCGATGCCAACGTCCGCAACGCCAACTCGATTTACGGCGATCCCCAGGCGGTTTGGGGCTCGGCCGCGACCACGCTCGAGTACGCGGTCGCCGACTTCGCGGTCGCCCGGATGGCGGCGCTGGCCGGCGACGACGGCACCTACCGGGAGTTCGTCCGCCGCGCCGCCAACTGGCGCCGCCTCTTCAACCCGGCCAGCGGCATGATCGAGCCGCGCCACGCCGATGGCTCCTTCCTGACCGGCTACGACAACGTCGGCGGCGGCGGCTTCGTCGAGGGCAACTCGGTTCAGTACACCTGGGCGGTCCCGCAGGACCCGGCCGGGCTGATCGCGCGGATGGGTGGCGCCGGCCCCGCCTCCCGGCGTCTGGATCGCTTCCTCCGCAAGCTCAACGCCGGCCCCGGCGGCACCCATACCGACCACGCCCTGCTCGGCAACGAGCCGACCCTGCACACGCCCTGGCTCTACGACTGGATGGGCCAGCCGTACAAGACTCAGGCGGCGGTGCGGCGGGCGCTGGGCCTCTACGACACCTCTCCCGACGGCTACCCCGGCAACGACGACCTCGGCACGCTCTCGGCCTGGTACGTATTCGCCGCCCTCGGTCTCTACCCGGAGGTGCCGGGGACGGGGCTGCTGGCGATCTCCAGCCCCCTCTTCGGCCGCGCCGAGCTGCGGCTCGCCGACCGCCGCCGCGCCCTGATCCTCGCCTCCGGCCGCGGCCCGTACGTCGACTCGCTGCGCCTCGACGGGCGCGCCCACGCGCGACCCTGGACCACCTACTGCGAGCTGGCCCGCGGGGCCACGCTTTCCTTCCGTCTCTCGCCGCGCCCCGATCGCCGTTGGGGTGCCGCCCCGGCCGCCCGGCCGCCCTCTTACGGCCCGCGCGACCCGCGGCGGGGCGAGTCCTGTGTCGGTTAGCGACTCGAACCGCTCGCTGGTCCTGATCGGCGTCCTCGCCCTCACCGCCGTCGGCGCCGCGCTGCGCTTCGCGACCCTCGACCTGCAGGCCTACCACCACGACGAGGTGATCACGGCGATGCGGGTGATCCCCGGCAGCTTCGGGGAAATGTTCGACGCCGTGAAGTGGAGCGAGTCGAACCCGCCCCTCTACTACGTCCTCGCCTGGGCCTGGGCGAAGCTGTTCGGCAGCGACGAGTTCGCCCTGCGCTCGCTCTCGGCCCTGTTCGGGGTCGCCACGGTCCCGCTCGGCTACCTGATCGGCCGCCAGCTCGCCGACTGGCGCACCGGCCTCGTCCTCACCGGGATGCTGGCGGTCAACCCGATGCTGATCTGGTACTCGCAGGAGGCCCGTTCCTACGCACCGCTGGTCTTCTTCACCGCGCTCTCGCTGCTCTTCTTCCTGCGCGCCCTCGACAGCCGCCGCGGCCGCGACCTCGGCCTCTGGGCGCTGGCCTCGGCGCTCGCTCTATGCAGTCACTATTTCGCCCTCTTCGCGGTCGCGATCGAGGCCGCCTGGCTGCTGTTCGCCCTGCGCGATCGCTGGCGGGCGGTGCTGCCGGCGCTCGGGGCGGTCCTCGCCACCGGCCTGGCGCTGCTGCCGCTGCTCGCCTCGCAGGTCAACCCGACCCACATCGGCTGGATCGAGAACAGCCCTCTCGGCGAGCGCCTCTGGGAGACGCTGGCGAACTTTGCGATCGGCGAGACCGGCCACGTGATCGCCGAGCCGCCGCGCGACCGCTACGCGGTGGTGCCGCTTGCGCTGCTCGGCGCCGGCGTGCTGCTGGCGCTCGTCCTCGGCAGCCGTCGCGAGCGTCGCGGCGCCGGCCTCGGCCTCATGCTCGGCCTCGGGGTCCCCGCCCTGGCGGCCATGGCGGCGCTGATCGGCAAGGACTACGTGGTCGAGCGCAACCTGCTGCCGGCCCTGGTCCCGCTCGCCGCCGTCGCCTCGATCGGGTTCGCGACCGCCGCCGCCCGCCGCCTCGGCATCCTCCTCGCGGTCGCGCTCTGCGCTTACTGGCTCGCCTTCGACGTTCACGTCACCCGGACCCCGAACCTGCAGCGCCCGGACTTCCGCACCTTGACCGCAGACCTCGGCCCGCCGACCCGCCCCCGCGCGATCGTCAGCTGGAAGCTGGCCAGCGACTCGATCCGCTGGTACCTCGACGATCGGGCGTTGCGGATGTACGGGGGCGCCGAACGGGTAGGGGAGGTGGACGTGTTCAGTAAGCCGGTCTCCGCTGGGCAGCCGATTAACCTTCCGCCCTCGTTTCGACTCGTCGAGACGGTCCGCCTCTACCGGCTGACGCTCAACCGCTACGTATCCCGCCACCCGATGCGACTCCGCTTCCAAGCCCTCGACGCCCTGCCGACCGGATTCGGCGAAAACGCCGTGGTCATCGACGCCCCGCCCGCAACCCGGGCACGGCTCGGGGCCGAAGCGCGGACCGCGCCCTCGAGCCCGGAGGAGGAGGGATGAGCAGCGCCGGGGAGCTCGCTTACCGCGTCGGCGCCGCCGCCCGCCAGCGCGCCAGCTGGCTGCAGCTGCTCAAATTCTCCGTCGTCGGCGGCTCCGGCTACGTGGTCAACCTCGCCGTCTTCGCCCTCCTCGACGGCAACCTCGGCGCCCATCACTCGCTGGCTGCGATCGGTGCCTTCTGCGTCGCCGTCACCAACAACTTCCTCTGGAACCGTTACTGGACCTTCGGTGCCGGAGAGGGGAGGGCGAGCTTCCAGGCGATGCGGTTCCTCACCGTCAGCGCCCTCTCCCTGATCCTCAACCTGGCGGTGTTGGAGGCGATCGTCGCCGGCACCGCCGTCGGCGCCCTCACCGCCCAGGCGATCGCCGTTGCCGCGGTCATGCCTTTCAATTTCCTGGGCAACAAGCTCTGGACGTTTCAGGCAGAACCGGGTTAGCGGCCCTCGGCCTTGAGGAGATCGAGTAGCTCGGGCAGGCGCTGGCGCAGGTGCGGGTCCGGGGAGGACAGCTCGGCCCTGGCGAGATGAATCGCCGCGCCGACGCGCAGGGCCGCCTGCTCGGGCTGGCCGCCGACCTGGCGCTCGAGGCGCTCCAGGGTCGGCCAGTCGGCCTGCAGGCGCCAGAGCGCCTGGCGTGCCGCCCCGGCATCTTCCTCCGACAGCTCGACGATCGCTTCGAGGCTTGTCCGCAGCGGCTCCGGGGTGCCTTCGGCGGCGTCGACAGCCGCGATCAGGTCGCTCCGGGGGCAGCTGCCCTCGACCATGGCCAGCGCTTCTCTACTCTCCCGCATGTTGGGACCTCCTCTTCAGGTCTCGGCCCGGCCCCGTGGTGTTGCCGCACCGCGGGGCCGTCTCGTAGGCAGACAGCCGGAGCGTATGCCCGCGCACGGATGCGTGGCAACCCTCGGCTAGCCTTGGGGCGGAGATGAGCGACGCGAAGCCGAACTACGACGCGGCGGCGATCGAGGCCGCCCGGCGCACCGTCTGGGAGCGGCGCGGTGACTTCGAGGCGCCGCGGACCGCCGGGGACCGGCCCCACGTCTATGTGAAGCCGTCGAGCCCGTTCACCTCCGGCAACCTGCACATGGGCCACGTCCGCGATTACTCGATCGGCGACGCCTACGCCCGCTTCCGGCGGGCCCGCGGCGACGCCGTCCTGCTCGGCTTCGGCTTCGACGCCTTCGGCCTGCCGGCCGAGCTGGCGGCGATCGAGCGCCAGATCCCGCCGGCCGAGTGGGTCGCCCAGTGCGGCGAGCGGATGCTCGAGCAGATGAAACGACTCGGCTTCTCCTTCGACTACGACCGCGTCTTCTACAGCTCCGACGAGGGCCAGTACCGCTGGTCGCAGTGGCTCTTCCTGACCCTGCTCGAGGCGGGCTTGGTCTACCGCGACGACGCCACCGTCGACTGGTGCGACACCTGCCAGACCACCCTGGCCTCGATCCAGGTCGAGGACGGCCGCTGCTGGCGCTGCCACAACGAGGTGCGGCTGATCCGCCGCCCGACCTGGTTCCTGAAGATCACCCCTTACCTGGAGGAGAACGACCGCAACCTCGCCGCGCTCGAGGAGAGCGGCAAGTGGGACGAGCTCTCGCTGGCCACCCAGCGCTACATCCTCGGCCGCGCCGACGGCGTCGAGCTCGATCTCGATGCTGACGACGGCCGCCGCCTCACCGTCTTCACGCCGCACCGCCAGGCAGTTGCCGGCGCTGCCTTCGTGCTGCTCTCGCCGCGTCATCCCCAGGTGGGGGAGTGGGCGGCCGGCGACGGTGTCCGCGAGGCGCTCGAGGAGCTGCGCTCCGGCGGTTGGGAGCGCAGCGCCCGCGACGCCGCCGCCGTCCCGATGGTCGACACCGGCGAGTCCATCCCCGGCCCGGACGGCGCCGCGCTGCCGGTTCTGGTCTCGCCGCTGGTCGACGCCCGCTTTGGCCCGACCGCCAGCCTCGGCATCCCGGCGGTCGACGAGGCCGACGCCGAGCTCGCCGCCCGGGTCGAGCGGGTCGCGTTCGAGCCGCCCGCCGAGACGGAGGAGGAGGCGCCGAGCTTCGCCCCGGTCGAGGGGCTTCGCGAGGGGAAGCGCTACCGCGCCAACGACTTCTCGATCTCGCGCCAGCGCTCCTGGGGCACGCCGATCCCGATCGTCAACTGCGAGAGCTGCGGGCCGGTGCCGGTGCCCGAGGCCGATCTGCCGGTGGTACTGCCCCGCGACATGCTGCCCAGGGCCGACGGCAACCCGCTGGCCGAGCGTCCCGACTTCGTCGACGTCGCCTGCCCGAAGTGCGGTGAGCCCGCCAAACGCGAGACCGACACCCTCGACTGTCACTTCGACGCGCTCTTCCTCTGGGTCCCCGCCGCGGTGCCGCCGGAGGACCGGGCCGAGCAGATGTTCACCCACCCGGACCTGAAGAAGTGGCTGCCCTCCGAGCGGCTGGTTGCCGGCGGCGACAGCGGCGGCTTCGTCTTCGACCAGCGGATCGTCACCAAGGCGCTG
This sequence comes from uncultured Actinomycetes bacterium, assembly GCA_946886425.1. Next base: position 5,625 of record CAMPIP010000065.1, read on the forward strand.
CGCGACATCGGCCCCTTCGAGTTCATGGCCGAGGGCGAGCCCTTCGCCGGCTGCCTCTTCCACGAGATGGTGATCGCCGACGGCCGCAAGATGAGCAAGCACCTCGGCAACGTCGTCAACCCCGATGAGCTGGTCGAGCAGTACGGCGCCGACACCGTGCGGCTGGCCGTCCTCTACGCGGCTGGCCCGGCCAAGACCCTCAACTGGAGCGACGGGGCGCTGCGCTTCGCCAACCGCTTCCTGCGCGGCCTCTGGACCTACTCGCACGACCGCTTCGCCGCGCTGGGGAGCCACGCCCACGACCCCGAGGCGGCGGCCGACACCGAGCACATGCGCGACCGCCTGCGCAAATGGTGCGACAACGGCCTGGAGCGAGTCACCGAGGACACCGCGGCCCTGCAGATGCACAAGTCGATCCGCAACCTGACCCGGCTCTTCGAGCGGATCCAGGACTTCGAGAAGCGCGTCGTCAAGCGCCGCGGCCAGCTCGACCGCGCCGATGCGGAGGCCCAGGTGGCCGCCCTGGTGCTTCTCGCGCAGGCGCTGGAGCCGTTCGCTCCCCACGTCGCCGAGCAGCTGCTGATCGATTCCGGCAGGGATGACGGCCCCGACTTGGTGGGCAGTTGGCCCGAGGCCGCGGCGATCCCGGTCGGTGTGGAGGAGCCCGCTCCTTCGAGCTGAACTCGGCCTCGATCAAGAGTCCAGTTGATTAGATAAGACGGCTTGATTGTTACACACCGGTGTGTTATGAATTGCCCTGCCGGGCGATCAAACCGGTGACAGGGGCGGGGCTTCCGCAGGACCGGGAAACCGCCTTGGGGTGGCAAAGGAGGACCAGTCGAGGAGCCGGGATCAGATGATTCCCGGTGATGCCGAGATGCTCGGCGTCGCCCCGTCCCTGCATCGTCCCGGCGCGTCGGGGGTGACGCGCCGCGGATCGCCCGTCAGCTCTTGGCGCGAGGGGGGCGCTTCACATCGAAGCGCTTGCGCGAGGGCTGCCAGGAGATCCCCTCGGTGAGCACCGCGACGGTGGTGTCAAGGGCGCCGGCGAGCTTGATCATCGTCACCAGGCGCGGTTCACGCCCGGCCCGCTCCAGAAGGGAGATCTCGGTCCGGTGCAGCTCGCAGCGGCGGGCCAGCTCCTCCTGGGAGATGGCGGCGTCGGCACGGGCCTTCTGCAGATTGGCGGCGAAACGCTCCTGGGGGCTCAAAAGCGGCAGTTTCTCCCGACTTAGAGGACAGCGACGCTACAGACGATACATTTCTTTCGATTGGTGCTACCTCCTGCTCGGGTCGGGTGCACTTCACCAAAGTCGCCAACACGGCCCGGCTGGTCCGCTACCTTGCTGTCGAGGGACATGTTTACGTCACCGAATATTTACGCAGGAAGCATTGAGCGCTGCCTGTCTATCTGTTATACCCGTGCGATCAACGGACCAGCGCTGGAGGAGGGAATGGCCCGCGTGGCCGGCTCCACGGCGGCAAAGGAGGAGTCATGAGTGACGCGGTAGATCCGCATCTGGGGGGAATGCCCACCGGGCGGCGAACCAGGTCCTGCGCCACCGAACTTTTCTGTCCGCGCTGCGACTTCCACGCGGAGCTGACGGAGACGACCTTCCGCTGTCCCCAGTGCGACACCGGCCTCGACGTCGCCTACGACTACGAGCTCGCCAAAGCGCGGCTCGCCGAGTTGCCGATGGGCGAGCGGCCGTGGAACGTCTGGCGCTTCGAGGAGCTGATGCCGATCACCAGCCGCGCCGCCGCCGACCGGGTCGCCCGGTTCGCCGGCCAGACGCCGCTGATCCGGGCCGAGCGGCTCGGCGCCGAGCTCGGCCTCCGCAATCTCTATGTCAAGGACGACTCGACCAACCGTCCCTCGCTCTCTTATAAGGACCGGGTGGTTGGGATGGCCGTCGCCCGGGCCCTGGAGCTGGGCGCGAGCGAGATCGGCTGCGTCTCGACCGGCAACGTCGGCACCGCCACCGCCTCGCTGGCGGCCGCGGCCGGGATCAAGCCCTACGTCTTCTACCCGGCCAACCTGGAGCGGGCCAAGGCGCGCGGCTGCCGCGCCCTGGGCGCTCAGGTGATCCAGGTCGACGGCAACTACGACGAGGCCAACCGGGCCTGTCGTGAGCTGACCGAAAACACCGGGATTCCGTTCACCAACATCAGCCTGCGGCCGTTCTACGCCGAGGGCGCCAAGTCGCTCGCCTACGAGCTGGTCGAGGACCTCGGCTGGCGCTCGCCCGACCACGTGGTCATGCCGGCCGCCGGCGGCACGCTCTCCTCGCGGGTCCACAAGGGACTGGTCGAGTTCGGGAAGCTCGGCCTGGCGGAGACGGAGGCCACGAAGCTGCATGTCGGCCAGCCGACCGGCTGCTCGCCGATCGCGACGACGATCATCGAGGGGAGCGAGGAGATCGTCGCGCAGCAGCCGGAGACGCTGGCGCACTCGCTGGCGATCGGCGCTCCCGGTGACGGGCCGCTGGTGGTCGAGGCGGTGCGCGGCCGCGGCGGCTCGGCGGCGATGGTGCCCGACGGCGAGATCCTCGAAGCGATGGAGCTGCTGGCCGGCACCGAGGGCGTGCTGACCGAGCCCGCCGGCGGCACCACGGTGGCGGCGACGATGAAGCTCGCCCAGCGCGGCGAGATCGGTCGCGACGACGTGACCGTGATCGTGATCAGCGGCAACGGCCTCAAGACGCTTTCCGAGCAGCCGGTCAAACCGTGGCCCGAAGGAGTCCCTTGCAACGCGACGACGATGGAGGAAGTCGTCGTCGAGTTCCGCGAGGGCGGCGTTACCAGCAGAGCCTGAGGTGTCGAGCGAGCCGCCCGCGGTCGCGGGCGTAACCCACCGCTGGGTGGAGGCGCGCGGCCTGCGCTTCCACGTCGCCGAAGCCGGCCAGGGCGAGGACGTCGTCCTCTGCCTGCACGGCTGGCCGCAGCACTGGTACGAGTGGCGCCACCTGATGCCGGCCCTGGCCGACCGCCACCGGGTCCTGGCGCTCGACCTGCGCGGTTGCGGCTGGACCGACGCACCTCGCGACGGCTACGAGAAGGAGAACCTCGCCGACGACGTGCTGGCGGTGATGGACGCCCTGGGCCTGGAGAGGGTGAAGCTGGTCGGGCACGACTGGGGAGGCTGGGTCGGGTTCCTGCTCTGCCTGCGGGAGCCGCGGCGCTTCGAGCGCTTCTTCGTGCTGAACATCGTCCCGCCCTGGGTGCGGCTGCGCCCGATCGTCTCCCAGGCCTGGCGCTTCTGGTACCAGCAGGTGGTGCTGGCGCCCGGGCTCGGCTACCGGCTCCACGTCGGCGGCGAGTTCGTGCGCCGGGTCCTGGTCGGCGGCTCCGAGGTCAAAGACGTCTGGGACGAGGCGACCCTGAGCGCCTTCGCCGACAGCTACGCCGAACCGGCGCGGGCCCGAGCGGCGGTGCAGATGTACCGGGTCTTCAACTGGCGCGAGGCACTGCCGATCGCCCGTGGCCGCTACGCACGGGCCCACCTGGAGACGCCGACCCTGCTGGTCTTCGGCGCCGACGACTTCGTGCTGCGACCGGAGATGCTGGCCGGCTACCAGCGCCACGCCCCGGAGATGCGGGTCGAGCTGGTCGGGGGCTGCGGGCACTTCATCGCCGACGAGATGCCCGAGCTGGTCGCCGACCGCGCCCGCGCCTTCCTCGCCTGAGGGGTGCGGTTGTCACTTGTCCTGCATAGCCGGACCAGGGACAACCGCACTCAGGATCTGATCCGCGCCTCCTCGAGATCGAGGTCGCGCTCGATCTGGCGCATCGTCGCGTTGCGCAGCCGGTCTTCGCCGCGAAGGGCCAGCAGAGTGTCGCGCTCGACGCCGATCAGCTCGCGTCGCAGGTCGCCGTAGTCGGCGAGGCGCTGCTCGCGGCCGGCGATCTCCTGGTCCTCGCCGCCGAGGATCGCCGCGCAGACCCGGAAACGCCGGCGGTAGAGCTCCCGCAGCCGCTCCAGCTGCTTGTCGGCGGCGCGTTCCTCGCCCTCGATCTGTTCGAGCCGGTCGAGCGCCGACTGGGCCGCCTCCATCCGCGCCACCGCCTCTTCGTCGCTCCAGCGGCGCGGCTCCTCGAGCCGCAGCTTGCGGATCGCGAACGGCAGCGAGAGCCCCTGGCCGACCAGGGTGACGAGGATCAGCGCGAAGGTGAGGAAGATGATCTCCGGCCGGTTGGGGACGCTCAGCGGCACCGCCAGGGCGGCGGCCAGCGAGACGGCGCCGCGCATCCCGCTCCAGCCGACGGCGAAGCGTTCGCCGAGGGTTTCGCCGGCGTCGGAGCGCATCGCGAAGACGAAGGCGAGCCGGGTCGCGATCGAGGCGGCGGCGATCGCCGCGACCGGGACCAGCATGTCGCGGACCCCGGAGCTCGCTTCCAGCGAGTCGACGATCCCCGGCAGCTGCACGCCGAGCAGCACGAAGATCGTCATCTCCAGGCCGAAGATCAGCGTGTCCCAGAAGGCGACGGAGCTGAGCCGGGTGTCGGCGTCGACCGCGCGGGGGGCGCAGTAGCCGCCGTAGAGGCCGGCGACGACGGCGGCGAGGATGCCGGAGACGTGCGCCTCCTCGGCGCCGATGTAGGCGGCGTAGGCGGTCAGCAGGGTGAGGACGACGACGAGGCTGGTGTCGGTCTGGCGGCGGATCACCCGGATCGCCAGCCAGCCGACGACGAGGCCAATCGCGATGCCGCCGGCGGAGACGGCGAGGAACTCGAGCGCCGCGTCGCCGAGCGCGAAGGCGCCGCCGGTCGCGACCCCGATCGCGATCCGGTAGATGACCAGGGCGGTGCCGTCGTTGATCATCGACTCGCCTTCGACCAGCAGCCGCACCCGCTCGGGGCCGCCGATGCGGCGGAAGACGGCGATCGCGGCGACCGCGTCGGTGGGGGCGAGGACCGCTCCGAGCACCGCCGCTTCCGGCCAGCCGAGGTTCGGGACGAGGGCGTGGGCGACCGCGGCGACGACAGCGGCGGTAACGAACACGAGGCCGATCGACAGCAGCGCCAGCGGCCGCATCACCGCGCGCAGCTCGCGCGGCGAGGTGCGCCACCCAGCCGAGAAGACGAGCGGCGGCAGGAAGACGAGGAAGACGATGTCGGGATCGAGCTCGATCTCCGGCAGGCCGGGGACGAAGGCGATCCCAAGGCCGCCGAGGACGAGCACGATCGGGGCCGGCACTTTGCCGAACTCGGCGACGCGGACGAGCAGCGCCGCCGCCAGCATCAGGATCAGGATCGACTCGACGTGGGCCATGCGGGCATAACATCCTGCCGAGTGGACGCCAAGCTGACCCCGCCGCTCGATTCGACCGACCACCTCCAGGGGGATCTGGAGCGGCCGCTGCAGCTGGCCATGTTCGGGGACTTCCAGTGCCCGTTCTGCCTCGGCGCCCAGTCGGTGCTGCGGCGGGTTCGCGAGCGGCTGGGGGAGCGGCTCGTCTTCGGGTTCCGGCACCTGCCGATCCCGGAGCGGCACCCGCTGGCGCCGCTGGCCGCGGAAGCGAGCGAGGCGGCGGCGGCGCAGGGCCGCTTCTGGGACTACTACGACGCCCTTTACCGAGCCCAGCCGCGACTGGCCGAGGGGACGATGCTGGAGGTGGCGGCGGAGCTCGCTCTCGACACCGACCGCTTCGCCGCCGAGCTCGAGGCCAAGGCCCACCGCGAGAGGGTCGAGCGCGACCTCCGCTCGGCCGAGGCG
>CAMPIP010000066.1 GCA_946886425.1 uncultured Actinomycetes bacterium
CGACGAGGACGGGCTCGAGCGGAGCCTGCTCGCTTCGGTCAGCCGCAGCGAGGGTCGCCGGATCGGCCGGGTTGCCGTCTTCGCGCCGGACCGGCTCTCGCTGATCAAGGGCCCGCCGTCGGAGCGACGCGCCCACCTCGACGGCTTCGCCGCCGCGCGGTGGCCGGCCCGTTCCGAGCTGCGTAAGCGCTTCGGCCAGGCGCTGGCCCAGCGCAACGCGCTGGTGGCCAGGATCGCCGCGACCGGCGGCAGCCCCAGCCAGCTCGACGTCTGGGACGCGACCCTGGCCGAGGCCGCCGCGGCTCTCGTCGCCACCCGCGCCGAGGCGATCGTCGAGTTGAGCGCGCCGTTTGCCGCCGCCGCCGAGGAGCTCGGGCTCGAGGGTGGGGGGGAGCTGGAGTACGCGCCCCGCGCAGAGGGCACGGCAGAGGAGATCCGGGTTGGCCTCGAAGAGCGGCGCCAGCAGGACCTGCAGCTCGGTCGCAGCTCCTGGGGCCCGCACCTCGACGAGCTGAAGGTGCTCGCCGCCGGTCGCTCGTTGCGGCGCTACGGCTCGCAGGGCCAGCAGCGCTCGGCCCTCCTCGCCCTCCTCTTCGCCGAGCGCGAGGTCCTGCTGGCGGCTCGCCGTGTGACCCCGCTGCTACTCCTCGACGACGTGATGAGCGAGCTCGACCCCGGCCGCCGCGAGCGGCTCGTGGCCCGGCTCGGCGACGACGGACAGGCCCTGATCACCGCCGCCGACGAGGAGTCGCTGCCGCCCGCGGCCCAGACCACGGTGGTCCGCATGCCGCCGCCCCAGATTCGGGACGCCCTCGCCGCATGAGCCACCGGCGCGCACCCCGCCCGGCGGTCTCGGCCTTTCGCGCCGCGCGGGACCGGGCGGCGCCGCGGACCGGACTCGCCGCGGTCCAGGCAGCCTGGAGCGCGGCCGTCGGCGAGCGGGTCGCCGCCGTGGCCGAGCCGGTCTCCGAGCGCGACGGGACCGTGACGGTCGAGTGCGCCGAGGCCGTCTGGGTCCAGGAGCTGGACCTGATGCAGGGGCAGCTTTTGGAGCGCCTCCGAGAGGAGCTGGGGGAGCTGGCGCCGCGGGGGCTCCGATTCCGTTTGAGAAACGCTCGCAACTCGTGACGGTTTATGCAGGATTTGCAGGCAATTCTCCTCACCGAGCCAGGTCTTCCGAAGTGCTCGACTGGTATTCTTATGGCAACCTGTTTTACGCCCCGACCAGTGTGGAGCCGGACTCCAGGCGTCGGGGTTTTCTGTGTCGATAGGAAGGGACTCATTGCCTGAGAACAAAGCCAACGACTCGTACGGTGCGAAAGACATCACCGTTCTCGAGGGGCTCGAAGCGGTCCGCAAGCGACCGGGGATGTACATCGGCTCGACCGGGTCGCGCGGCCTTCATCACCTCGTCTACGAGATCGTCGACAACTCCGTCGACGAGGCGCTGGCCGGTCACTGCGACAGCGTGCGCGTCGTCCTCCATCCGGACAACAGCTGCACCGTCGCCGACAACGGACGCGGGATCCCCGTCGGGGTCATGGAGAAAGAGGGTCGTCCGGCGGCCGAGGTCGTGCTGACCGTCCTCCACGCCGGCGGCAAGTTCGGCGATGGCGGCGGCTACAAGGTCTCCGGCGGCCTGCACGGCGTTGGCGTCTCCGTCGTCAACGCGCTCTCCGAGCGCCTGCATCTGCGAATCGAGACCGACGGGCACGTCTGGACTCAGGACTACGAGCGCGGCAAACCGCAGGCCGACCTGGAGAAGGGTGACACGAGCAAGAACCACGGCACGACGATCACCTTCCTGCCCGACCTGGAGATCTTCGAGGAGATCGAGTTCGACTTCCAGACCCTGGCCGAGCGCCTGCGCGAGACCGCCTTCCTCACCCGCGGCCTGAAGATCGAGCTGATCGACGAGCGTGGCGCCACCAACAGCGTCACCTTCCAGTACGACGGCGGCATCGAGGACTTCGTCCGCCACCTCAACGAGAACAAGGACGAGCTGCACCGCAAGGTGATCTTCTTCGAGGGTAAGGAGGAGGCCGGAGAAGTCGAACTGGCGATGCAGTGGAACGCCTCCTACCAGGAGTCGATCTTCAGCTTCGCCAACAACATCAACACCCATGAGGGGGGTACCCACCTCTCCGGCTTCCGGGCCGCTCTGACCCGGACGCTGAACGCCTACGCGCGCAACAAAGGTCTGCTCAAGGAGAAAGACGACAACCTCGCCGGCGAGGACGTCCGCGAGGGGTTGACCGCGGTGATCTCGGTGAAGTTGCACGACCCCCAGTTCGAGGGGCAGACCAAGACCAAACTCGGAAACCCGCCGGTCAAGGGCCTGGTCGAGGAGACCGTCAACCGCAAGCTGGGCGAGTTCCTCGAGGAGAACCCCAGCGACGCGCGCCGGATCATCAGCAAGGCCGTCGACGCCGCCCGCGCCCGCGACGCCGCCCGCAAGGCCCGCGACCTGACCCGCCGCAAGTCGGCCTTGGAGAACTCGACGCTGCCGGGCAAGCTCGCCGACTGTACGGTCAAGGACCCCAGCCTGGCCGAGATCTTCGTGGTCGAGGGAGACTCCGCCGGTGGCTCGGCCAAGCAGGCTCGCGACCGCTCGACCCAGGCGGTGCTGCCGCTGCGGGGCAAGATCATCAACGTCGAGAAGAGCCGCATCGACAAGGTCCTCGCCAACAACGAGGTGCAGGCGCTGATCACGGCGATCGGGACCGGCGTCCATGACGAGTTCAACCTCGAGGACGCCAGGTACCACAAAATCGTGATGGCGACCGACGCTGACGTCGACGGTGCCCATATCCGCACCCTGGTCCTCACCTTCCTCTACCGGCAGATGCCGGAGCTGATCGACGCCGGCTACGTCTACATCGCCAAACCGCCTCTCTACCGGGTCAAACAGGGCAACCAGGAGACCTACCTGGAGCGCGAGTCCGAACTCGAGGAGCTGCTGCTGCGCGACAAGCTCGAAGACTTCGAGCTCGAGGACGCGCTGAGGGATACGAAGAAGCTGACCAGCAGCCGCTGGCAGGCCTACGTACGACGCTCCAAAGAGTACGAGGGCTGGGGCTCCTCGCTGCAGGCCGAGTTCGGCCACGAAACGGTGCGCTTCCTCGAGGAGTCGAACCTCCTCGACGAGGGCGTCGCGTCGACGGGGGCGGCGGCGAAGCTGCTCTCGGGTCCGAACGACGAGGCGGAGGCCTTCGACACCGAGGTGCTGCAGAGCACCGACGACCTACTCGTCGTCAAGGCGATCGAGCGCAAGAGCGGCCTGGCCCGCACCCACCGACTGCCGGCCGAGCTCTTCACCCACCACGACTACCGCAAGTTCGTCGAGGTGCACGAGGCGCTGCTCAAACAGGTCGGGCGGCCGCCGTTCGCCGTCCGCTACGGCGGCCGCAACAACGTCGCGCTGTCCTTCCAGGCGCTGCGCGGAGCTGTTCTGGAGCTGGCCCGCCACGGGGTCCAGCTGACCCGCTTCAAGGGACTCGGCGAGATGAACGCCGAACAGCTCCGCGAGACGACGATGGACCCGGCCTCACGAACCCTGGCCCGGGTGACCCTCGAAGACGCCACCGCCGCCGACCAGATTTTCTCGATGCTGATGGGCGACCAGGTCGGTCCTCGCCGCGCATTCATCGAGGACCACGCCAAAGAGGTGAAATTCCTCGATGTCTGATTTGGGCGCTGCAAATCGGCGCATCTCGGGGTCCTCGGCCGTTCGTCTCAGGTCACGCACCGATGTGCGCTCCCCTCATCTCTCCTCCCTGCGTCCCCCGACCTGCTTGGCTTTCGCACCCAAATCCCTTGAAGGAGCTATTGGCTGATGGCGCTCGACGCTTTGACCGGACGTATCGAAGAGCGCGAGCTCGAGAAGGAGATGCGCTCGTCGTACCTCGACTACGCGATGAGCGTGATCGTCGGGCGGGCGCTGCCAGACGTTCGCGACGGCCTCAAGCCGGTGCACCGCCGCGTGCTCTACGCGATGCACGACATCGGCCTGCAGCCGACCCGTCCGTATCGCAAGTGCGCCTTCATCGTCGGCGAGGTGATGGGTAAGTACCACCCGCACGGCGACTCGGCGATCTACGACACCTTGGTACGGATGGCGCAGGACTTCTCGCTGCGCTACATGCTCGTCGACGGACAGGGCAACTTCGGCTCGATCGACGACGACCCGGCGGCGGCGATGAGGTACACGGAGGCCCGCCTCGCCCGCCTCGCCACCGAGATGCTGCGGGACATCGACGCCGACACCGTCGACTTCGGTCCCAACTACGACGAGTCGACGCGGGAGCCGTTGGTGCTGCCGGCGCGGTTCCCGAACCTGCTGGTCAACGGCACCTCGGGGATCGCGGTCGGGATGGCGACCAACATCCCGCCCCACAACCTGCGCGAGGTGGCGGCCGCGGTCAACGCCTACATCGACGACCCGGAGATCGACATGGCCGGGCTGATGGAGCACGTCAAGGGCCCGGACTTCCCCGGCGGCGGGATCATGAGCCGCGAGGGGATCCGCGACGCCTACGCGTCCGGGCGGGGCAGCATCAAGGTCCGCGCCCGGGCCCACGTCGAGCCGCTGAAGGGGGGCAAGGAGGCGATCGTCGTCACCGAGCTGCCCTTCATGGTCAAGAAGGGCGGCGAAGGCGGCCTGATCACCAAGATCGCCGACCTCGTCCGCGACAAGAAACTCGAGGGCATCTCCGATCTTCGCGACGAGTCGGACCGCTCCGGCATGCGGCTCGTCATCGAGCTGAAGCGCGGCGGCCCGCCGGCCAAAGTCGTTCTCAACAACCTCTACAAGAAAACCGCGATGCAGTCGACCTTCGGCGCCAACATGGTGGCGCTGGTCGACGGGGTACCGCGGACCCTCAGCCTCCTGGAGCTGATCCACCACTACGTCGAGCACCAGCGCGAGGTGGTCACCCGGCGCACCCAGTACGAACTGCGCCGTGCCGAGGCGCGGGCGCACATCCTCGAGGGGCTGCTGATCGCCCTCGACAACCTCGACGCGGTGATCAAACTGATCCGCGCTTCGAACGACCCGGACGCGGCCCGCGAGGGGCTGATGTCCCAGTTCGATCTCTCTCGCGAGCAGGCGCAGGCGATCCTCGACATGCGCCTGCAGCGCCTCACCGCGCTCGAGGCCGACAAGGTCCGCGCCGAGCACGCCGACCTGATCGAGCGGATCGGCGAACTGCGGGCGATCCTCGGCGACGAGGCGAAGGTGATGGCGATCGTCAAGGAGGAGCTCGACGAGGTCGTCGACTCCTACGGCGACGAGCGCCGCACCGAACTGGCCCACTTCGAGGGCGACGTCGGGATCGAGGACATGATCGCCGACCAGCAGATGGTGATCTCGCTGACCGCCTCCGGGTACGTGAAGCGGCTGCCGCTGGCGACTTACCGTCAGCAGCACCGTGGCGGCGTCGGGGTCATGGGAATGAACCTCAAAGAGGACGACTACATCGCCCACCTCCACATCAGCTCGACCCACGACTACCTGCTGTTCTTCACCAACCGGGGGAAGGTCTACCGGCTCAAGGTCTACGAGCTGCCGGAGGGCTCGCGCAACGCCAAAGGCAGCTCGCTGAACAACCTGCTGCCGCTGCGCGAAGGCGAGAAGGTGATGACGGTGATCCCGACCCGGGATTTCAAAGAGAACAAGTACCTCGCCTTCGCCACCGCCAAGGGCCTGATCAAGAAGACCGAGTTCCTCGCCTACAACACGCCGATCCGGGCCGACGGGATCATCGCGATCAAGATCCGCGACGACGACGAGCTGGTCCAGGTGCGGCTCACCTCGGGTGAAGACGACATCCTCATGGTCTCCCACTCGGGGCACGCCTCGCGCTTCTCGGAGCAGCTGGTTCGGTCGATGGGACGCGACACCAGCGGCATCAAAGGCATGAACGTCGCCGGCAAGGACAACCGCGTCCTCTCGATGGACATCGCCCGCAACGACACCGAACTGTTCGTCGTCACCGAGAACGGTTATGGCAAACGCACCCCGGTCTCCGAGTATCCCGTCAAGGGTCGCGGCACCAAAGGCGTCCTCACCGCCAAGCTGACCGAGAAGAAGGGCGGCCTCGCCGGCGCCCTCATAGTCGGCGAGCACCAGGAGCTCCTCTTCATCTCCCAGAACGGCATGGTCCAACGCACCTCCGTAAGCGGCATCTCCCAGATGGGCCGCGCCACCCAGGGCGTCAAAGTCATGAACATCAAGGACGACGACGTCGTCAGCGCCGTGGCCCTGGTGGTCGAATCCGAAGGGGAGGCGAATGGCGAGGAGCCGCAGGCGGAGGAACTGCCCGAGGCTTCGGCAGACGGCACGGGCGAGTAGGCCCGCGCCTCCTGGTCGGGGCCAATCGCTTGGGTGTTGCTCAAGCTCAGTGAGCGACACCAACGAAGTGAGAAACCCGGCGCCAGGATAAGGAGCGCCCACCGCCGGGAAACGCTTCAGTACGCAAGCATTCTTTCTCTAGATTGAAGATGGTCGAGTAGATTCCCGCGCTCGATCAAGGAGGCGTGCATGCCGCAGTGGGGACTTACGAAAGAGTTACGGAAGGCCGAGCCTTGGAATATCCCACCCGAGTGGTTGAGGCCGGACAAGGTCATCACCGACCCGATCCACGGGGACATCTACCTCACCAAACTTGAGAGGGCGATCGTTGATAGCCCTCCATTTCAGCGTTTGCGGAGAATCAGGCAGTTAGGAATGGTTCACCTGGTTTACCCGGGCGCCACTCATACCCGGTTCTCGCACGCGCTCGGGGCACTTCGGGTGGTCCAAGATCTACTCGACATCATCCTGGGGCAGCGGGACGGCCGGCAGCCAAACCGCGATCTTTTTGCCCAATGGGAAGGCGAGTACAAAGATCAGCCTCGTCCAGGGAGGAGCGCAAATCGTTTCGACGAGGTAGACGCTTTTGAATGGCGGGTGGCGGAGACGATCGTCCTTGCGCGAATCGGGACTCTCCTTCATGACATATGTCACGTGGCATACGGACACACGATTGAGGACGACCTCAAGCTTCTTGATCCGCACGATGAGAACAAAGATCGCTTTGGGGACTTCTGGAAAGAACTCGGGGCCAGCAATAGCGCAGAGCACGAGACGGTGCAGAAAATTCTCGCCGGCGGCAAGTTACGGCTCGCCCTCGAGGCGATCATTTTGGCCAAGCGACCGAAGGACTCACCTGCGGACGAGCAGTTGGCCAAACTGAAAAAGTACCCGTTCGTTGCCGATCTGGTTGGAAATACGATCTGCGCGGACCTATTGGATTACCTCCCTCGCGATCATGCGTACACCGGATTGCCCGTTGGTCTTGGTCAACGTTTCATGACGGCCTTCTATGTAGTGCCGCACCCAGACGGAGATGAGGCGGGGCACCACCCGGAACGAATGGCTCTGCGCATTTCGCACAATGGGCGCAACCGCCACGACATTTCTTCCGAGCTCCTAAAGCATCTCCGTTACCGGTACGAGCTGCAGGAGCGCGCGATCGTTCATCACGGCAAGCTGGCCGCGGACTCGATGCTCGGTAAGGCACTTGAGCTCTGGTCGGACGGCCTTTGGGTTGCCGAGGCGCGGAGTGAGGGAAGTGCGGAGGTAGAGCACGCAATCGACGAACGCCTAGGTTCCCAGGAGGTTAAGAAGGCATACGTAAGGGACCGTGGCCCTTCGGCCAAGAAAGCCCTGGATATGAAGGTCAAAGCGGCGATGGAGATTCGGCTGCGCGAACTAGGGGACGATGGACTTCTCGAATACCTGGCAGGTATTGCGGATGCCGCTCGGGACTCTGCCCCCCTTGATCATCGAGTGCGGTCACTCGCGCGCGACCTTCTCGATCGGCGGCTCTACAAGAGGGCCGCCCAGACGAAAGGAAAGGCGGTCCGGGACCGGGTGTTCAAGCTATTCGGCGATCGCGAGAAGCGGCGGGCACTCGAGCAGAAGGCCGCGGCGTTCGTCGGTGTCCCCGAGGAGCAGGTGGTGGTGTGGGTGCCGAACCCAAAAATGCGCCTTAAGGTCGCCGAAGTCCTGGTCGATTTCGGCGAGGGAATCGCTCCCTTCAATAGCTACTCTGATCGCGGGCGAGATATCTACCAAGATCACGAAGACCTATGGGCAGTAACGGTCTTTGTTCACCGCCATGTCAGAGAAAAGGGCCTAGAGCCCGCAGTGCTGTCCCGTCTTGCCGAGTTGATGGGTCTTGAGTGGGACATGCACCGCCCGCCCTTAGCCGAGCGTCCCACTGACTGGCCCCTGGCGCTCGCAGGCGCCCATCTTCTCGACGAGCCGGAGATGGAGGCCGAACTGGAGAAGCTCCTGGCCGACGAGAAGGCGCAGAAGGTCGCTCATCGCTCGTCGGGGGATCTCACTTTCGAGGATCTAAAAGCCGAGCTCCAGCCGATCGCCGAGAGAATAAAAGCAAGGGCCAAGCGTACTCGCGGTGGCTAGCGTTGGGCAATCACAAGCAGCTGGCGCCGTTTTGGATCGAATCGGACGGATCCATGAACCCGTTTGCCTGGCCGCCTGAGGCAAGGGAGTTTCCCGGTTGCGTGACCTTTCGCAATTGCCTGGGCCGTAATTCCTGCCTCGCGCCAAGGGCGAAGAGAAGGGATCGGGACGTTGGTCCATTGCTGCAGCAGGGACGAGGGATTTATCTCAGCGTCGCGAGCCCAGAACCAGACCGCGGCGTCGACCCCTCGATGTGCGGAGACAAAGGCTCGAGCGGCCAGCTCAAGGGATACGTCGAACTGGGCCTGAAGATCAAAGGGACTGCTTGCATCAACTGCCGCCCCTTCTGCTGCGCGGCGGGGTACCAGGAGAGAGCGTGCGAATTCATCGCACCAGGCCTCCTCGCTGGCCCCTATCGGACGACTACGGCGCGGCCCTCCTGGTCCCCTCTCGTAGAAGAAAGTGTGCCCCAGCTCGTGGCAGACACGGAATCGAAATCGATGCCGACTAAGAGCAGGGCGGATCGACTCAGGGGTGTTTCGCCAACCGCGTCGGGGAATGGGGTCGACGCGAATATCAAAGCGATCCCGGTTGGTGTCCGGTCTGAGATCCGCTTCCACGACTCCGGTCTTGCTGATCGTCTGAGGGGGGGCGACCCGGCACCCGAGCCCAGTCGCGGCAGCAAAGACGTCAATGGGTTCGGTCTCATCCGCAAAGTGCGCGCGCAAGCGTTCGGCTTTTTGACGTGATCTAAACAATATTGCTGCAATATAAATTCTCTTGAAGACGCCATCCAAACTCGCTAATACGCGGAATTTGCGTCCGACTCGACGCATGCGTGATTGCCCAAAATGGCCAACGATGCAATGGCTCCCCCACGAGGTCGTCGACATCCTGGACGCACGGATCAGCACACTCGCGGACGGCGGCTTCTCTACTAGCCGTGCGGAGATCATCTGTGCGCTGATCCTCCGCTGCGATCCTTCCGACCTCGGGTTTCTTAAGGAGCTGTGGGACTACAAGTCCTACTACCGCCCGGTGCGTCCTTCGCGTGTGCGGCTCCGGGGGGTGCCAGTGATTATCAGGATGCCTTCGCCAATCACGCTTCGTTTAGACGGGCTGGTTAGATCGGTAGCCGAGCGAAGTCAGCGAACGTACCGGTATGAGCTGATCGGGACTCTGCTCCTATATATGGAGAACGAGGCCGACCAACTCGAAGAAAAATGCTTGGACTATCGGCAAGCTGCGGCTGGGGAAGCCGCGGTTCCGGGACAGCCAAAGAGTTGGGTCTTAAGCCAGCGGAGACCCCAACCCGGCGCCCGGTCGCTCTTAGAGACTAAGAAAATCTAAGCGGCCTGCGGTAAGTACTGCTCCCAGTTCTGGGGGATCTTCGGGCTGGCCACCTGGATGAAGACGGTCGGCTCGGGGGCCTTGGGGCTCGTCTTCGGGTGCATGTGGATCTCGCGGGGGAGGCGGTTGCCCTTGCGGCGGTTGCAGGTGGCGCAGGCGGCGACGATGTTCTCCCAGACGGACTTGCCGCCGCGGGAGCGGGGGATGACGTGGTCGACGGTGAGGCCGGATTTGGTCGAGCCGCAGTACTGGCAGGTCCAGGAGTCGCGGGCGAGGACGGCGCGGCGGGTGATCTTGCGGCGGTGGGCCTCGCGGGGGATCCGCACGTAGTTGACGAGGCGGATCACGTCGGGTCGCTCCATCGTCATCCGCTCCGAGTGGAGGGCACCTGCCTTCTGCTCGAGCAGCTCGGCCTTCTCCTTCAAAAGCAGCACAGCGGCGCGTCTCAGCGTGCAAACGTTGATCGGCTCATACGTTGCGTTGAGTACCAGGACGCGTGCCATGGCTGCGCAAGATTGTAGGGGGCGGGGCCGCCCTCGCGGCCGAGGGAGGGTTCCGGGCGCTCAGGCGCGCGGGTAGGAGCCGAGGATGCGCACCGACTCCGCCTTCGCGCGCAGCGCTGAGATCGCCTCGGCTACAGGGCCCTCCTCGGCCCCGCCCTCGAGGTCGACGAAGAACATGTAGCGGCCGAGGCCCTGGCGGAGCGGCCGCGACTCGATCCTGGTCAGGTTGACCTGGCGCGAGGAGAACTCTTGCAGGGCCTCGACAAGGGCGCCCGGGTGGTCGGCTCCGAGCTCGGAGAAGACCAGCGAGGTCTTCCAGGGGCCGGAACCCTCCGGCTCCGTACCTGCCGGGGCGATCCAGACGAAGCGGGTCGTGTTGCCGGCCTCGTCCTCGACGTCCTCGCGCAGCACCTCGCAGCCGTAGAGCTGGGCGGCGACTTGGGTCCCGAGAGCCGCCCAGGGCCGGGTCGACTCGCTGACCATCCGCACCGCGGCGGCGGTGCTGCTGACGCTGCGGCGTTCCACCTCGGGCAGCTGCTCGCGCAGGAAGCGGGCGCACTGGGCGAGCGGCTGGGCGTGCGAGAGCACCGCCTCGATCGCGTCCACGTCCACCTGCTCGCGGGCGATCAGATGGACGTGGACCGCGTAGTCGTACTCGCCGACGATCGTCACCCCGGTCGCGTCGAAGGCGAGGGCGTCGAGGCTGGGCCGCACCGAGCCCTCGATCGAGAACTCGCGGCCGAGGTAGCCGAGGCCGCCGGAGATGGCGTGGCTGTCCGCTCCCTGATCGAAGCGGTAGCCGGCGCGCAGCGGGACCGCGTCGGCGACGAGGATCTCGCCGCCAGCCATGATCCGCGCCGCGATGTCCTCGTAGGAGTTGAAGTCGGCGACGCCGTCCGCCTCGATGGTGAAGTCGTCGCTCGCGATGGCGAGGCCACCACCGAACGTGGTCGGCATGAGGCCGTGGTTCGGGTA
>CAMPIP010000067.1 GCA_946886425.1 uncultured Actinomycetes bacterium
CCCCAGGGCCCCAGTGGCCCCCAGGGACCCACTGGGACGCAGGGTGCAGCCGGGCCGCAGGGAGCGGCCGGGCCGCAAGGCGTCGCCGGCCCCCAGGGCAAGCGGGGCCCGGCTGGCAAGGTGACCGTGACCTGCAGGGTCAAGAACGCCAAGAAGGTCACCTGCAAGGTGCAGCAACCCAAGGCAAGCAAGCGCCCGCTCCTGAGGTGGAGCCTGCGCAAGGGTGGCAGGTCGGTGAGGCACGGCAAGACGACCGCCAGGCGCCTGGAAGCGGTGCTGAACCATCTGCGACCCGGGCATTACAGGCTCCGCATCAACGGCGCCGGTAAGCCGGTTGCGATCGAGGTGGGTCGATGAGCAGCGCAGGGCAGCGCGGTTTCGGTATCGGCACCCTGCTGGTTTCCCTGGCGCTCGGGCTGCTGCTTGCGGCCAGCGCCTCGGCCACGCAGTACCAGCGGTCCGTGGAGGGGGTCTTCGGGTCGGCCGAACAACCAAATTTGGTCTATCCCAACTCCATCGTCGTCGACCCTATGACCGATGACCTGCTGATCAGCGGGTACCTCAAACCGACTGACCTGGCCGCGGGGGTGGTGATCAAGCGGTTCAATTCCGACGGCACCCCCGCCATCTTCGCCGCCCTCGGCACGAACGCGATCGATGGCAAAGCGGGACCGGGGGAAAAGCCCTGCTCCGAAGAACCGGCCTCCTGCGACAAAACTCCCCAGAACGGGCTCAACGAAGGTCGACAGATCGCGGTCGACCCCACCAACGGCAACATCTACGTGACCCAGAGCAAATCGCACCTGGTCGACATCTTTTCCTCCGAAGGCAGATACCTGGGCCAGCTCACGGCGGCCGGGACCAAAAAATTCGACGCGCCCTGCGGCGTTGTCGTCGATTCCGCTGGAGCGGTCTACGTCGCGCAGAACCTCGAAATCAACAAGTACGTCGCAAGTGGCCCTATACCGGTCAACGCCGACAACAGCGCCAACTTCAAGACCGAGCACGAAGCGGCCTGTGAGATGGCGCTGGGGGCCGGTCCCTCGGCCGGCTCGATCTTCATCACTGCTTCCGGGGCAAACCCCGGTCCCGCCACCCTCAAGGTGGACAAGGAAACCGGCGAGTTCACCAAATTCGTCGAGGGGATCTCCGGGCCTGTGACGGTCGATCCCACGAGCGGCAACCCGATCATTGGCAGTGGCCCGAAGGTCATGGTCGAATTCGACGGTGCCGGCGATACGGCTGGAGCTGTGCTGTCGCGTACGGTCCTCGACGAACCAGGGGAGCAACGCAGAATTGCCGATGCCGCCTTCGATAACTACGGCAACCTCTACGTCACCCAGACTTACCCAGGTATTCCCGATACCCCGATTTTCATCTATGGCGACCCAGCCGTCGTGCCAACCGTCACAGCGAATCCGGCCACCGATGTCACCGGTAGTCAGGCGAGGCTGTCGGGCTCGGTGAATCCCGATGGGATCGAAGTCACCGAATGCTTCTTTGAATATGGTCCCGACGACCTCACGGTGCCGTGCGAAGAGTCGATCCCGACCGACTCCGAAGCGCATACGGTCCACGCGACGGTTTCCGGCCTCAGTCCGAACGGACAAAAATACGCTTTCCGACTTGCCGCCCGCAACGAAAACGGCATGGAACGAAGCGCCGACGAGGTTTTGGAGACCGCGCAGACGACGGTTACTACGGCTGCGTCCGTCACCGGCATCAGTACCGCCACGCTTAACGGCATGCTTCGTCCCGAAGGAGAGCAGTACACCGAATGCTTCTTCGAATGGGGTTTGACCACCAACGACGAATACGAACATGTCGCCCCGTGTAGTCCGTCCGCGGGCGACATTCCGCCGGACTTCAGCCCCCACGGAGTCAGCGCGCCACTCGGGGAACTGCAGGAGTCGACCCGCTACCGCTACCGCCTGGTTTCGACGAACTCCGAGGAAAGCCGGACCGGCGAAGAAAGGATCTTCGAAACCTTCGGGGTACCGCAGATCGTCGAGGTCCGCGCCGGGGGCGCCGGCCAGAACTCGGCGACGCTCGAAGCCAGGATCAATCCAAACGGCTTCGCCACCTCCTATCGCTTCGAGTGGGGGGCGACGGCAGGTTACGGAAACGTCACCCCGGCCAGGTTCGAACCGGTTGGCTCGGGGCAGCAGCCGGTACGAGTCAGCGCCACGATCTCCGGCCTGTCGACCGCGAGCACCTGGCACTACCGGGTGATCGCCTCGGGCCCTGGCGGAACCACCGTCAGCCCGGACCGGACGCTCGAGACGCTGAACTCCTGCGGCCTGCCCGACGGGCGCTGCTTCGAGCTGGTCTCGCGGCGCGATTCCGGTTCAATCGCGTTTCCGGGGATGCCCGGGCCGGCGCTCGAATTCGACTTCCAGGCGGCTCCGAGCGGTCCCGGTGCCCTCGCCTACGTTGTCGAATCGGGCTATCCCGACGCGACCAAGGGCTATGAAGTCCTCTACGGCGCCCGTCGTAACGCGAGCGGCTGGACGTCGACCCAGATCAGCACCCCGATCGTCGCCCGCAACGAAAAAACCGGTCCCTCCAGCCTCTCGGGTCGCACCAGATGGCTGTCGGACGACCTTGCCTGCGCCTTTGGAGAAAGCGGCCAGCCGCTGACCGACGACCCGGGCCCCCGCGACCTCTCCGAACGCGGCGGGTCCAGCCTCTACCGGTTCAACCCGGACGGCTCCTATACCGCGGTGACCAATCTTGCGCCCGAAAACGACGTAGCCCTCTATGAGGTTGGGGGCGCTTCCCAGGACTGCGAGAAATTCGTCTTCTCCACCAAATTTCGTTATCCGGGCATTCCCGACACCGGTTTTTACGAATGGAGTGGGGGGACGTTACGGAACGCCGGCGTTGTTCCCGGGCCGAGCGGAGACGTGGCTGTGGCGGCAGAGCCCGCCGGCTACAACGCGGTCTCCCGGGATGGCTCCCGTGTCTTCTTCACGGCTACGCGCCAGTTCAGCCCGAATCCCGAAGAGATCGGCAAACCCGGCATCTTCGTCCGCGAAGACGGTGGCACTGTCCGCGACATCTCCCTTTCGGAGACTGCCACGCCCGACAAAGACCCGGCCTACCTGTGGGCTACTCCCGATGGCTCGAGCGTCTTTTTCATGGCCAGTGCCGGACTGACGGCCGAATCGAGCCCCGCTGGCACCGACCTCTACCGCTATGACCTCGAAACCGATGAACTGACCGACTTCTCAATCAACCCCAGGGCGGGTGGTGCCGAGGTGGCCGGCCTGCTCGGCGCATCGGAGGACGGCTCACGCGCCTACTTTGCCGCCCGCGGCCAGTTCATCGTCGGAGAAGGCAACACCCTGGCTCAGAACGAGGAACGAAACACCTACTCCGTCTACAGCAGCTCGGCGAATGGAGATATCGCCTTCGTCGGCACGATCGGCGACGTCCCCGAGGAATTCAGCGCTGCGGCGATTCACCCGGAGGGCTGGAACGGGTGGGCTTCCCGGGTCAGCCCGGACGGCCGCTACCTGCTGTTCGAGTCGAGGCGAGCCGTCACCGATTACGACAGCAAGGGCGGCTGGGCGGCTTACCTGTATGACGCGGAGGGTGGTCGGAGCGCGACGGTTTGCGTGTCCTGCCGACCCGATGGCGCCCCGCCCCTCGATCCCAACCACGAGCCCCTGGAAACGCTGAAGCAGAACATCCTCAAGCTAACCACGGTCCGCTCGCTCGTCGTCCGAAACGGCAAGCCCCAGGTCTACTTCAGCTCCCGCGACGCCCTCGCCCCGGGGGCCGGCGAAGGTCGGAAGAACGTTTACGAGTGGTCGCACGACCAGGTGTTCTTGCTTGTGCGCGAACTTCCCGAAGTGATCGGGCCCCGTCCATATTTCGTCGGCGCCTCGGCCGACGGTAGCGACGTCTACCTGGTCAGCCCGCAGAATCTCACCTGGGAAGACCCCGACGAACGGCTCTCCGTCTACACCGCCCGCGTTGGCGGCGGCTTCCCCGAGCCACCGCCCCCACCGGCGCCCTGCGACGCCGATGTCGAAGGTGCCTGTCAGGGCCCAGGCCAGGGTCCCGCCGGAACGGTCCCCGGTCCGGCCAGTGCTGCTTTCACTGGGCCCGGCAATGTCAAGCAGGCGGCCAAGAAGCACAAGAAGAAGCACAAGAAGAAGCACAAGAAGCACCACAAGAAGAAGCAGAAGAAGAAGGGCAAGGGCAAGCAAAAGCACGGCCGAACCGCCGGCGCTGACCGGAGGGCAGGAAAGTGAAGAGCCAGGGACAGATCAAGAAGACGATTCGCACCCTAGCCCTGACGATCGCGGCACTGGGGATCGTCGCCGCCACCGCACAGGCGGCCCCCGCGCCGGCACCGAAGACCGCCTGGAAGATGCTGGCGGTCTCAGCACCGACCAACCTGCCACCGAACCAGTCGGAGGTGCAGCGGGTGATCGTCGAAGCCGAAGGCGGCACCTTCACCCTCTCTCGCAAAGTGGGCGACGGCGAGGGCACGCCGGTCACCGCCAACGGGGTCCTCAACGTCGAAAAAGACAACCCGGTGGCGAAAATCGTCAGCGGTAGCTACGAAGTCGGCGCCCGGGTGACCGGTAACGGAATTCCGGCGGAAACGACAATTCTTTCCTGCTCGGCGGATTGCGTCACCGCCGGTTCGAACGTGACCCTTTCCAACGCTCCCGAATCGCCCGCGAGCGGGACCGCGAATCGGGTCGTCAAAGTCTTCACGACGAAACTCTCCGCCGTCACCGGCACCGCACAGGTCGGCGATCTCATCACCGGCACCGGCATCGCCCCCAGGACTTTTGTCACCGAGGTTGGCGCCGGCACCCTGACCACCACCAAGGCGACCACGGCCGACTACGTTTCCGGAACGATCAGCTTCGTCGTCAGCGGAGTCAGCTCCCCGGCTTCCTTCAACGCCAGTGCCGCCGAACTGCAGGCAGCTTTGGAAGCCTCGCCCTCGTTTGCACCTGGCTCCTTCACGGTTTCCGGTGGCCCTGGAGGCGACGCCGAACACCCCTACTTCATCGCCTATGGTGGCCCCTTTGCCGATCAGGACGTCGAGCAATTCAGCTCCGACGCCAGCGCCCTGGTCGGCGAGCACAAGATAGTTCGCAGCTTCACCACCGTGCCGGGCGGCCCCGGCACCGGAGTGGTCGTGGTCATTCCCGCCAATATCGGCGCCAAAGCCAGCTTCGGCCAGACCACCGTCACGGTCGGCCCGTTGCCGGCGGGGATCGTCACCTCCGGGCCTGCAAAAGGCAAAGAATGGGAGTGTCCGGGCTCGGAAGCGGGCCAAAGCTCGGTCACCTGCGTGACCACGCGCCCGGTCGGCGCGCTCTCGCCGAACCCCAATGTTCTCAACGTCCCGGTTGAAGTGCAGGCCGGCGCCCCGTTTACGGCCAGTTCGGAAGTGAGGATCTCCGGCGCTGGCGACCCGACCGGGGACGTCTTCGAGCTGCCGTTCGTGGTCTCCAACCAGCCCGCGACCTTCGGCCTGGCGGCGATGTGGGCCGGCGCCTACGAAGCCGATGGCAGTAACTCGGTGCAGGCCGGCGGGCATCCATATAGCGCCGCCTCCTATTTCATGGTCAACACGGTCAGGACCAAGAGCGGCGCGATCTCTCCAGCCGCCGATCCGCACGGGGTGATCGTCGACCTGCAGCCGGGGTTTGTCGGCAATCCCATGGTGACCAAACGCTGCCCACAGGCTCTCGTCGCAGACAACCGAAACCTCACCGAGGTGGACTGCAACCGCGAAATGTCGATTGGCTACCTCTCTCCTTACGTCGGCACGGTCGAGGAAAGCATCAACTTCGAAGAACAGCGCCTCTACAACAACGTTCCGCCGAAGGGCTATCCGGCGGCTTTCAGCTCCAGGCTGGTGCTGCCGCTGCAGACGATTCTCGCCAGCGTGCGCAGCGACGGTGACTACGGAGTGCGGCTGACCGCGTCCAACAACGCCAATTACCAGAAGCTCTTCGGTGCCTTCGCGGCTTTCGAAGGCGTACCGAGGGAAGGGACGGGCCAGGCGCTTCTGTCCAACCCGACCGCCTGCACCGAACAGAAACGAAAGACGCCGGTGGTGAGCCTGGAGGCCGACGCCTGGCAGAAGGTCGGTGAGTTCGTCAGCGCCCCCGATGTCCCGGTCGAGCCTGTGGCGGGCTGCGAGGCCCTTGAGTTCCATCCCGGCTTTACGTTCCAGCCATCCACCACCACGGGCTCCTCGCCGACGGGTATCACCGCCCGCCTCCACCTGCCCACCGCAGGCTTGACCGATCCAGCTCGATTGGCCGAGCCTCAGCTGAAGCGCACCGTTGCCAAGCTGCCCTCGGGTCTCGTGTTGAACCCCTCGGTCGCCCGCGGCCTGCAGGCCTGCAGCGAAGCGCAGATCGGCTACATGGGCGACGGCTTCGAGCTGCCCAATCCGATGCGCTTCACCGAAGATTCCCCGAGTTGTCCCGATGGGTCCAAGCTCGGCACCGTCGAAGTGCTGACGCCGCTCCTCGCCGACCCGTTGGTCGGGCACGTCTATCTGGCCGCTCAGGATAAGAACCCCTTCAACAGCACGCTCGCGGTTTACCTCGTAATCGATGACGCCAAGTCCGGCATCACGATGAAGCTGCCGGGAGAGGTGAGCACGGATCCGGTTACGGGCCAGATTACGACCACCTTCGACTACAGCCCGCAGCTGGCGTTCGAAGACCTGATCCTGCGCTTCCCGGGTGGTGGCCCACGCTCCTCGTTCGCGACTCCCGAAGTCTGCGGGCGCTACGAGACCAAGGGCACCTGGACTCCCTGGTCGGCGCCTGAATCCGGGCCGCCGGCGCAGACGAGCGACGGTTTCGACGTCTCCGGCAACTGCGCCGGCTCGGCCGGCGCGCGTCCCTTCTCGCCGCGCTTCGAAGCGGGTACCGGCAACCCGATCGCCGGCGGCTACGCGCCGCTGGTCATCAAGGTCGACCGCAAGGACGGCGAACAGGAACTGCGCCAGCTGAACTTCACCCTTCCTCCGGGTGTGACCGGCAAGCTCGCCGGGATCCCCTACTGCTCCGACGGGCAGATCGCCGCGGCGGCGGGCAAGACCGGCAAGGAGGAGAAGGCGTCACCGAGCTGCCCGGGGGCAAGCCGCCTGGGCTCGGTCGACACCGCCTCGGGCGTCGGTTCGGAGCCGTTCCACGTCAGCGGCGACGTCTATCTCGCCGGCCCCTACAAGGGCGCGCCGGTCAGCTCGGTCGTGATCACTCCGGCGCTGGCGGGACCGTTCGATCTCGGCAACGTCGTCGTCCGGGCGCCGATCTACGTCGATCCGGAGACCGCGCAGCTGACGGTCCGGTCGGATCCGATCCCGACGATCCTCAAGGGCATCCCGCTGAAGGTTCGCTCGGTGGCGATCTCGGTCGACCGGGGCCAGTTCGGGCTCAACCCGACCAACTGCGAAGTGATGTCGGCCTCGGCCGCGATCGTCAGCTCTGACGGGGCGACGGCGAACCCGTCAAATCGCTTCCAGGTAGGCAACTGCGATGCCCTCAGGTTCGCCCCGAAGCTGAAGCTCAGGCTCAAGGGCGGCACCAGGCGCAACGCCAACCCGGCGCTGACGGCGACCCTGACCCAGGCCCCCGGCCAGGCCAACATCGCCCGGGTCTCCGTTGCCCTGCCGCACTCCGAGTTCCTCGACCAGCGGCACATCAAGACCATCTGCACCAGGGTCCAGTTCGCGGCGAATCAGTGCCCGAAAGGCTCGATCTACGGCAGCGCCGAAGCGATCAGCCCGCTGCTCGACGCGCCGCTCACCGGGCCGGCGTACCTGCGCTCCTCCAACAACAAGCTCCCGGACCTGGTGATCGCCCTGCGCGGACCCGACTATCTGCCGATCGAGGTCAACCTGGTCGGCCGGATCGACTCCTTCAAAGGAGGCATCCGCAACAGCTTCGAACTGGTGCCTGACGCGCCGGTCTCGAAATTCGTGCTGAAGATGCAGGGCGGCAAGAAGGGCCTCCTGGTCAACTCGACCAACATCTGCCGCGGCAAGCACCGCGCGAAGGTGAAGATGGCCGGGCAGAACGGCAAGCTGCACAACTTCAACCCGCCGTTGCAGGCCCAGTGCAAGAAGAAGAAGAAGCGCCGGGCCGGTGGTCACAAGCGCGGAAAGCGCTAGGCGGCGGCAGGCGCCGCTAAGCCTGCGCCACCCACGCTGGCTCCTCGGGGCGGCGATCCTCGCGATCGCCGCCCTCGGCGTCTTGGGTACGGGGGTCGAGTCGCGGCTGACGCCGACCTCGCTCTCGGTCGCCGGCACCCCGTCCGCCGAAGGGACGGACCTGCTCGAGGAGCACTTCGGCGACTCGGCTCCGTTCGCGGTCCTCCTCCGCGGCCCGGCGGCGGCAATCGAACGCCAGGGGCCGGCGCTGATCCGCGAGCTGCGCGAGGACCCGCGGGTAACCACCCTCTCGCCGTGGGACGGCAGGGCCCTGGGGAGGCTCAGGCCCGCCCCCGATCGGGCCCTGGTCCTTGTCGATTTCCACGTCGGCAGCGCCGCGGCGGTCGATGACGCGGTGCCGCGCTTGGACGCGACCCTGGAGCGGGCGACCCACCCGCCGGTGCGCGCCAACCAGACCGGCCTCGCCTCGCTCTCGCGGGCGATCCAGGAGCAGTCGATCGCCTCGACCGAGCGAGCCGAGCTGCTCGCTCTGCCCTTTCTGCTCCTCGTCCTGCTGGCTGTCTTCCGCTCGCCGGTGGCGGCACTGATCCCGCTGGGCTTCGGCGCGATCACCGTGATCGCCTCGCGCGGCCTGCTCTACCTCGCCTCCGGGGCGATCGAGATCGACGCCTTCGCGCTGACCGTGGCGACGATGATGGGCCTGGCGCTGGGCGTCGACTACGCCCTCCTGATCGTCTCGCGCTTCCGCGAGGAGCTGGGGGAGGGGGCGGAGCCGCTCGAGGCCGCCTGGGCGACCCGCCAGACCGCCGGGCGCACCACCCTCTTCGCCGGCTCGACGCTCTTCGTCTCGATGATCGTCACGGTCTTCGTCCTGCCCGGCTCGCTGCTACTCTCGCTGGCCGGCACCGCGATCCTCGTCACGGCGTTGAGCGTCGTCGTCGCCAACTACCTCGCCCCGGCCCTGCTGGTGCTGCTGGGCGCCAACGTCGACCGCTGGCGGATCGGCCGTCCCGCCAACGGCGAGGCCACTCTGCTTCACCGCGGACTCGCCACCGCGCTGCGGCGCCCGGCCCCGATCGCGCTGGCGATCTCCGCCGCCCTGCTGCTCCTCTCGGCGCCGGCCCTGGCGATCAAGACCGGGCCGCCCTCGGCCTCCCAGCTGCCGGCCTCCGATCCCGCCCGCCGGGACTCGGAGCTGATCGCCCGCCAGATCGGCGCTGGCTGGGACGCGCCCTATGTCCTCGTCGCCGCCACCAGCCAGGGGCCGATCACCTCCGAGACCGACCTCCGCCACCTCGCTCGCTTCCAGGCCCTGCTCGCCGGCCAGCCCGGCGTGCAGGCAGTGATCGGCCCCGGCCAGATCGCCAAGCGCACGGCCCCCCTGCGGAAGCGCGGGCAGGAACTGCTTGGCCCGCCTGGCGAAAGGCAGCTCGCTCGCCTGCGGAAGCTCGGCCCGAAGCTCTCGGCCGCCGGCAACGGAGTCGGCAAGCTGCGCTCGGGCCTCTCCGACGCCGCCGCCGGCGCCGGCCTGCTCGGCGAGGGCTCGAACCGCGCCCGCGAAGGCGCCGCGAAGCTCGCCTCGGGACTGGAGCGGGCGGCCGGCGGCGGCGACAAAGCGGTCAGGGCGATCGACCGCCTCGCCTCGGGCGCGGGCCGGCTCGCCGAAGGCCAGGAAACCGCCAAGGCCGGCTCCCTCTCCCTCGCGCTCGGTCTCCACGACCTGCTGCCGCAGCTGCGCAAGGGCTCGCTTGCCAGGGCGCGGAAGATCCGCGCCCGTCTGGACGCCGCGGCGGCTTCCGACCCGGCCCTTCGGCCGGCCGCCGCCGAAGCCGCGGCGCTGGTCACGGCGCTGGCCGGGCAGCGCAACGAACTGCGCTCGCTGCGGGTCACCGCGACGCGCCTACACACGGGCAGCGTCCGTCTCGCCGCCGGGCAACAGCGGCTCGCCTCCGGGACCGACCGCCTCGCCGACGCCGCCGGCAGCCTCGGCTCCGGCCTTCACCGCCTCGCCTCGGGCGCCGGCGCCCTGTCCGGCGGCCTGGCCCGCCTCAACGACGGCACCGAGGCCCTCGCCGCCGGCCTCTCCGACGGCTACGCGCGCTCGGCGCCGCTCCAGGGCGGCCTGGTGCGGGCCGGGGCCGAGGTCACCGCCCAGGGCGGTGAAGCCGCGGCGCAGCGCCAGGCGCTCGTCAACTCCTCGCCGCACCTCTTCGACTCCGGCTACTTCGTCCTCTCCGCGCTCGACGGCGCCCGGCCCGGCGTGCGCGAACAGGCGGCGCAGACCGTCGATCTCCGCGGCGGCCAGGGGGCGGCGATCCTGGTGGTGCCCGACAGCGAGCTCAACACGCCGGGCTCCGAAGCCCTCGATTCGCGGCTCAACCACCTCGCCGGCCGCTTCGCCGAGAGGGCCGGGCTGCAGACGGGCGTCACCGGCGGCCCCGCCCAGATGACCGACTACAACCAGGTCACCCGTACCCGCGTGCCGCTGGTGATCGTGGCGATGACGCTGGTCACCTTCCTGGCCCTGGTGGCGATCCTCCAGGCACCGATCCTGGCCGCCCTGGCGGTTGTTCTAAATCTGATGACGGTAGGTGTCGCCTTCGGGGTCCTGGTCCTGCTCTTCGGGGTCCCCGCCGGCTGGCCGCTGGGCGGCCACGACTACGTGGACGCGATCGGCGCGGCGGCGATCTTCGGGATCACCTTCGGGCTCTCGGTCGACTACGCGGTCTTCCTCCTGGCCCGCATCCGCGAGGCCTACGAAGTCAGCGGCGACCATCGCCAGGCGGTCGCCTTCGGCCTCGAGCGCACCGCCCGGGTGATCACCGGCGCCGCCGCGATCATGATGGCCGTCTTCATCAGCTTCGCCGCGGCGAAGATCGGCACCGTCTCCCAGCTCGGCGTCGGACTCGCGGTGGCGGTGGCGCTCGACGCCACCGTGGTGCGGATCCTGCTGCTGCCGGCGCTGATGCTGCTGATCGGCGAGCGGGTCTGGTGGCTGCCGGACCCGCTGCGGCGCCTGCTGCCGCGAATCAGGCTGCACCCGGCATCGACTTGACAAGGGACACACGACAGGGGGGTTTGGGATG
>CAMPIP010000068.1 GCA_946886425.1 uncultured Actinomycetes bacterium
CGGCGGCTGCAGGGCCGCGGTCCAGATCGACGGCGCCAACGCGATCGCGATCGCCGCCGGCCGCGACGTCTATGTCACCTCGCTGCTCAGCGACAGCGTCACCTCGTTCTCGCGCAACCGCCAGAGCGGCGCCCTCGCCCAGCTGCCGGGCACCTCGGCCTGCCTGATCTACCTGCGCGCCGCCGGCTGCTCGTTCGGGCGGGCGATGAACGCGCCGGAGGGGATCGCCGTCTCCTCAGACGCCCGCAACGTCTACGTCGCCTCCTTCGCCAGCGGCGCGATCGACGTGTTGGACCGCAGCCGTCGCACCGGCGCGGTCGCGCAGCGTCCGGGCGCCGCCGGCTGCCACGCGGCGCCGACGCTGCCGGGCTGCACGCCGGCGCGGGCGCTGAAAGGGGTCAGCTCGCTGGCGATCAGCCGCGACGGGACCAACCTCTACGCGACTTCTTTCGGCAGCAACGCGGTTGACGTCTTCAGGAGGATCAGATGAGCGACACGGACAGGCAGGGCAAGGGGCTGACCCGCAAGGAGCTGCTCGGCTCCGGGGCGGGCGTCGCCGCGACGGCGCTGCTGGGCCAGCGCGGGGTCGAGCAGGCCCTGGCCGCCGCGGCCGGCAAGGGCGGCGACGGCGCCGCCGGCATGAACGTGATCCTCTTCCTCACCGACCAGGAGCGGGCGATCCAGCACTTCCCGCAGAACTGGCTGCGCCAGAACCTGCCGGGGATGCGTCGCCTGCAGCGGCACGGGCTCAACTTCGAATCGGCCTGCTGCAGCGCCTGCATGTGCTCGCCCTCGCGGACCAGCCTGATGACCGGGTACTTCCCGGCCCAGCACCAGGTCAAGAACACGCTCGAGGAAAACATGCCCGCCGAAAAGGGCTACGAACAGGACGAAATGCCGCTTCCGTCGGAGATGCCGAACATCGCCACGGTGATGAAGGCGGCCGGCTACAACGTCGTCTACAAGGGCAAGTGGCACTGCTCGAAGCCGGAGAAGGAAGGCGAAGCGAAGCCCTCCGACCTCGAAAAGTACGGCTTCGGGCGCTGGGATCCCCCGGATGCCGGCGCCAATCAGAACCCCCCGGAGGCGGGCGGCGGATTCATCGACAACGACGGACGCTTCGTCAACGCCAAAGGCGAAGCGGCGGCCGGGGCGGAGGGCGCGATCGAGTACCTCGGCTCGGCGGCCGCCCAGCAGCAGCCGTTCTTCATGGTGATCTCACTGGTCAACCCGCACGACGTCCTCTTCTACCCGAGCAAGACCTTCAGCGAAGCCGGCTACGACGACACCTGGCTGGAAGGCGACATGGAAGTGCCGGAGACCTGGAAAGAGGATCTGCTGTCGAAGCCGAGCGTGCAGCGGCAGTTCCGCCGGATCATGGGCTTCACCGGGGAACCGGAAAACAAGGCCCAGGCCCGCAGGTACCTGAACTTCTACGGCAACCTGATGCGCTCCTCGGACAACTACCTGGTCAACGTGCTCGACAAGCTCGAAGAGACCGGGCTGTTCGACGACACCCTGATCGTCCGCACCTCCGACCACGGCGAGATGGGGTTGAGCCACGGCGGCCTGCGCCAGAAGAACTTCAACTTCTACGAGGAGACGCTGCGGGTGCCGCTCGTCTACTCGAACCCGAAGCTGTTCCCGCGCCCCCAGACGACCGACGCGCTGGTCTCCCACGTCGACCTGCTGCCGACCCTGGCCGGCCTGGTCAAAGCGCCGAAATCGGCCCGCGCCAAGTGGCAGGGGGTGGACTACTCCAAAGTCGTCCTCAACCCGAGGACCGCCGGCGAACCTCAGGACTACGTCGTCTTCACCTACGACGACATGATGTCCGGCCAGGCCAAAGGCCCGTACCCGAAACCGCCGAACCACATCGTCAGCATCCGCGAAAAGCGCTGGAAGCTGGCCAAGTACTACGACGCGGCCGGCAAGGTCCCCACCCAGTGGGAGATGTACGACCTGAAGACGGACCCGCTCGAGGAAACCAACCTCGCCTTCAAAGGCTACGAACGCACCCCGTTCCAGGAGAAGCAGCTCCAGCGGCTGAAGAAGAAGCTGGCGCGGGTCGAAGCACAGCGGTTGAAGCCGCTCGCGACCGCCTGATTTCCCGACCCGAAGCGCCCCTCCCTTTCCTCGCCTAGCCCGCAGACGGCTCTAGAGAGCCGTCTGCGGCGTAAACACCGGTGTTCCTTGCATTTCCGGCAGGGACTGTGTACTCTCATGTCGCGAGCTGGGAAAAGCATTTGTTCGCATCCGAAATGAAAATATTCGCAATTGGGTACGGCAACGGCTAGGCCAGAGCCACCGCCCAGAGCGAGTCGCCCGTTAGGCGGGCAGAGCAGCCCCACAGGGAAAAGCAGGGAGGCCGCCCGGGACAGGCGGCCACAGGGAACAGGGGAGGTAGCGCAGTGAACAGGGACACCAATCGGAGCCTTGCCGTGACCGGCCGATCCTCCCGCTGCTCAGAGCCACATCGAGCCATTACCCAACCGCCCAGTCAGGCAGCCGGGAAAGCCATGGAGAAGGAGAGCTACGTGAGACCTCACGCGAAGGCACAGTTCGAAGGACCGGCTTCCGACCGGTCCGGACGTCGAGGCTTCACCTGTTGTCTAATCCTCTTGGTTGCGGCTCTGACCGCTTCCATTCTTCCCTCGAGCGCCTTCGCCGGCAAGCCGGTCAACGACTTCTTCGGCCCCCATGGCAGCGGCAACGGGCAGTTCTCTGAAGGACCGGGAGGCCTGGCGGTCGATCAGGAAACGGGGGACGTCTACGCGCTCGACATCGGCAACAACCGCGTGCAGCATTTCGATGCCGATGGAAACTACTTGTCGCAGTTCGGTTCGTCCGGCTCCGGCGCCGGTCAACTCAACGTCGCAAGCTTCCCGTCGCCTCAGATTGCCTTCGATCAGTCGGCCGGGTCCGTCTACGTAGCCGACGCCGGCAACAATCGAATCCAGAAGTACGCGGCCGATGGCACGTTCGTCGAGTCCATCGAGGCGGCCACCGGTTCCCCCGGCCCGGAAGCCTTTTCCGAACCGCGTGGCGTCGCCGTTGGCGTGGACGGAAAGCTCTACGTGGCCGACACTGGAAACAATCGGGTGGTCGTCTTCGATTCGAGCGGGGCGTACATATCCGAGTTCGGAATAGCCGGTGGGGGCGAAGGTGAACTGAACACCCCCGTTCGGCTCGCGGTCGACTCCTCCGACAGGGTGTACGTCCTCGACGGCAATATCGGCTTCCTCGAAGCGCGTGCCCAGCGTTTCAGCTCGAGCGGCGTCTTCGAATCCAGCCTGACGACCGGAGAGCAATTGTCATCCGTGACCGTCGACCCAACGAATGACCATGTATTCATCAGCGGCAGATCCGCCATATATGAGTTCGACTCGGCCGGCGTGCTGCAGGACACCCATAGCGTCGAAGCGACCGGCGACGGCGTTTTTCTGACCCTTTGGGGACTCGCGGTCAAGGACGAAGGAGGCCCGATCTACGCCGCCAACCTGAATGGCGGCGTAGATGGGCCGAGCCCAGCAGTCCTCATCTTCAACGAACCCGGCATCGCAACCCCGGTCGTGACGATCGACCCTATAACCGTCTTCGATTCCGTCAGCGCCACCCTCACTGGCGAGATCAATCCCAACGGGAACGTCGACGCTCAGTGGCGATTCCAGGTCTCTTCCGACGGTGGTGGAACCTGGAACGACGTCGGCAGCGGTGGCACGGTCCCGGAGGGAACAACGCCCGAAGCGGTGAGCACCGAAGCCACCGGCCTTGAACCGAATGTCGAATATCAGGTGCGTCTGCTCGCCACCAAGTGGTTCCTCGCTGGGCAGGGGACCGACTCCACGAGCCTTCACACCGTGGCCGCCCCACCAGCTGTCGACGCACTCGACCCTGGTCCGGTGACCAGCGACTCAGCTTGGCTTGGCGCAAGGGTCAACCCATTGAATTCCGCAACCCGCTATTTCATTCAGTACTCGACCAGCCCCACCTTCGTCGCCAGCCAGCGCTACCCCCTCAGCGGTGACGTGCCGGCTGGGGCAGGAGGCTCGTCGATCCTGGCGGCTCATCTCGTCAGTGACCTAGCGGCCGGAACCGACTACTACTATCGGGTCGTCGCCGCGAACGCCGCGGGGACGACGATCGGGGAGACGCGGGCCTTCAGCACGCTGGAGGGAGCCTCGCAGGAGCACGGCCTCCCCGACGGCCGCGTGTGGGAGAAGGTCTCCCCCGCCGCGAAGGGCGGAGCGAACATCCATCCTGGTCCTCGAAGTGGTGAAAGCCCGCCGCTCAGCAATTGGGCGCAGGCCTCAGTCGATGGCAACGCCGTTACCTATGCTTCGGCAGGGAAGTTCGGCGGTGAAGGTGGCCCGCCTTACTCCCAGTATCTGGCCAAGCGGGGCCCGGGCGGTTGGGTCACCGAAGGAATCAGCCCCCCCGTGGAGCCAACGCCAGGGACCATCTTCAACACCAACAAGTATGTCTGGTTTTCCGACGATCTCTCACTTGGGATAGTCGAAGCCGATGCGGCCTTGAATCCCGGTGATCCGGCTTGGCCTATCGACAACCTGTACGTAAGGAACAACAATACGGGCACGTACCGCACGATCTCCAACGGCGCAGGGATGTCGCCAGCGAGCGGTGTTCGGTTCCATTTTCAGGCCGCGTCCGCGGATGCCGGGGTGGTGGCCTTCCTCAGAGACGAAAGCGGCGCCGCCTCGGTGTTCATGAGGTCCTCCGATGGAGAGCTGAAGGCACTGCCCGGCAACGCCGGCGCCAGCCGCAACCTTCCGGACGACTGGGACACGCGCGTGAACGCGGTCTCCGCCGATGGTTCGCGGGTCTATGTCAACGACACCCCGGGCTTCGCCAACGGCGTCCAGTACCTGATCGAGAATGGTGGCTCGCCGATCCCGGTCTCCGCCTCGGAGCGGTCAGGTGACCTGGGCACGCTCTACTCGGGCGAGTTCATGGGGGCAGCCAGGGATGGCTCGGTCGCGTACTTCAAAAGCTTCCAGCCGTTGACGGAAGAGTCGAACGATTCCGAAGGGTTCGGCAATCGACTGTACCGGTTCAATGCGGCAGCGCCGGTCGGGCATCGCTTGACCGACATAACCGTCGCTGGCTCCAAGGGTATTGAAGCGTTTGGCATGACGGCGATCAGCGAGGATGGCGCCTCGGCCTACTTCGTCGCCGACGGAGATCTCGTCGGGAACGGCAAACGCGTTTTCGGGCTCTACCTGTGGCGACAGGGGGAGGGCGTTCGCTTGGTCGCTCCCGGCGCTGACGAGGAAGCCCTATGGAGCGGGAATTTGGCCAGCGGTAATTACCGCGAAGCGCGGATCACCCCCGATGGGCGCTACCTGGCTTTTTCCAGCACCAAGGCGCTGACCGCCTACGACACCGCAGGCACCAATCAGCTCTATCTCTACGACAGTCACGTCGATCGGTTGACATGCGTGTCATGTGGCCTGGTGACGCAGAAATCCAAGCAGAGCTCGTGGTTCCTGAGCTGCATCAGCGAAAAGGAGCAGGGCAATCCCTGCCTGCCGGTCAGGTATATGACTCATAGCCTGCGGCCGGATGGCGGCCGGATCATCTTCGATAGCAAAGACGCTCTCGTCCCCGAGGACTCCAACGGGCTGACCGACGTTTATCAATGGCAGGGAGGCCGACTGTCGCTCCTGTCCAGCGGGACGAGCGGCACCGCCTCACGCTTGCTTGACGCGAGCGAAGACGGTGACGATGTCTTCTTCACTACCTCCCAGCGCCTGGTCCCATCCGACACCGACGACCTGGCCGATCTGTACGACGCGCGGGTCGGGGGCAGGTTCGAGCCGAGTGCGAAGAGCCCCTGCGTGGCTGACGAGTGCCAGGGCACGCCAAGTCCACCCCCTAGCTTTGGATCGCCGTCGAGTAACAGCTTCGACGGGCCGGGGAACCAGCGGCAGGGGACGAGCCCGATGGCCCGCTGCACCCGGGCCAACAGCAAAGCAAGGCGGATTTCAAGGCAGGCCAAGCAGGCCCGCAGAAGCGCTAAACGTCTCAAGGCCGAGAACCATTCCGCGGCGGCTCGGATGAGTCGCAAGGCGAAGCGCCTGTCGAAGCGAGCGGCGACCCTTTCCAAGGGCTCCAAGCGTTGCCGGGCCCGAGTCCACGCGAGGGCCTCCCGATGAGCTCCCTTCGCAGCCCGCAGTCACCTTTCACCACCGGCAAGGAGAAGTCGAAGATGACGGCAAAGCCGAGCTTTACCAACCGAATTTGGTCAGCCATGGACAACATCTCGACGATTGCTGCATTTGTCGTCACGGTGGCGCTCGGAACGCTCGTCTTTGTCAGCCCCACCTCCGCTTTTGCGGCTGCCGGGTGGGCCCCGGAAGTCGAGGCGCCGGATTCCGCAGCACCGGGTTCCACGTTTCATTACTGGATCACTCCAAGAAACGTTGGCGATAGCCCCAGCGACGGCTCCGTCGCCATGGCGCTCGACGTCGAACTCCCTCCTGGCATCACCGCGGTTGCCCTCGAAGCTCCGCTGCTGGCGGGCTTCCTCAGCGTTTGGACGTGCGACGATCCGGTCGGGGCGAGCACCATCCATTGCGATACCTCTGCCGCCCCGCCGGAATTCGCTGAATTCCTCTCTGCCCCGGCGGGAGGCTTGATCGCGGAAGGCGCTGGCTTTCCACTTGGCCCGTTCGTACTCCAGGTCGAAGCGTCCGGGGCTGCCAGCGGCGCCGCCCGGGTGCATTTTTCGGGCGGCGGAGCCGCGGCCGGGACGGCAGCTCACACGGTCGAAATTCGTGATCGCCGCGAGCTCCACATAATGGGATGGGACGGACATATCCAGCCTGATGACGAAGGTAGGCTCCAGGCTGGAAGCCATCCCGACGACATCGTCACGACCTTCAAGATCAGCTCGCGTGAGGAGCTGGAGCGCTTCAACGGCACGCCCGCGCTATCACCCGAGCGGGGAATCAGGGACCTGACGGCCGACCTTTTCGCGGGGTTCGTGGGGGCGCCTGCCGCCGTAGGGACCTGCGCACTCGAAGACTTGGCTCCCCTTGACTACGCACCGAGGGAATTTCCGCCAGGACAGATTCCAGCGTGCCCCGTCGACAGTATCGTCGGAGTGCTTGAACTGTACGTCGCATCCGAGAATGCTGGTCCTGGGTTGTACAAAGTTCCGATTTTCAACATGGCGCCGCCAGCGGGGGAGCCAGCCCGCTTCGGATTCAACGTGCTCGGCTTCGCCAACGAAATCAGCGCCGATGTACGGACCGATGGCGACTTGGGGGTCCAGCTGAAAATCCGCAATGCCAACCAGGGGCTTCCGGTTCTTGGCGCGAGGACTACTTTCTGGGGGGTCCCGAGTGACCCGAGCCACGATTTTCAACGTTGCCAGATATTTACCGGTGACTCCGGTGAATGCGGTAGTACTCCTGGTGACCAAGTCGAAGGGGCCAATTCGAGCCCGTCCGGATTGGCCAAGCCCTTCCTAAGCCTTCCGACCTCCTGTGAAGGGGCCCTGCGGTTTGACCTCGCTCTGGATTCGTGGGGACAGCCGACGACCGGCGACTCCGCCTCTTTTACCGATCACGACGACTTCGGCAACGGTGTCAGCGGCTGCGACCGAGTTCCCTTCCAGCCGCAGATACACGTGCAGCCGACCACCGACGAAGCAGAAACGCCGACCGGCCTTGAAGTGACGCTGACCGTCCCTCCCGACGGGATCGAGAACCCGACCGGGATCAGCCAATCCCACCTGAAGGACGCAGTTGTCACCCTGCCGGAGGGCATGACCGTCAATCCGTCTCAGGCAAATGGTCTGGCGGTCTGTACTCCGAGCCAGATCGGTCTGACATCTGGAGATTCGAGGCCAATTCGCTTCAACCGGGCGAAGCCAAGCTGCCCCGATGCCTCCCAGATCGGTGAGGTGAGTCTGAAGACCCCCCTGCTCAAAGAGGAACTGAAGGGCGCCGTGTATCTCGCCCAGCAGAGCGACCCGAGCAGCTCCGGCACGGAGAACCCCTTCAACTCCGACCTCGCCCTTTACTTGGCAGTCGAAGGCCAGGGGGTTCTCGTCAAGCTGGCGGGCGAAGTCGCGCCGGATCCGAAGACCGGCCAGGTCGTCACCCGCTTCCTGAACAATCCCCAGCAGCCCTTCGAGCGCTTCTCATTCAAGTTCAAGGGCGGCCAGCGAGGCCCGCTGGCGACCCCGCCGGTCTGCGGCACCCACTCCGTCAAGGCCGAGCTGACGCCCTGGGCGCGCCCGGGCCAACCGGTGACGGTTAGCGATTCCTTCAAGATCACCAAGGGCCCCAACGGCGGCCCCTGCCCAACCGGGCAGACGCCGCCCTTCAAGCCCGGCATCCTCGCCGGCACCCGCAACAACGCGGCCGGCTCCTATTCCCCGTTCGACCTGCGCCTCACCCGCAACGACGGCGAACAGGAGTTCACCAACTTCTCGATCAAGCTGCCGCCCGGGCTCTCGGGCAAGCTGGCCGGGATCCCCTTCTGCCCCGACGCCGCGATCGCCGCCGCCGCCGACCCGGGCCGCACCGGGCGCACCGAGCTTGCCGCGCCCAGCTGCCCGGCGGCCTCCGAGGTGGGCAACACCCTGGTCGGGGCCGGCGTCGGCTCGCTGCAGACCTACGTCCCCGGCAAGCTCTACCTCGCCGGTCCCTACCACGGCGCCCCGTTCAGCGTCGTTGCCGTAACCGCCGCGGTCGCCGGGCCCTTCGACCTGGGAGCGGTCGTGGTCCGCTACGCCCTGAAGATCAACCCCGAAACCGCCGAAGTCTTCGTCGACGCCACCGGCTCAGACCCCCTGCCCCACATCATCAAGGGCGTCGTCACCCACATCCGCGATATCCGCGCCCACGTCGACCGGCCTGACTTCACCCTCAACCCGACCAGCTGCGCCCCGACCTCGGTCGCAAGCACGGTGCTCGGCTCCGGCCTCGACTTCGCCAGCCCCGCCGACGACGTCCCGGTCACGGTCGCCAGCCGCTTCCAGGCCGCCGACTGCGCCGCCCTTCCCTATAGGCCCCGCCTCTCCCTGAAGCTGCGGGGCGGCACCAAGCGCGGCAAGAACCCGCAGCTGACCGCGATCCTACGGCCGCGCCCGGGCGACGCCAACTCCAAGAAGATCTCCGTCGCCCTGCCGCATTCGGAGTTCCTCGACCAGTCCCACATCAAGACGATCTGCACCAGGGTGCAGTTCAAAGCGGGAGCCGGCAACGGCGCCGGCTGCCCGAAGGGATCGATCTACGGCACCGTCAAGGCTTGGACGCCCCTCCTCGACAACCCCCTGCAGGGCAACGTCTACCTGCGCTCCTCCGAACACCCCCTGCCCGATCTCGTCTTGGCCCTGCACGGCCAGGTCGAGTTCACCGCGGTGGGCCGGATCGACTCCGTCAAGGGCGGCATCCGCAACACCTTCGAAGCCGTCCCCGACGCCCCGATCAGCAAAGTCGAAGTCCGCTTCGCTGGAGGCAAGAAGAGCCTCCTGGTCAACAGCACCAACATCTGCAAGGGCCGCCACCGCGCCAAGCTCGACTACACCGCCCACTCCGGCAAGACCTACGGCGCCAAGGCGCCCCTGCAGGCCAAGTGCAAGAAGGGCAAGCACAAGAAGCGGGCAAAGCACCGCCGCGCTAGGTGAGGCGCGGGGTGGGGGCGATCGCGGTGGCGGGCCTGGCCCTGGCGACCGCCTCGCTGGCTCAGGCGGTGAGCGTGCAAAGCGAAGGCGTCCGCATCGCCGTCTTCGCCCAGATCAAGCCCCACAAGCTCCCGAGAACCGAGACGGCCCCGATCGCCGTCTCGGTCGCCGGGCACCTGGAGGCGACCGACGGCACCATCCCCCCGCAGCTGCGGGAGATGACGGTTGAGGTCAACCGCCACGGCGTCCTGCAGCGCAAGGGCCTGCCCTCCTGCCCGCCGCAGAAGCTCCGCGCCGCCTCAAGCGAGAAGGCCCTCGAGCTTTGCGGAGGCGCCCTGATCGGCTCCGGGCGCTTCTGGGCTCACATCGTCTTGCCCGAACAGGGCTCCTATCCGACCAGAGGCGAGCTCTTGATCTTCAACTCAAAGAAGCAGGGAAAGCCGATCGTCTTGGCCCACATCTTCACCTCTGACCCCTTCGATAGCGCCTTCACGATCGCCTTCTCGATCCGCCAGCTCGCCAAGGGCCCCTACGGCACCGAGCTGCACGCCTCCCTGCCCGAGGCGCTCGGCACCTGGGGCTACGTCGATCGCATCAAGCTGAACCTCAAGCGCGAATACCAATACAAAGGCCGCACACTCTCCTACTTCAACGCCTCCTGCCCGGCCCCCAAGGGCGTCAAGCGCACCCCCTTCCACCTCGCCAAGGCGACCCTCTCCTTCGCAGAGTTGAGCCTGACCGCGACGATCGACAAGGACTGCGGGGTCAAGGGATGAAGGCGAAGCTCCTCTTCTTCCTCCCCGTGGCGCTGCTGCTCTGCCTCATCCCGCCGGCGGGGGCCGGCGCCGCCTATGAGCCCCTCGGCTCCTCGACCACGACGATAGCCCTGGCCAAGCCCTTCGCCTCCTTCCTCAAGACGAACGGCATCAAGCTCTCCGCCGTCGCCCCTGCCCAGGTCAGGGGCGCGAAGCTGTCCCTCCCTCTGGCCGAGGGCAAGTGGGACCCGACGATCGGCAAGGGGCAGATCCAGAGCGCCGGGGCGATCGTCTTCGCCAAGGGCGCCAGGAAGCTCCCCCTCAAGGACCTCACCGTCAAAGCCAACCGCAACCCGCTTGCCGCCAAGGTCGGAGGTGGGCAGCTGAAGCTCGCCACCTCCAAGGCGATCGCCTCCCGGCAGGCGGGCTTCGGCTCTTCCTTCCAGGCGAAGCAACTGCTACTCACCGCAAAGGCCGCCACCCGCTTAAACAAGAAGCTGCGGCCCAAGGTGCCCTTCCGGGTAGGCCAGGTCCTGGGCACCCTCAAGGCCACCTCCCAACCGGCCCTGATCGACGTCCTCCCCGAAGGCCGCCTCGGCCTCGACCCGGACCCCGGCTTCCTCGCCAAGCTCTCCTCTCTCTTCGTCTCCCTGAACCCGGTCTTCCCCGCCGAACGCCCCGGGCCCTTCACCTTCCCGATCGCCGCCGCCTCGACGATCTCCCCCGACGGCACCCAGGGCACGATCCGCACCGAAGTCGAACTGGAAA
>CAMPIP010000069.1 GCA_946886425.1 uncultured Actinomycetes bacterium
GGCGCAGCCCGTGCCCATGCCGACGCCGACCGTTCAGCCGGGCGAACGCCCCCTCCCGGTCTCGCTCCCTCCTCCTCCGCGACCGCACGCCCGAATCGACGACGGCGATCGCGACCGCCCCCTCCGCCTGCCGCGCCTCAACCTGGACATCGGGACGACCGTGTTCGAGCGCGTTGGCGAGGACGTTGTCGAGCGCCTGTTCGAGGCGGGCGCGATCGCCGAGGACCGCGACCGTCCCGGCCCGCCAGCAGAGCCGCACCGAGCCACCCCCCAGCTCGGCTCGCGGGCGCCAGCGCGACAGCGCCACCCGCAGCAGGGCCTCGACTTCGACCGGTCCGGTCCGGTCGACGGCGGGGTGTCCGTTGATCTCGCAATCGAGTCGCTCCAGCGCCTGCGACGCCAGGCGCAGGCAGGACTCGGCGCCCTCGGAAGCGGCCGGACCCGCTCCGACTAGAGCCAGCACCTGCAAGGGGCGCCGCAGCTCGTGCAGGCACTCGTTGAGCGCCGAGCGGCGACGGCCGCCGTAGAAGCCACCGGCGAGGAGCACCGCCAGCGAGGCGGCGAGCG
Source organism: uncultured Actinomycetes bacterium (assembly GCA_946886425.1). The sequence goes on from CAMPIP010000069.1 coordinate 568, forward strand.
GCCATCCGGCGGCGACCTGGGAGAGGCTCAGGTCCATCGCGTCATCGCCCCTCGCGGTCGCTCGACATGGCGACCTCAAGGCGTCGGCGCGACCGATTTCTCCCCCACCCCCGGCCACGGATGGCAGGGAAACGCGCACCCACCGGCCCTAATGCGGTCTCGGCCAGGCGCCTCAGGGCGGCGGGTGCGCATAGATGAGACCTGTTTAACGCTAAGAGTCGTTCCGGTTCAGGCACAAAGATGTTTAGCCCCGGCACAGCAAACTACTTTTTTCGCTCTATAAGCCACATTCAATATGGGAAACGACGGAGCGTTTTGGAATACTTGATTTAGAAACCGGGGTGATTACACCCCAGAAGCCACCTCATCCCGGCCCCCACCCCGATCGGAGGATCAACCCAAGTGGCCCAGACCCGCACGTCACCAGAGGGAATCACCCAGCAGCTCGCCAAGGCGCTCGCCCACCCACTGCGCGTCCGCATCCTCACCTCGCTGCACAAGGGCATCTCCAGCCCCAATCAGCTCGCGCAGGAACTCGGCGAGCCACTCGGCAACGTCAGCTACCACGTCAAGACCCTGCTCGAATTCGACTGCGTCGAACTTGTCAAAACCGAGCCCCGCCGCGGTGCCGTCGAGCACTTCTACCGGGCCACGGAGCGCGCTTTCTTCAGCGACAGCGACTGGGAGAAGATCCCGGCCTCGGCCCGCAAGGGGATCTCCGGCGCCGTCCTCGAGATGATCGGTCAGGACTCGACCGCGGCGCTCGTCGCCGGCACGATCGACGCCCGCAGCGACTCCCACGTCAGCCGCACTCCGCTCGTCCTCGACGAGAAGGGCTGGAGCGAGCTCAACGCCCTGCTCGGCGAGACGCTCGAGCGCGCGATCGAGATCCAGGAGGAGTCCGCCAGCCGCCTCGGCAAGGACGAGGGCATCGAGACGAAACTGTCGATCCTCCACTTCGAGTCGCCGGCGGAGTCGAAGTAACGCGGGCGAGAGGCTGGGGTGACGGTCAGCCGTCGACGAGCCGGTAACCGACGCCCCAGCAATTGACCACATAGCGGCCGTGCTCCGGATCGAGTTTGCGCCGGAGCCGGCTCGCGTGTGAGTCCAAGGTGCGCGTGCGGCTGGGGCTGGCGAGCCCCCAGACCGCCTCCAGCAGTTCCTGCTTGGCGAAGACGCGAGTTGGCTCGCCGGCGAGGACGCGCAGCAGCGCGAACTCCTTCTTGGCAAGGGCGATCTCGCGATCGGCGACCGTGACCCGCCTCCGCAGCGGGTCGACTTCGAGCTCGCCGACCCGGCAGGGGCCGTTGGGGCTGGGGGCGCGGCGGCGCAGCACCGCGGCGATCCGGGCCCGCAGCTCTTCCGGCGCGAAGGGCTTGACCAGGTAGTCGTCGGCGCCGGCCCGGAAGCCGCGAACCCGATCGGCGATGGCGCTGCGGCCGCTGAGTACGATCACCGGCAGGCGCGGATCGAAACGGGACTCGACGCCGTCGCCGCGACGGATCTCGCGCAGCACGTCGAGCCCGGAGGCGTCGGGAAGGGTGAGATCGAGGAGCAGCAAGTCTGGCTGGCTGAACCGGCAGAGGCGCAGCGCGTCGGAGGCGGTCGGCGCCGGCAGCACCCCGTAACGGTCGGCGGCGAGGTGCTCGCAGAGCAGCTCCAGGGTGGTCGCGTCGTCCTCGCAGACGACGACGCTGGCGATCTCCTGGCGGCGCGGCAACATCCCGCCCTCAAGGGCCGGGCGGCGCAAACTCTCCCCCCACCGCGGCGGGAATCTCCAGGACCGCGCGGGCGCGGCGGTGGCAGAGCAGGCGCCGGGGTGGCACCGCGAGGTGTCGGTCGAGGACACGGCCGGCGTCGTCGAGAAAGACGACGTCGAGGGCGAAGCGCATCCCGAAGGTGTGGACGCTCGCGCAACGCGGGATCAGCAGGCCCGCTCCGGCCCGCTCGACCGGCAGCAAGGCGAGGCCCAGCAGCCGCGCCCGCGGCCCGACGGCGACGGCAACGTCGCGGTCGGCGAGGCGAACCCGCGGCAGGGCCGCCAGGCGGGGTGCGAGCGGTGCCGCTTCCACCACCGTCCAAGGCACGACGAGGAGGGACTTCTCCCCTCGCCACTCGCCGGCGCCCCCCGAACTCCTCCAAGACGCCGCGGGGTGCAAAGGGTCGTTCAGCCCCTGCCCCGAGCGGGCACGGGACTACGATGATCGGCAAGATCATGTCCCTGCTCGCCGGGCTTGCGGACAGGCCGCTTCAACTCATGGAAAAGAAGACGACCCGCAGAGGGAATTACGAGTCTGGCTCCGACTACGTGCTCGAGTACGGGGAGCTCCGCTTCGCCTTCAACGAGGAGGACTTCGGCCAGCGCGTCGAGCAGGCCGCGGTCAAACTCGGCTTCGTCGGCCAGGGACTCAGCCGCGAGGAGCTCGACGACCTTCTCGACCTCGCCGTCAGCGGCGAGATCGCCGAGCCCACCTCCCGCCTCGGAGAGCACATCAACGAGAACTGGGAGGACCTGGTCGGGCCCTCCAACCGCAGCCTCGTCCACTGGATCCGCCGCCTCGTCTTCCGGGGCGCCTGGCTCGACCAGCGCGTCAAGGAGGGCGAGCTCGACATCGTCTTCGACGAGCGAACCCAGACCTTCGGCTACGTCCAGCCGGACCGCAGCTCCGAGCTGATCGAGCTGTCGAAAGAGCCGAGCTGGCGGCGGATTGCTTATCGGCGTTAGCTAGGCGGGGTCCGGGTAGGGATTCCGCTTAACATTTTCGGTCATCGGGTGAGGCAGTCCTAGATTCAGGCGCCGAAAAAGTACAAGACGCTCCATCCCTACCCGGACCCCGCCCCACGAGCGTGGATGGCGATTCGCCGGTAGGTCGTTGGTCGTCTAGTTGGTCGGGCGCTCGAGGGCGGCGACGACGGTGAGGGAGCCGCTGCCGGTGGTGCCGCGGCCGGCGTCGAAGAAATCCTTGGCGGCGTCGGCATCGCCGTGGGCCTCGCCGAGGCGGGTCAGGGAGTCGACCAGGAGGATGATGTCCTCGCCCTTGGCGGCGCGGGACTTGGCCTGCTCAAGGGCGTCGTCGGCGTGGCGGGGTTGCCCGGCGGCGACGATCTCGGCCTGGGGCGCCTCGCGCTTCCAGTCGGCGAGCTCCTCGGGGCTGGGGTCGATCAGCAGGGCGACCGGGTCGGGGCCCTTGGAAGCGTCGGCGAGATCGGCGGCGACCGAGCGCAGCAGCGCCGTGCAGGCCTCGCGGCTCTCGGCCGCAAGAACGGTCTGGCGCCCGGGCTCGGGGGGCAGCAGCAGGCCCTGCAGGGTCACGCCCTGCTTGCCGCGGCGGCCGAAGCGGCGGCGCCGGCGACGGCGCGGACGGGAAGCCTCCTCGGCGGCGGGGGCCGGCTCGGCGGCGGGCTCCGGCTCCGGCGGCGCCGCCTCGGTGGAAGTCTCGGGCTCGGGCTCGGACCGGCGCGACTCGGGCGCCTCGGTGCCGGACCCCTCCCCCGCACCGCGACCGCCGCGGCGCCGGCGACGGCGCGCGGGCCGATCGCTCCCGGCGCCCTCGTCGCGATCCTCGCCGCGACCGGAGCGCTGGTCACCCCCGCCACGACCCGAGCGCTCGCGCTGCGCGTCGCCACCGCGCTCGCGGCCCTCGCCGCCACGGCTGCGCCGCGATGGGCGGGACGGCGCGGTCTCCGCGTCGCCGGGGTCGCCTCCGGCGAGCTGGTCGATCAGCTCGGCCCGGCTCAACATCCGGTAGCGCTTGATGCCGGCCTCGGCGGCCAGCGAGTGAAGATCTGAGAGGTGCTTGGTTTCCAGCTCTGCCTTGGTCATCAGACGCGGCAGGTTATTCAACCGGCAGCGCCGGGGTCGATGCCCTCGCGCGCGGCCGCCTCGACCCAGGCCTCGGCCTCTTGCTTGACGCGGCGGCGGGACCAGTCGAGCTCGCGGCCGAGCACTTCGGCGACCGGCCGCACGTCGGCGGCCGTGCGCAGCCGCGGAGCCGCCAGGATCCCCAGCCGGGTGCGGCGCAGCAGCACGTCGGCGACCGTGCGGGCCTGCTCGCGGCGGGCGGCGATCGCCACCTCGGCGAGCAGGTCGGGGCGGCCGGGGACGATCGGCTCCGCCAACCGTGGGTCCTTCCAAGCGAGGTCGAGGACAGCCCGGGTGGCGTGGCCGTAACGGAAGGCGAGCTGGTGGACCGCCTCCTCGCTGACCGCTTCGGGGGCGCCGAGGTCGTCGGGCCGGGCCTCCATCCCAAGCGGGATCTCGGCGGTGTGGCAGGGCGCCTCGCGGCCCTCGCGCTCGACCAGGCGGTCGACGGTCTGCTTCGCCATCCGCCGCCAGGTCGTCAGCTTGCCGCCGGTGATCGTCAGCATCCCCGAGGAGGTCTCATACAGCTCCGCTTTGCGGGAGATGTCGACGGACTTGCGGGGGTCGCCGGAGGAGATCAGCGGCCGCACCCCGGCGTAGGCGCCGACCAGGTCGGACTGGGTGAGGCGGGTCCCGAAGTAGTCGTTGACGGCGTCGAGCAGGTACTCGACGTCGTCCTCGCCCGGCCGCGGGTGGGCGATGTCGCCCTCGAAGTCGTTGTCGGTGGTGCCGACCAGGGTCCGCCCGTACCAGGGCAGCGAGAAGATCATCCGCCCTTCGCCGGCCGGGACGATGCAGGCGGCGCGGCCCATCGGCAGGTCCTTCTGGTCGATCACGACGTGGGTGCCGCGGCTGGGCGCGATCCGCGGCACGTCCTCCTCCTCGATCACCTCGGGGCGGATCTCGTCGGCCCAGACGCCGGTCGCGTTGACGACGTGGTCGGCGCGGACCTCAACCCGCTCGCCGGACTCGGCCTCGACGAAGGCGACCCCGGCGGCGCGGCCGTTGTCGGAGGTGACCTCGACGACGTCGGCGCCGTTCAGCATCACCGCCCCGAAGCGCTCCGCCTCGCCGAGCACGGTGAGGACCAGCCGGACGTCGTCGGTCTGGCAGTCGTAGAACATGTAGGCGTCGTGGGGGTCGCGCGCGGCCAGGGCCGGGATCAGCTCCAGGACCTCGTCGCGGTCGATCGTGCGGTGGCGGTCCGGCGACCAGTAGAAGTCCGCGTCCTCTTCCTTGGAGGAGCGCATCTCGCGGCGGCTGCGACCGACCCGGGTCGTCGCCATCACGTCGTACATGTTCAGGCCGATCCCGAGTTTGCGGTCGCGGCGATCCTCGCCCAGCGAGGCAACCAGGAACGGGGTCGGGTAGACCAGGTGGGGCGCGAGCTGGACCATCAACTGGCGCTCCAGAAGGGCCTCGCGGACCAGGCCGAGGTCGAAGTTCTGCAGATAGCGGAGGCCGCCGTGGACCATCTTCGAGGAGCGGCTGGAGGTGCCGACCGCGTAGTCGTCGCGCTCCAGCAGGGCAACTGAGTAGCCGCGCGAGGCGGCGTCGAGGGCGACGCCGGCGCCGGTGATGCCGCCGCCGATAACGACCACCTCGAAGGTCTCGCCGGCGATCGTCTCGAGGGCTTCGGCGCGACTCAACATCAGTCGAGGAAGACGGTCGTCTCGGTGACGGGTGGGCGCGGCGGCGCCGGCCGCTCCTGGCGCGGGTGGCCGAGGTGCAGGAGGGCGACGAAGCGCTCCTCGTCCGGCAGGCCGACGGCGGCGCGTCCCTCGGGATCGCGCAGCAGGTCGGGGGTGCGCCAGTAGCCGGCGAGGCCGCGGCCGTGGGCGGCGAGCAGGACGATGTAGGAGGCGACCGCGGTCGCGTGCAGGTCTTCCTCGTCCTGGAGCGGGTCGCCGGAGAGCGCCGAGGAGACGACGACCAGGGTCGGGCAGCGGTCGAGCTTGGCGGCTCCCTCGGGGCCGGCCACCTCCTTCAGCCGCGCCAGCGAGGCCGGGCCGACGACCCGGAAGCGCCAGGGCGCGGTGAGATGGTGGTTGGGCGCCCAGACGGCCAGGTCGAGCAGCTCGGCCAGCTGCTCGCGGGTGAGCGGCTCGGCAGTGAACGCCTTGTGGGTGCGCCGGGTGCGGATCGCGGTCTCCACGTCCATCGGTCGAGCGTACCCGGCGCGGCGCCCGCGCCTACAGCCCGTAGCGCCAGCGCATCCAGCCGCGGCGGCCGAGGAAGGCGGCGCCGAAGAGCAGCCCGCCGGCGAGCAGGCCGGCGACGATCGCTCCCACGGGGCTGCTCTCCGAGTCCTCGGATTCGGCTTCGGAATCGGCCGCGGACGCCGTAGCGGGCGGCTCGGCACCGGTCGCTTCGAGGTCTTCGGGCTTCAGCCCCCCGGGCGGGCCGGTTTCGACCGGCGGCACCGGCGTCGCCTGCCCCGGCGTCTGGCCGGGGAGCGCGGAGCGGGGTTCGGGAGCGGTGCCGACGCCGCCGGTTGCGGCGCCGCCAGCGCCCGCAGAGGTGGCGGGAGGTTCGGAGGTCGCGGGCGGGGCCACCGCGGCCGTGGCGCCGGGCGCCGGCGCGAGCGTGGCCTCCCCGGCCGCCGCGGCGGCGCCGGTCTTCGGGGCGCTTCGCGCTTCCCGCGGCGGCGGGTTGAGCGGGTAATACTTCTCGGAGGCCACGACCAGGGCGTAGGACGTGACCCAGATCGGCGTCTGGTCGCTCGACTTCGAGTAGCGGTAGTGGCCGTCGCCCACCTGGCGGGAGGCGACGTAGTCGAGGGCGGACTTGCCGCCGCGCCGGTAGGTGCCGGGGTCGTCGCCGGCGGCGAGGATGCCCTGGATCGCCCAGGCGGTCGACTGAGTGTTGACGGTGCCGCCGGCACCGAGCGGGAAGCCGCCGCCGGGGCGCTGCGATTCCCGCAGGTAGGCGAGCCCGCGGCGGACCGCCTTGGAGCTCGGCGAGAGCGCTTGCATGGCCGCGGCGGTGCCGTCGGCGGTGCTGGGCGAGCCGGGCACGTCGCCCCAGCCGCCGTCGTCGTTCTGGACCCCGCGCAGCCAGGAGAGGGAGCGGTCGAGGCCGCCGTCGGCTCCGGCGGCGCGCAGGGCGATCACGGCGAAGGCGGTCGAGCCCGGCCAGTTTTCGTAGGAGCCGTTGCCCCGGCGCTTGCCGAGCAGCTCGGCGACGAGGTCATGGCCGCCGAAGTCGCGCGGGTCGACGCCGCTGGCATGGAGGGCGAGGATCGTGCGGGCGAGATCGCCGGGGCTCTTCTTCTCGCCGACCTGCCCGCGCAGGTAGTCGACCGGGCTACGGCCTCCGGCGCCCACGTCGAGCGGGTTGTGCCCGGCGGCGGCGAGGCCGAGCATCGCCCAGCAGGTCATCGTCGCGTCGGAGTCGTCGCCCGGCGAGGGGCCCCAGCCGCCATCGGAGTTCTGCTCGCCCCGCAGCCAGGCGACGCCGGCGGGGACACCGGAGGCGGCGGCGCTCTCGCTGGAGGCGGCCTCGGCGGCGGTAGCGGACGAGTGCGCCGCGGCGGCCTCGGCGGGCGGCGGCGCCAGAGCGCCGAGGAGCAGGGTCGCCGCCAGCAGCGCGGCGAAGCCGCCGGCGCGCAGGCGCGGGTTCAGGCGATCGGCCTCGGACGACGCGGGCTCAGAGGGCACCTCGCGGCGGTCCCACTCGAAGCGCTGGCGGAAACGGACCAGCATCCGCACCATCGCCGGTCCGGCGACGAGAGCGAGGACTACGTTGCCGATCGCGTGGGCGAAGTCGAACGGGATCGCCCGGCCGATCAGCAGCCAGTAGCGCTCCCATGACAACTCGCCTCCGTAGGTCGCCATCAGGGAGAAGTTGAGCAGAGCGCCGTAGAGGATGCCGGCCGCCCCGCAGGCGGCGGCGAGAGTGAGCCGGCTGACGTTGCGGCCACCGAGCGCGAGGGCGGCGCCGAGCACGCCGCAGAGGCCCCAGCCAACCATCTGCCAGGGCGTCCACGGCCCCTGCCCGAACCAGACGTTGGAGACCAGGGCGGCGAGGGCGCCGACCGCGAAGCCGGGGGCGCCGCCGAGCGCGTAGCCGGCGAAGATGACGATGTCGGTGGTCGGCTTGACGTTGGGGAAGGCGGCAAAGGCGACCCGGCCGACGATTGCCAGCGCCGCCAGCGCCGCGACCAGGGCGACCACCTGTGCGGGCGGCCTCGAGCGCTCGTACCAGGCGAACCCGGCGACCAGCACGGCCCCGATCACCAGAAAGCTCGCCAGCTCCCAGCTCATCCGCCCCGCTCCTCGTTCCCCTTGTCGCTTGTAGCCCTGTGGGATACATCCGACAGGCTCAACGCCGCGGCACCCTGCTCGGGAGTGACGACGCCGGGGATGTCGAGGACGCGGGCGACCTCGGTCGCGAAGTACCAGCCGCCGGAGAGGATCTCGGCGGCCGGGCCGTCGGCGACGACTACCCCGTCGCCGAGCAGCACCACCCGCTCCGCGAACTCGGCGGCGAACTCGACGTCGTGGGTGGCGACGACAACACCGGCGCCGCGTCCGGCAAGCGACTCGATCAGGGCGACGAGGTCGCCCTTGCGGGCCCGGTCCATGCCCCGGGTCGGCTCGTCGAGGGCGACGAGGCCCGGAAGCCTCTCCCCTTCCATCTGGCCGGCCAGGGCGATCGCCAGAGCCAAGCGCTGGCGCTCGCCGCCCGAGAGATCCCTGGGGTCGGCGTCGGCTGCGTGGTCGAGGCCGACCAGGCGCAGGGCGGCTTCCCCTTGTTCGCCCGGCAGTTCGTCTCCGACCCGCTCACGGACGAGGTAGTCGCTGGGGTTCTGGGTGAGCAGGGCGATGCCGTGCGAGACGCCCACTTTGCCGGCGACGGTCTCGACCAAGCCCGCCGCAGCGCGCAGCAGCGTGCTCTTGCCGGCACCGTTGCGGCCCATCAGGGCAACTCGTTCGCCACCGCTGATCGTCAGGTCGATCCCGCGCAGAACGTCGTACAGCGCATCGTCACGGGGGAGCTCGACCCAAACCTGTCTAGACCGGAGCGCCTGTGTAGCCGGTGGTGTGACCCCCTCCTCTCTCAACTTGCTTCGGTGGATCGTGGGGGGCCGTCCGAGGTTCTGCTGCCGAAGAAGTACAAGCCGTTCGGAGGGGGACACACCCCCGGCTTCGAGGGGGTCTGCCGAGGCGAGCTTGGCGCGGGCGTCCCTGACGCCGACGGGCAGTGGCGTCAGTCCGGCGAGGGTGAAGAGCCGGGCGGCTGGGGTCTCCAGTGGGGGGTCGGACTGTTGCGCCCAGGCGAGGAAGTCGGCGGGGCGGCCGTCGAAGGCGATGGTGCCGGCGGCCATGGCGATGGCTCGGTCGGCTGCCGCTAGGCAGCGCTCGAGGCGGTGTTCCGCCAGGAGAATTGAGACGCCCCACTCCTCGTTGAGGCGGCGGAGGAGCCAGATCAGCTCGTCGCCGGCGACCGGGTCGAGCTGGGAGGTGGGCTCGTCGAGCAGCACGAGCCGCGGCCGGGTGACCAAGGCCGCCGCGAGCGAAACCCGCTGCAGCTCGCCGCCGGAGAGGCTGTCGACGGTGCGGTCGAGGAGGTGCGGGATCGCCAGGGCTAGTGCGACCTCCTCGATGGCTCGGGCTCGGGACGAGGCCGGATCGCCGCGCATCTCCAGGGGGAGGCCGATCTCGGCCGAGACGGTGGTGGAGACGACTTGGGTCTCGGGGTCCTGGGCGACGTAGCCGACCGAGGAGGCGAGCTCGCCGGGGCCGGTGGCGAGGGCGTCGGTGCCGGCCACGCGGACGGCGCCGGAGATCTCGCCACCGTGGAAGTGCGGAACGAGGCCACAGGCGGCTTTGAGGAGGGTCGACTTGCCGGAGGCGGAGCGGCCGGCGAGGAGGACCAGCTCGCCGGGGGCGATCTCGAGGGAGACGCTGGCGAGGGAGTCGCGATCGGCGGTCGGGTAGCGGTAGGTGAGGGACTCGACGGCGAGGGCTGGCGGGGCGCCGCGGCGGATGGCGAGGTCAGGCACGGCGGGCCTCCAGCGGTGATGCGGCGGCCGGGCCGCGAGGGGGCTGCGAGCGCTTGGCCGCCGCCGCTGCGCGGGCGCGGCGGGGTGCCTTGCGGCGCAGGGGCGCGAGGCCGGTGGCGAGAAGCAGGGCGCTGAGGGCGAGGGAGGCCGGTCCCAAAGCCAGTTCGATGTGGGGGTAGGTGCGGAAGTCGTCGGCGCCCGCCAGCTTGCCGGCGATCGCCGCCGCGAGCACGCCCAGGGCCACCAGGTGGAAGCGGCGGTCGAAGCGCGAGGCGAACGCGGTCAAATTCCGCCCCCATAGGGGCCGAAACTGACCGCGTTCGCGACGACGTCGGCGGCGCGGGCGCTCGAGCGCGTAGCCGCGCAGCTCCAGGGTGGCGGCGACGTCGACGGCGCGGTCGAATGAGCCGGCGAGGAGGCGGCGGAGCAGGGGTGGCCAGCCGGCTCTGGCGGCGCCGGGGCCGCGGAGGCGGGCGGCGTCGCGGCGCCGCGTTCGTCAAAGTGAATCTCGGCGGCATCTCCGCGACT
>CAMPIP010000070.1 GCA_946886425.1 uncultured Actinomycetes bacterium
AGGCGCGACGCGTCACCCGGCCTGCCGTTGCTTGGGCAGGTGATCTGCTCGAGCTTCGTGAGATCGTGCAGCCGCTGGCGGACCCCCGGCGCGGCGAAGCTCGCGGCGCGCCTCGTTCTCGACTCGGGGCGCGCCGCACTCCGCCGCCTGGCGTGCGGCGACGGTGAGCTGGGCGATCGCGGCATCGCGGTCGCCGGCGATCAGGGCGCGACCGGCGACGATGCGGGCTCGGGCCGCCTCGAGGGCGGCGTCGGCCCGGTCGGCCTCTTCGATCGCCTCCTGGGCCAGGGCGGCCGCGGCGTCGATGCGACCCTCGGCCAGGGCGAGGAGCGCCTGCGCCCGTGCGGCGCTGGCCCTTGCCCCGGCCATTCCGGTTCCTGGTGCCAGCTCCGCGGCGCGGGCGGCGTGCTCACGCGCGGCATCGAGATCGTCGAGGGCGAGGTCGCTCTCGACCAGCAGTGGTGCCCAGCGGCAGATCCAGCCGTTGTCGATGTCGTAATCATCGAGCAGCGGGCGGCCGCGCTCGTGTTCCCCCCTGGTAGCCAGCACGGCGCCGAGCACGACGCGGGCCACCATCGAGGAGGCCGAGTCGTCGAGCTCGGCGCCGAGGTCGACGCTCTCGCGAGCTGCGTCGAGCGCCCCGTCCAGCTCGCCGCGCTCCATCAAGACCCAGCCGCGCAGCCACAGTGCCCACTGCAGCAGCTGGGTTACCCCGCTGACCCGGGCGGCCTGCTCGGCTTCGTCGGCAAGCGCCTCGGCCTCGACGACCCTTCCGAGCAGGCCGAGCGCGAGCACAGCGGCAAACTGGTGCGGAATCGCGGCGAGCGGATTGCCCCCCCGCCGGGCGGCGGTGGCGATCCGTTGCGCGGTTGCCAGGCCGTCGGGCAGCCGGTCGAGGGCGAGCAGTCCCCAGGAGAGGACCATCGCGGGCTCGGCGATCGCGGCCAGCTCCCGGTCGTCGGCCCGATCGAGCTCCTCGAGGGCGCGGCGAAGCTCGGCGGTCCCGGTCGCGACGTCGCCGGCGAAGACGCTGCCGATCGCACGCAGGATGCCGGCGATTGCGCTGACCGCGCCGACGGTGCCAGCGGGTCCGATCCGCGTCGCCCAGACGCTGATTTCCGAGTACTCGCCGCGCTGGTAGGCGGCGACGGCGAGCTCGGCGGCGATCCGCGCCGCGGCCGGCGCATCCGATTCGGCGGCTTCATAAGCCCGCAGTAGGCGTCGCCGCGCCCCTTCGTGCCGGCCGAGCTGGCGCTCGACGCCGGCGCCGGCAACCGCCAGGGCCGGCGACTCGGCGCCGTCGCGGTCGACCGCGTCGAGCGCCTCCTCCCAGCGCCCGGCCTCGACCAGGGTCTCGACCAGGACCGGCAGCTCGATCGTCGCCGGCGCCGCCCGCCGCGCGGCGAGCAGCCAGTCCGCTGCTACCTCCGGCGCCCGCGGGCGGACCGCCGCCGCGGCCTTACGGAGCACCGCCGCGGCGTCATCGTCGCCCGCCGTCGCCGCCAGGGCGAGGTGGCGGGCTCGGGCGGGAAGCGGGGCCTCGATCCGCGCCAGCGCTTCGGCCGCCGCCGCGTGGGCGGCCAGGCGGCCGCCGGCGCCGAGACCCTCGTAGATCGCGGTGCGGACCACGGGGTGGCGAAAGCCGAACTCGCGAGGCCGTTCGGTCGGGCGGACGAGCCCGGCGCCGGCGAGCTGGTCGAGGGCGTCCAGGGCATCGGCGATCTCGAGGCCCGCGATCGCGCTCGCCAAGTCGAGCTCGAAGGGATCGCCGGCGACGGCCGCCGCCTCGAGCAGGGTGCGCGGCTCCCTCGCAAGGCCCTCCAGCTCGCCCCGCACCGCCGCGACGACGCCGTTTGGAACCTCGCCGCGGCCACCGCCGCGCACCAGCTCCTCGAGCAGCATGGGGTTGCCGCCGGAGGCAGCGAAGATCCGCTCTCGATCGCCGGGCTCGGGAATGGCCGCCAGAATCGGCTCGGCGGCGGGCCGGTCGAGCGGCCGTAGCTCTAGATGGACCTTGCCGACCGCGCTGCTCGAGCGCTCGGTGCCGCGGATCCGGTCGGCGATCGGGCCCGGCCGCAGCCCGAGCGCGATCAGCAGCGAGTCGCCGGGCGGCCTGCGGATCAGGTAGGAGAGCAGCTCCTCGGTTGCGGGGTCCGCCCAGTGGACGTCGTCGATCAGCAGCAGCAGCGGCCGGTCCGCGGCGATCAGCGGCAGCAGCTCGGCAAGCGCCCGGTACAGGCGCCAGCGCTCGCCCCCGGGCGCCTGCTCCGCCGGCGCTTCACCCAGACCGTCGGCCAGGTCGTTGAGCAGGGCGGCGCGGTCGGCGGGCAGGCGGGAGAGCAGATCGGCATCGCCCAGGTACCGCTCGGCTGCGTCGATCACCGGCACCAAGGGCAGCTCGCGCTCGAGCTCGGTTGCGCGACCCTCGATGACCACGAAGCGGGCGGCCCGCGCCTGCTCGGCGATCTCGGCCAGCAACCGGGTCTTGCCGATGCCGGCCTCGCCGAGCACGGTCAGCAGGCGCCGCTCGCCGACCGCGACCGCATCGAGAGCTCCACCCGCCGTTTCCAGCTCCGCCGCCCGTCCTGGCAGGCCACCCCCTCGCATCGGCCCAGGCTAGTCGAGGGGTTCCCCCGATGTTCGAGCCCGGGCGAGGCGGGATCGTCGCCGGGACCCGATAAACCGGCCGAAAGGACGACAGATGTTGCAAGCAGGAGACAGGTTCGAAAACCCGGCGACCCGGGAGAGCGGGCGGATCATCACCGCGGCCGCCGACACCGAGGGCCGCTACATGCAGGGCGAGATCCGGCTCCGCCCGGGTGGGGGAGTGCCGCTGGCGCACCGCCACCGCGAGTGCGAAGAGCGCTTCGAGGTTGTCGAGGGGGAGCTGACGATCGAGCTCGACGGCGAGTCCCGAACCCTCGTCGCGGGCGAAGAGCTCTCGGTCCCGATCGGCGCCGCCCATCGCTATCTCAACCGCTCCAGCGCCGACGCCGTCTTCCGCTGCGAGGTTTGGCCGGCGGCGCGCTTCGAGGAAATGGTGGTGACGATGTTCGCCCTCGCGATCGAGGGCAGGACCGATGCGAAGGGCGCCCCCTCGCCACTGCAGATGGCGGTGATCCTCGACGAGTTCGCCGACGTCCTCGAGCCGGTCGGACCGCCGCGCTGGTTGCAGCGGCTGGCGATCCCGCTCCTCGCCCGGATCGGGCGGGCGCGCGGTTTGCGACCCGTCTACGCGCACCACGCCGAGGTCTTCGCCTCCTCGCAGCCGCCGCTCGAGAGCGCTGACCGGGTCGAGGGGACCCGATGAGGCGCCCTGTCGCCCTGGCGCTCGCGGCGCTCGTGATCGCAGCCGCTCCCGGTACCGCCGCCGCTGACGGCCCGACGGCGATCGGCGCTGCCGAGAGGGCCGACGGGTCCGGCGCGCCGCCCCGCGTGGCCCGCTTCCTCGCCGGTTCCCCGGCACGGGGCGCCGCGAGCCTGCTCGCCTCCTCTCGAAGCGCGGCCGACCGGGGCAGCCTCGGCCTGCCCTCCTACGCGGAGCTGCTGGGACCGGGCTGGAAGCGGAAGGCGGCCAGGGCAGACGCCCGGTTCGCCCGCCTCGGACCGGTACGGGCTGGCCGTGATCGGCGCGCCGCGGCGTCCTCGGCCGCGTCCCCGACCGCCTCCTTCGAACGGACGCTCGGCGCGCAGGACGCGCTGAAGGGCCGAAGCGGTCGCCAGACCCGCACCCTGCGGGTCACGACCAGCCTCGATGGCGGTTGCCCGCGTCCCAACGCGCTCGGCACCGGTTACGGGTGGTCCGGGCTGGGGCGCGCGACCTACCTGGTGACGACGACCGAGCGGATCGGCCGCTTCGACCTGACCACCTCGGTCTTGTTCGACGGCCGCTTCAGGACCAGCCCGGAGATGCGGGACAACGCCACCGCGGCGAGCTTCAGCGGCGCCGACGCGGGTGAGATCTCGATCACCCGCAACCAGGTTGCGCTCGACCGGCGCTCGGGGAAGCGACGCACCGTTGGCGAGACCGAGCGCTTCACCAGCGCACTCGACCCGTTCTACGGGCCCGACGGCGAGTTCAGCGCCTTCGTCGCCGGGCAGGAGGACGGCGCCCCGGCACCCCCGCGGCGGCTGACGACGGGAGCCTGGAAGGAGGCCGCGAGGCGCTTCATGGCGATCCCGTATGAGGCCTTGCGCAGCCGCGTCCTCGAGGCCGAGCGGCTGGCGCGGACCCCCAACGCCTGTGTCACGGTCGCCGTCGACGCGCCCGGCCATCTGGCGCCGGGCCAGGCTGTGGAGCTGACCGGGACGGCCAAGCCGACGGCCGCGGCGGCCGGCGGAACGCCGATCAAGTTCGCGGGGGCGTTGCGAGGCACCTGGATCAACCCGCGCGGCCAGAGCGCCGTGCCGCTCTCCTCAATCGAGCGAGTGCGGGAGGGAGGGCCGTGGTACTCGTTCACCGCACCGCCGGCGCCGTGGCCGGACTCGATCCCGGTCGGGATCGAGCTGGAGCTGCTCAGCGGAGCTGGGATCGCGAAGACCCCGGTCACTTTCAAGGCAGAGCAGTCGCAGCTCCGTTTCGAGATCCTCGACGCCTCGGTCGAGACCCGCACCACCGCATCTCGACCGTCGCCCTACTGCGGTGAGGTCGGAGGCCAGCAGTCCTTCAGCGGCCGCCTCTCGCCCCTGCCCAGCTCAACTGACAACCAGCTGACCCTCGCCGACGGCACCGTGAGCGGGGGCCTGGAAGCGCGCGTGCAGGCGAGCTGGCACGACCACTCCGTCTTCGGCTGCCGGGCGGGAGCGTCGGGCAGCGAGCCGTGCCAGGCGACGATGCCCGATCGCAGTCCCGCCGGCGACGGCAGCTGGCCGATCAACGTCAGCTTCGAGCCGGCTCAGAACCCGACCGAGCTCACCCTGGCCTGGCGCATGGACGACCCGGAGGTCGGCTTCGTCGACGCCGGCGACGCGGAGTGCAACGCTCACGTCTGGGGCTTCTTCCCGGACGAGGTGCGCCGGCGGACGATCTCCCGTTCCGCCCTGCAGGCCAGCGGGCCGATCACTCTGACCTTCGCCGGCAGTGGCCACCTCGAACAGCACGCCGGCTACGAGCCCGCCAGCATCGACCACCGCTGGGATTACGAGCTTACGATCCGAAGGGTAGGTGGCTAGCCGAGCCGAGCCGCCAGGGATCGCCGAGCTCGGAGACGATCTCGCCGGGCTGGGGGATCCAGACCAAGCTCATAAATCCGAAGGTCGCAGGTTTGAATCCTGCCCCGCCATAGGACCCGGCGCTACGGCGTCGACGCGCCAGCCGGGCTCGCGTCGCCGCGGAGGTGGCGGATCTCGGGGACGCCGAGCAGGGCCAGGGTTGCGACGACGGCGAGGGTGAAGGCCAGCCAGAGGGAGCTGCCGGTTCCGATCAGGGTCGCGACCGGGCCCCAGATGGCTAGGCCCAGGGGGTAGAAGGCGAGGGAGCCGAACCAGTCGTAGGAGCTGACTCGGGATAGGGACTTGGTGGGGATGTGGCGTTGGAGGGTCGACTCCCAGACGGAGATGGCCAGGGCCATGCCGGCGCCGGAGAGGAGGGCGCCGCAGGCGATCAGGGGGACCGATGGGGTGGCCGCGAGGAAGGCCAGGGGCAGGGCGAAGAGGCCGTCGGCGAGGGCGGCGAAGAGGAGCGGCCTGGTCGGTTTGGCTCGTACGGCGAGGAGGCTGCCGGCCAGGGCGCCGACGCCCATCGCGGCGAGGATGGAGCCCCAGGCAGCGGCGCCGCCGAGGTCGTTCGCGGCGACGATCGGGCCGAGGGTGCCCCACGCTCCCCAGAGCAGGTTGACGATCGCGAAGTAGGCGACGAAGGTCCAGACCCACCGGCGCGAGCGGAAGGCGGCCCAGCCGTCACGCAGGTCGGCGGCGAAGGAGCTTCGTTGCGCCGCGGCACGGGTCGGAACGCGCAGCATCGCGAGGCAGGCCGCGCTTGCCGCGAAGGTCAGGGCGTCGACCGCGATCGCCCAGCCGGCCCCGGCGGCGGCGACGAGCAGGCCGGCGACGACGGGGCCGAGGATTTCGCCCGTCGAGACGGCGCTCGCGTTCAGTGCGTTCGCCGGCTGCAGCTGCTCGGTGAGGACGATCTCGGGCAGCAGGCCGGTCGAGGCGGGGCCGAAGAAGCCGGTGGCGGCGCCGGCCACGCCGGCCAGCAGCGCCAGCATCCACACCTCCGCCGCGCCGGCGATGAGCAGGACGGCCATCGTGCCCTGGCTCGCGACCCGCACCAGGTCCGCGGCCACCATGACGGCGCGGCGGGAAGCCCGGTCGGCGACGACGCCGCCGACCAGCACGGTCGCCACCAGGGGGAACGTCCCCGCGGCCAGCACGAGCCCGACGTCCGCGACCGAACCGCCGATCTCCAGCACCGCGAAGGCGAGCGCCACGGCGACCATGCGGTCGCCCAGGACCGAGACCGCCTGGCCGCTGAAGAGGAGCCGGAACTCCCGCCCGCGGAGTACGTCGAGGCTCGCGGGCAGGCGCGCCAAGAGGTGCCCTGCCGTCCCTACCGGGCCAGGTAGCCGCCGTCGACCGGGAGGATCGCCCCGGTGATGAAGGACGCGGCGTCGGAGGCCAGGAAGCAAATCGCCTCCGCCACCTCGCTGGGCTCGCCCAGCCGACCCATCGGGTGCGCGGCCCGCATCGGCTCGAGGTAGTCGTCGGGCAGCGCCGCGGCGGCCTCGGTTCGGATCGTCCCAGGGGCGACCGCGTTGACCCGGATCCCACGCGGCGCCAGTTCGACCGCCAGGTGCTTGGTCAGGCCGGAGGCGACGAACTTGGCGGGGCCGTAAGCGGCTTGGCTGGACTGGCCGGCGAGGCCGGAGATCGAGGAGAGGCAAACGATCGAGCCGCCCTCGGGGCCCATCGCTTCGACCGCGAACTTGCAGGTGAGGAACATCCCGCGGCCGTCGACCGCCATCACCTCGTCCCATTCCTCGGCGCTGGCCTGCTCGATTCCGCTGAGGGGGATGATCCCGGCATTGGCCACGAGCGAGTCGAGGACGCCGAAGCTCTCGACCGCGGTGGCGATGATTCGGCGCGCGTCCTCCTCGACGGAGACGTCGCCGAGCACGGTCGCGACCTCGACTTCACCGCCCAGGCTCGCGGCGGCGTGCTGGAGGCCG
This sequence comes from uncultured Actinomycetes bacterium, assembly GCA_946886425.1. Next base: position 7,170 of record CAMPIP010000070.1, read on the forward strand.
GACTCGTCGACGTCGTTGAGGACCAGGCGCGCGCCTTCGCGGGCAAAGACCCCGGCGGTCGCCCGGCCGATCCCCTTCGCGGCGCCGGTGATGACCACCGACTTTCCGTCCACTCGTCCCGGCCTCATCCTGCGTTCACGCTACCCGCTCTCACCTTGGAAATGGGGAACCTGACCTCGACGGCGAGGCCACCCTCGGGCCGGGCCTCGGCCAGCAGGGTGGCGTGGTGGGCGGTCGCGATGGCTTGGACGATGGAGAGGCCGAGGCCGTGGTGGCCGTCGCTCGGCGCCGTGCGGTCGGTGCCGAGGCGCTGGAAGGGCTCGAGGAGACGCTCCACCTCGGCGGCGGGGACCGGGGGCCCGTCGTTGGCCACCGAGAGGAACGCGCCGCCGGTGCCGGTGCCGGTCCTGACCTTCACCCGGCCTCCGGGGACGTTGTAGCGGACGGCGTTGTCGACGAGGTTGCGGACGAGGCGCTCCGCGAGGGCGGCGTTGCCGGCGACGGGGGCGGGCTCGAATTCGCCGTCGATCCGCACCTCGAGGGGACCCGTCTCCGGGTCGCGCAGGACGGTCTCGGCGACCGCGGCGAGGTCGAACGGCTCGCGCCGGTCGAGGCCGCGCTCGCTCGAGGCGAGCGTCAGCAGCGACTCGAGCAGCCGCTCCTGCTCCCCGCCGAGCGCCAGCAGCCGCCGCGAGGTCGCCCGGAACGAGTCGATCGTCGCGGCGGGGTCGGTGAGCCGCTCCTCGAGCAGCGCCCGCCACAGCGTCAGCGGCGTGCGGAGCTCGTGGGCCGCGTTGGCGACGAAGCGCTGCTGGGCGCCGAAGGCGGTCTCGAGCCGGGCGAGGAGGCCGTCGACGGTGTCGGCGAGGTCCTTCAGCTCGTCGCGGGGGCCCGGGAGCGCCAGGCGCTCGTGCAGGTTGCGCTCGGAGATCTGCCGCGTGGCCGCCGTCATCGTCCGCAGCGGGCGCAGGACGCGGCCCGCGACCAGCCAGCCGAGCGCCACCGAGGCCACCGTCATGATCGCCAGCGCGATCCCGGACTGGACGAGCAGTTGGTGGAGAACGTCGGCGTGGTTGGCTTCGAGCCCGGCGATCCTCGACTCGATGTCCTGGCGCACCTCCGGGGACGGGTTCGGCTCCCCCATCGGGAAGATCAGGTTGACCCCGGTGTTGTGGCGGAAGAGGGCGTAGGTGATCGCGAGCAGCACCGCCCCCGAGGCGAGGAACAGGCCGCTGTAGAGCAGGGTCAGGCGCAGGCGGACGGTCGGCGGGGGCAGGTGCGTCCAGCGCCGGGGCATGTCAGATCCGGTAGCCGCCCTGGGGGACGGTGACGATCACGGGCGGCTCGCCGAGCTTCGCCCGCAGCCGGTTGATCGTCGACTTGACCGTGGTCGTGAACGGGTCGGCCTCCTCGTCCCAGACCCGTTCCAGCAGCTCCTCGGCGGAGACGACGCGGCCGCGGGCGGCGAGCAGGTGCTCGAGCACCGCCAGCTCCTTCGGGCTGAGCGCCAGCCGCTCGCCGGCCCGCGTCGCGACCCGCCGGCCGGGGTCCAGCCGCAGGTCGCCGTGCTCGAGGATCGGTGGCACCGGTGGCTGCGCGCGCCGCGCCAGCGCGCGGATTCGGGCCAGCAGCTCGGCGTAGGCGAACGGCTTCGGCAGGTAGTCGTCGGCGCCGATGCTGAGCCCCTCGACCCGCTCGGCGATCGTGCCCGAGGCGGTCAGCATCAACACCTTCGTCTCCCCGTCCCGCGCCACCAGCGCGCGGCAGACGTCGTCGCCGTGCAGGCGAGGCAGGTCGCGGTCGAGCACGACCACGTCGTAGTCGACGACCCCGGCGCGGAGCAGGGCCTCCTCGCCGTCCGCCGCGACGTCCGCGGCGATCCCGTCGCGGCGCAGGACCCGGGCGACGGACTCGGCCAGCTCGGCGTGATCCTCGACCACAAGGACTCTCATCGTCGCGCCCAAGGATGCCCGACCGCGGTCACAGGGCGGTCACAGCCCCGATGACCGCCGTGTGACCACCCGCCTCCTAGAACTGGAGCCAGAGATGGCGAGCAGTCCGAAAGGAGCGGGAATGAAGAAGCGAGACTGGCTGGTGGCCCTGACCCTGGCGCTCTGCGTCGTGGGGCTGGCGGCCTGCGGCGGAGGCGATTCGGGCTCCGACGGCCGTGGCGAGAGCGCCGAGCGCGAAGAAGAGGCGGGGCTCGAATTCGCCGAGTGCATGCGCGAGCAGGGGGTCGAGATGGAGGACCCGACGCCGGGCGAGGGGATCGACGTCGGCGGCGACCCGAGCGACCCGGCGGCGAAGCGGGCGCTGGCGGCGTGCGACGAGAAGCTCGACGGCGTCGCGCAGGAGGTCACCCCCGAAGAAGACGAGGAATTCAGAGAAGGGTGGCTGGCTTTCTCCGAGTGCGTGCGCGAACAGGGCATCGACCTGGCCGACCCGGAATTCCTCGGCCCCGGCAAAGTGCACCTGGGGATCGCCGGGGTCGACACGAGCTCACCCGCCTTCGAAGCGGCGGCGGAAGCTTGCCAGGACGAGGTGCCCGACAGCAACGGCCTCGGCGTCGGTGGCTGACGTGGGGGAGCGGGCGGGAAGGATGCGGCGCGGTCTGGACGCGGCGAGAGGGCGACGAGCGCTGGCCGCGTCTGCGCTGGTGGCGCTGCTCGCGGCGGGCGCGCTGGCGCTGCTGCTCGGCGGCTCCGGCGGCGGTGCCGCGGCCGGCTCGTCTGTCGGCGCCGCCGCCGGCGGCACGGTCGAGCGACGCACCCTGGCCGAACGCCTGACCGCCACCGGGACGATCGGCTACGCCGGCGAGACCACGGTGCTGGCACGCCTCTCCGGCACGGTCACGGCGCTGCCGGCGATCGGCGACGCGGTCCGCCGCGGCGAGCGCCTCTACGCGCTGGACGGCGAACCGGTGGTCCTGATGTACGGCGCGGTGCCGCCCTACCGGGACCTGGCGGAAGGGGTGGGGGAGGGGAAGGACGTCGAGCAGCTGGAGCGCAACCTGGCGGCGCTCGGCTACGAACCCGGCACCGTCGACGGAGAATTCACCTCCGCCACCGCCGCGGCGATCGCCGCCTGGCAGGAGGACCTCGGGCTCGAGGCCAGCGGCGAAGTCGAGCTGGGGAGGGTCGCTTTCCTGCGTGGGCCGCAGCGGGTCACCGAGCTGGAAGCGACCCTGGGCGAAGCGCTCGGCGGCGGGGGTGGGGGCGAAACCGAAGCCGAGGCCTCGTCGATCCGGGTCCTCCGCACCAGCTCGACGGGGCGCGTCGTCAGCGTCGAGCTCGAAGCCGACCGGCAGTCGATCGTCCACCGCGGGCAAAGGGTCGAGGTGCTCCTTCCCGGCGGCGCCCAAGCTCCCGGCGAGGTGCGTCGCCTGGCCGCGGTCGGGTCGTCGGGCGGCGAAGCCGGATCGGGCGAAGAGGCCGAACCGGGCGTCGAAGCGACGATCGCGGTGATCGGCAAGCACCGCATCCCCGCGCTCGACGGGGCGACGGTCAGCGTCCGCTTCACCCAGCGAGTCCGCGAGCACGTGCTCAGTGTGCCGCTGACCGCGCTGCTCGCGATCGGCGGCGACCGCTTCGCCGTGGTCGTCGAGGAAGGCGCGGCGCGGCGGCACACTGAGCACGTGCT
>CAMPIP010000071.1 GCA_946886425.1 uncultured Actinomycetes bacterium
GCCCGCCCACCAGATTGCCGCCGACCAGCAGCCCGTCGCCACCGACAGCAAGGAAGTCCTCACCGAAGACGACGTCATCGAGGCGCTCGAGGAGGTCATCGACCCCGAGCTCGGCCTCGACTTCGTCTCCCTCGGCCTCGTCTACGACGTCAACATCGAGGGCGAGGAGGTCTACGTCACCTTCACCCTCACCACCCCCGCCTGCCCAATCGGCCCCCAGGTCTCCGAACAGATGAAGGAGTTCGTCGGCGACCTCCCCGGCGTCAGCGCCGTCCACCCGAAGATGGTCTTCGACCCCGCTTGGAATCCCGAGATGATGACCGACGACGCCAAGTTCGCGCTCGGCTTCTAGGCGCGGTTTCAGCCGGGCCCTGGAGCCCGGCTTTTTTGTGGACATATCCATTGATATCTATCAATGAAAGAGGTAGGCTCCTGACGATGTCCGACCTCCCGGTGATCAACTGCTGCACGCCGCTTGCCGGCTCCTCGCTCGGCGAGCGGCAGGCCGCCGAGCTCGAGAAGGTGTTGAAGGCGCTTGCCGACCGCCACCGCCTGCGGATCGTCAACATGCTGCTGCGGGCAGAGGGCGAGGCGGTCTGCGTCTGCGAGTTCGAGCCCTTCCTTGGTCTCTCTCAGGGGACCGTCAGCCACCACCTGAAGAAGCTGGTCGAGGCCGGCCTCGTCGAGCGCGAGACGCGCGGCACCCGCAGCTACTTCAGTCTCGTCCCCGGCGCCCTCGATTCGGTGCGGGAGGTCTTCGCCCCCGCTGCCGCCTGCTGCTGAGGAGAGGCATGGGCGGCCGGCCCGACCTGCTTCGCCGCGCCGCCGCCGAGTGCATCGGAGTCTTCGCCCTCGTCTTTGCCGGCTGCGGCGCGATCGTCACCGAGGCCGAACACCCCGGCACCCTGGGGGCGCTCGGGATTGCCCTCGTCTTCGGCCTGATCGTGATGGCGATGGTCTACGCGACCGGGCATCTCTCCGGCGCCCATCTCAACCCCGCCGTGACGATCGCCTTCGTCTGCACCCGGCACTTCCCGCGAACCGAGGCGCTGGCCTACCTGCTGGCCCAGTTCGTCGGCGCCGTTCTCGGCGCCGGCCTGCTCGCCCTGGCCTGGCCGAGCGAGCCGGCGATGCTCGGGACCACGCAGCCGAGCATCGGCGTCGGCGGCGCCCTCGCCTACGAGGCGGTGCTGACCGCCTTCCTGATGTTCGTGATCATGGCCGTGGCGACCGACACCCGTGCGGTCGGCGCCGGCGCCGCGATCGCGATCGGCGGCACGGTCGGCCTCGACGCTCTTTTTGGCTGCCCGATCACGGGCGCCTCGATGAACCCGGCTCGCTCGCTCGGCCCCGCGCTCGTCTCCGGCGAGCTGAGCGACCTCTGGATCTACCTCGTCGGGCCGCTGGCAGGCGCCATGCTCGGGGCCGTCGCATACCAGGCCATCCGCGGTGGGACGGCGGCCGAACCCGAGCCGGAAGGCGCCTAATGGCACGCGTTCTCTTCGTCTGCCTCCACAACGCCGGTCGCTCGCAGATGAGCGAGGCGCTCTTCAGCCGGGCGGCGGGCGGTCGCCACGAGGCGCGCTCCGCCGGGACGACCCCCGCCGACCGAGTCCACCCCGAGGTGGTCGAAGGGATGGCGGAGCAGGGGATCGACCTGAGTGGGCGGACTCCGCGAAAGCTCTCTCGCGCCGACGCCGAATGGGCCGACGTGGTGGTGACGATGGGCTGCGGTGACGAGTGCCCCTACATCCCCGGCAAGCGCTACGTCGACTGGGACCTGGCGGACCCGAAAGGGCAAGCCATCGAGGCAGTGCGGGGCACTCGCGACGAGATCGAGCGCCTGGTAGCGGCGCTGGTCGAGGAACTCGACCGCGGCTAGCGGGAAGCTCCCCTGCGGTGAACAGGGAGCGCTGGATAACGCTGCTCGTCGTCTCGGCGGCGACGGCGATGTTGCTGCTCGACGTAACGGTTGTGAACGTCGCCCTGCCCGCGATCCGCGCTGACCTCGGGGCGAGCTTCGGCGAGATGGCATGGGTAATCGACGCCTACGCGCTCACCCTCGCGGCGACCCTGCTCAGCGCTGGGGCGCTGGCCGACCGGATAGGGCGGCGGGCGATCTTCGCCTGGGGCCTGGCACTGTTCACCGCCTGCTCGGCGCTCTGCGCGGCGGCTACCTCGCCCGTCTTTCTCGACCTCGCCCGCGCTGCCCAAGGCGTTGGCGCCGCGGCGATGTTCGCCTCCTCGCTGGCGCTGCTCGCCAACGAGTTCCAGGACCGGGAGCGCGGCTTCGCGCTCGGAGTGTGGGGAGGCGTCACCGGGGCAGCGCTCGCGGTCGGACCGCTGGTCGGCGGCGTCCTCACCGACGAGCTGGACTGGCGCTGGATCTTCCTCGTCAACCTGCCGCTCGGCGGCTTGCTGATCTGGCTGACCGCCCGCTCGCTGCCGGAGTCGCGCGAGCAGCGACCGCGCCCGCTCGACCTCGCCGGGATGGCCACCTTCGGCGCCGCCTGCTTTCTCGCCACCTACGGCTTGATCCGGGGCAACGAGGACGGCTGGGGAAGCGCGCCGATCGTCGGCTCGCTGGCCGGCGCGGCCGTGATGCTCGCCGCCTTCGTCGCGATCGAGCGGCGGGCCGCGGCGCCGATGCTGCCGCTCTCGCTGTTTCGCATCCGGGCCTTCACCGGCACCGCCCTGGTCGCCTTCGCGCAGTCGGTCGCGCTCTACCCGCTGCTCCTCTTCGTCGCGATCTACCTGCAGAGCGGACTCGGGTTCTCGGCGACCGAGACCGGCCTTCGCATCCTGCCGCTGACGCTCATCCTCGTCGTCGTCGCGCCGCTCTCGGGTCGCCTCACCAGCTACCTGCCGCTGCGCGTGCCGCTGACGGCCGGCCTGGTGCTGATCGGCGTCGGGCTGCTGCTGATGCGCGGGATCGACGCCGGGAGCGAGTGGACGACGCTCCTCCCGGGCCTGCTCGTCGGCGGGTTGGCGATCGGGATCATCAGCCCGGCGCTGGCGGCGGCAATGGTGGCGGTGCTGCCGGTCGAGCGATCCGGCCTCGCCTCGGGGATCAACAACACCTTCCGGCAGCTCGGGATCGCGATCGGGATCGCCGGGCTGGGCGCGATCTTCGACCACCACGCGGTCGACGCCTTCGAAGCGAGGGGCGGGATCGTCGCCGGCCTGCGAGCCGTCCTCGCCGTCGCGGCCGCCGTGGCGTTCCTCGCGGCCATCCTGGCCTGGCCGCTGCTGGGCAGGCAGCGCTCGAGCGAATAGGCTCGCGATGGGATCGGCCAGTCGAGGAGGGAAGCGATGATCGAGCGGATCGGGGACATGCCGGAGGGCACGGTGGGGTTCCGGGCCAACGGGAAGGTGACTGCGGACGACTACAAGCAGGTGCTGGAGCCGGGGCTGCTCGAGGCGGCGGAGGCTGGCGACGTGCGGCTCGTCTACGTGATCGAGGACGGGTTCGAGATGAGCGTCGGGGCCTATGGACAGGACGCGAAGACCGGGATCGAGCTGGGTTTCGGGCACCTCAAAGCCTGGAAGCGGACGGCGCTGGTCACCGATGTCGAGTGGGTGGCGCGGGCGCTGAAGATGTTCGCCTGGATGGCACCCGGCGAGCTGCGGGTCTTCCCGCGCGAGGGATTCGAAGAAGCGCGCGACTGGGTCGCCGGCTGAGCTATCTAGTCGCCTGCGGCGGCACGCAACGTCCGCCAGCCCTCGCTCGTGAGCGCCAGGTAGGTCTGGCCGTCGGCGTCGCGGCGCTCGAGGATCAGACCCTGCCGCATCGCCCGTCCGCGCAGACGCACCAGGTCCCGGTGGCCGAGCGATGGGAACCGGGAGCGCAGGCGCGAGGTCGGGCAGAAGCCGTCGTCGACGGCCTCCGCGATCGCGGTCAGCAGTTCCTCGGGCTCGACCTTCGCGCGCCGCATCGTCACGGTGGTACCCGGGATCCTGCGACCCCACCGCCGCGCTACTCCTGCAGCCGCCTGTCCTCGTCCGGGATCTCCTCGGCGGTGGCGTCGAAGTCGTAGTGGCGGTTGCCGCTGTCCGGACCAGTGCCGCCCGGGGCGCCGGGGCCGCCGCCCGGCATCCGTCCCCCGAGGTTGACCACCGTGAACCGCGCCACCGTGAAGCGGCGCAGCAACTTCCGCACGATCGCCCGCGTCGGCGGGATGAGAAAGATCAGGCCGACGATGTCGGAGAGGAACCCGGGGGTGAGGAGGAGGGTGCCGCCGACGATGATCAGCGCCCCGTCGGCGACCTCCTTGCCGGGGAAGCGGCGCTGCGCGAGCGCCTCGTTGAAGCGGCGCCAGGCGCTGCGGCCCTGGTGTTTGAGCAGGAAAGAGCCGAGCAGGGCGTCGGCGAGCAGCAGTGCCAGGGTCGGCCAGATCCCGATCCACTGGCCGACCTGGACGATCACGTAGAGCTCCGCGATCGGGACGACGATGAAGAGGACGATCAGGAAGAGGGGCACCGCGCTACAGCCTACGGATGCGCGTTCGCCTATCCCCCGCGCAGAAGCCCGTAGACCTCGCTCGCCTCGTAGATCCTTCGCCAGCTTCGGTCCGTGATCTCGCCCAGAACCCCGTGGTCGGCGAGCACGCGGATGCTGGCGCGGGCGGTTGGCGCGCTTACGCCCAGGATGGTTTCTGCTCGTTTCGTGTGCATGATCGGGTTTTCGAACAAGGCGTCGATCAAGGCCAACACGTTTGCCGTCACATGTTTTGCCTGCAGTTCCTCTCGGTAGCGGTTGTGGAGGGCCAACAGTTTGTCCGCTAGGTCCACGGCCTCCTGGGCCTGGGTCGAGATGCCAACCAGGAAGTAGCCGATCCAGCCATCCCAGTCACCGTGGGTGCTGACTCGGAGGAGCCGTTCGTAGTACTCCGAGCGGCTTCGCTCAAAGTATGCGGAGAGGTACAGAAGGGGTTGTGGCAGGAGGCCGCGGTCTCTCAGGGTGAGGGGAATCAACAGCCGGCCGACGCGCCCGTTCCCATCGCCAAACGGGTGAATGGCCTCGAACTGGTAGTGCGCTACGGCCGCTTGCACCAGCGGCCTCATGTCGTCCTCGTTGAGGAAAGCCTCGAGGTCGGTGAGCAGCTCTTGCATCTGCGGCACCGGCGGCGGCACGTAGCTCGCGTCGGACCCCGTGGGCGCGCCGATGAAGTTCTGGTAGGTGCGAAATTCACCGGGATGCCGCGCTTGTCCCCGCACGCCGCGCATCAGCTGCCTGTGGAGATCGCGGATCAGTCGCAGGCTGAGGGGCAGCTTCGAGCGGAGACCGAGCCGATACGCCGACCGGTAGTTCTGAACCTCGCGAACGTCTGCGGCTCGGACCAGGTCCTCCTGCCCGAGATCGGCCGCATACATGTCCGACATCGTCGTCTGGGTGCCCTCGATCCTCGAGCTGAGGACTGCCTCCCGGCTCATGTACGGGGAGATGAGAAGCTCCGGATTGCGGAGCTGGCGTCCGATTCCCTGCAGGATCCCGAGCTGGTTCGACGCTTCGTCGAGTGCCGCCAGCGACTCCCCTGAGAGGCGGAAGCTCCTCGGGGCGGGATCCGGGACAAACGCCGGGTAGCCCTCGGGTGCTTTCGTCAGCGATCCACTGGCCTTTTTCGTGAAGAGCTGTGGATCCATAGCTTTGAAAGATAATCGATATTTACTTTCAAAGCCTAAATCAGATAGTCAATTGCCTTTCAAAGCTGCCGGCGCGAAGAAAGCGACGCTCAGGCGGCCTTGGCGGTGCCGGTGGCGGCCCGCTCGAGCTCGGCCAGGGACTCGTTGATCCCGTCGCTGACGAGTTCGACGTCCTCCATCGAGTCGTAGTCGGCGAGCAGGCCGAACCCGACTTTGCCGTTGTAGCTCATGATCGCGATCGCGAGGGCGTGGTTCTGCGGAAGGAAGGCGACCGGGAAGACCTCCTCCATTTCGCGACCGAGCACGTAGAGAGGCAGCTGCGGCCCGGGCACGTTGGTCGTGATCAGGTTGAAGAGGCGGGTCGAGAAGTTGATCCGCGAGGCCTGGGCCAGCAACGTCGGCGGGGCGAAGTCGTTGAAGCGGGAGATCATTTCCGCCCCCAGCGCCTGCTTGGAGCGCTTCAGGCCCTCCATCTCCTGGCTGATGATCCGCAGCCGCCGCACCGGGTCGCCGACGTAGACCGGCAGCGGGCCGCGCATCAGCGCGATCCGGTTGCCGAGGTCGCCGCGCTCGTCCTCGGTGCGGATCGAGACCGGAACCAGGGCGCGCAGCTCCAGGCCCTCGGTGCGGACGCCGCGGCTGTGCAGCCAGTTGCGCAGCGAGCCGGTCACCACGGCGAGGACGACGTCGTTGACCGTGCCGCCGAGCGAGTCCTTGATCGCCTTGAAGGTCGAGAGGTCCGAGCGCGCCCAGACATAGCGCCGGTGCGGCCCGATCTCCTGGTTGAGCGGCACGTCCGGGGCCGGGTCGGCGAAGGCCGTGAGGATCTCGCTGATCCCCTCCAGGGCCTCGACAGCCTTGCGCGCGGTCGTCTCCGGGCGCCGCACGGCCTCGACCGCCCGCTCGGCTATCTGGACCGGCGCCGCGACCGCGTCGGCGATCCCGCGCGCGACCAGCTCGGCCGTGCTCGGTTCGGGCTGCGGGACCCAGTCGTCTTCGACCGGTGTCGGCTCCGGGACCGGCTCGAAGTCGAAGAGGACGGTGCCGATGTCGACGCCGGAGACGCCGTCGACCATCGCGTGGTGGGTCTTGGTCAGGATCGCGAAGCGGTCGCGCTCCAGCCCCTGTGCCAGCCACATCTCCCAGAGCGGCTTCGAGCGGTCGAGCTGCTGGGAGAAGACCCGCCCCGCCAGCCGTTTCAGCTGCGCTTCGCCGCCCGGCTCGGGGAGCGCGGTGTGGCGGATGTGGTAGGTCAGGTTGAAGTTGACGTCGTCGGCCCAGAGCGGCCGGCCCGCCTCCAGCGGCGGCACCACGAGCTTCTGGCGGAAGCGCGGGACGTGCTTGAGACGGCTGCGGACGTGCTCGACGAGGTCGACGTAGCGCGGCGGCGGGCCCTCGAAGATCAGGATCGCGCCGACGTGCATGTGGCTTGCCGAGCTCTCGTTGGTCAGGAACGAGGCGTCGACGGCGGTGAGGCGGTCAAGATGGCGTCCCTCCGTGCTCATGCCGCAAGGCTAGCTTCGCCCGCTCGCCGGGGCCAGCCCGTAGGTAGCCTTTGGGCGATGGCATCCACCGCAAGCGCCGCCCCCAAGCGTGTCCTGCTCGCCGCCCCGCGCGGATACTGCGCCGGCGTCGACCGCGCCGTGCAGACGGTCGAGCGCGCCCTCGAGCTGCACGGGGCGCCCGTCTACGTCCGCAAGGAGATCGTCCACAACAAGCACGTGGTCGAGGAGCTGGCCAAGCGCGGCGCCATCTTCGTCGAGCAGGAGACCGAGGTCCCGGAGGGCGAGATGGTCGTCTTCTCCGCCCACGGGGTCGCCCCGGCCGTGCACGACAACGCCGCCGCCCGCAGCCTGCGGACGATTGACGCGACCTGCCCGCTGGTCACCAAGGTCCACGTCTCCGCCCGGCGCTTCGCCGCCGAGGGCTACACGATCATCATGATCGGCCACGAGGGCCACGAGGAGGTCGAAGGGACGACCGGCGAGGCCCCCGGCAGCATCGTCCTGATCGAAACCGCCGACGAAGTCGACGCGCTCGAGGTTTCCGACCCCGAGAAGGTCGCCTTCATCACCCAGACGACCCTCTCCGTCGATGAGACGGCGGAGACGATCGCCGCCCTGCGGGCCAAGTTCCCCGGCATCGTCAGCAGCAAGTCCGACGACATCTGTTACGCGACCACCAACCGCCAGATCGCCGTCAAGCAGCTGGCCCGCGAGTGCGACCTGGTCCTGGTGATCGGCTCGACCAACTCCTCCAACTCCAACCGCCTCGTCGAGGTGGCCCGCGAACACGGCGCCGCCTCGCACCTCATCGACAACCACACCCAGGTCGAGGAGGGGTGGCTGGAGGGAGTCGAGACCGTCGGCATCACCTCCGGCGCCAGCGCCCCCGAGGAGCTGGTCGAGCGCCTCGTCGAGTTCTTCCGCGAGCGCGGCGCCGACGACGTCTCCGAGCTGCGCACCGTCCACGAGGACGTCCGCTTCATGCTCCCTAAGGAGATCCGCGAGGAGATCGCGGCACGGGGTTGATCGCGCCGCTGAGGTGGTCGAAGGCGACGTTGGCGTGCATCCGCACGCCGGTTTCCAGCACTGAGTCGTCGGCGTAGAAATGTGGGTTGTGGTTCATCGCGATCCCACGACCGCCTGGAATCGGAGCCATCGTGCCGTCGGGGCGCAGTTCGACGTCCTGGGCGCCGAGCTGGAGGTAGGCGCCGCCGTACTTGTTGACGAAGTAGGAAACGTCGTCGTAGCCAAGGCCGGGGGGCGCTTGGACCAGATGGTCGTGGCCGACGACCCGCTCGAGGGTCGGAAGCACAGCCTCGATCCACGGTTGCGTGTTGTGAACGGCGGGAACGGGTTGGAGAAACTCGACCTCAGCCGTGGCGCCGTAGGCCTGGGCCACGTGCTCGGCGGTCCGCTGCACCCGTTCGCGGGCGAGCGCCATGTCGGGTTCGACCGTGCTGCGAATCGTGCCGAACATCTGCACCGACTCGCCGACCACGTTGAAGCGACCGAGATCCTCGAGGTGGCCGATCGTGATCGCGAGCGGGTCGTAACCGGGTAGCTGCCGGTAGACCTGCCCCATCGCGGTGATGATCTCCGCGGCGGGCGGCAGGGGGTCGATGCCCGCCCACGGGGTCGAGCCGTGGACGCCCTTGCCGCGCACGGTGATCCGGATCAACACCGAGGCTCCGTACTGGTTGCCGGCGAGGTAGGCGACGACTCCCTTCGGGTACGGCGTCACGTGCATGCCGAAGACCATCGTCGGCTCGGGGTCGGCGAGCGCACCCTCGGCCTCCATCTCCCGGGCGCCGCCCTTCTCGTCGATCGGCGGTCCCTCCTCGGCGGGCTGAAATACGAACAGCACCGTCCCCGGCAGCTCGTCGCGCGCTTCAGCGAGGACGCTGGCCGCGCCCATCAGCATCGCCGTGTGGCAGTCGTGCCCGCAGGCGTGCGCGACCGGGTACGGCCCGCCGGGGTAATCCTCGTCGACGACGGTCGAGGCGAAATCGACTCCCGATTCCTCCTTCAGCGGCAGCGCGTCGATGTCCGCCCGCAGCGCCACCACGCGCTCGCCGCCGCCGCCGCGCAGGATCCCTACCACGCCATGACCGGCGATGCCGGTCCGTATCTCCTCGAGGTCAAGCGAGCGCAGGTGTTCGGCCACCATCCGCGCCGTCGCGACCTCCCGGTTCGAAAGCTCCGGATGACTGTGCAGCTGATGGCGCCAAGCGACGACCTGCTTACCGACCTTTGCGGCGGCCTTGTCGAAGCGGTCGTGAAGGTCGTGCGATGGGGCGCTTTTGCCGGTCGGCTGGTGTTGGGAAAATCGCTCTCTTCCAGTCAGGGTGACGCAGCCCATGAGACAGCGGATACCCGGGATAGCAGGAAAGAAAGATTCCCCGAAAGCCGGGTTGGCTACTCCTCGTAGGGCGCGTAGCGGTTGTGCAGCATCAGGTCGTTGCCGTCGGGGTCGGTGAACAGCGCCATGTGACAGACCCCGGTGTCGAACGTCTCGCCGGCGAACTCGACTCCCCTGCCTTCCAGATCCGTCCGCGCCGCGGCGACGTCGTCGACGTGGAGGGCGAGGTGGCCGTTCTGCTGTCGCGCGAAGGAGCCGGCCAGTTTCTCCGGTTCCCAGATCGCGCAGCAGGTGTCCCCGACCCAGAACTCGAACCGGGATTTCTCATCGGGCCGGAGCCCGAGGGTCTCGACGTAGAACGCCCGCGTGCGCTCGGCGTCGGTGGACGGGATGGCGACGAAATCGAGCTTGGTGATCACGGGGGAGAACTCTACGCACCCGGCGCCTTGGCCCCTGGATGCGGGCCGAGGAGCGGAGATTCGACGTCAAAATCAAGGGTGGCGCGTGGATTCACGTGCGGATGCGGCGAGACGTCGAGAAGGGATTCGACTGGGCTGCGGTCCTGACTGTCGAGCGGGACGGTGGTCTGGTCCCGGTCTGTGTCTTTGACAACGCCCATGGCCATCCCGAGCGACACCGGATCCGCGACGGCATAAAGGGAAGCCCTGAACCGCAGCCGTCGCGTGGGTCGGCCCGATTGGACCTGCCCGCGACGATTGCTGAGATCAAGGCAGATTGGGAGGGTATGGTGGAACGGTGGCTGTAGAGAGCGGAAACTCGCCGGCAACGGAAATCATCTTCGAACGCGTGATCGAAATGATCGAAAACGACGACTTCGAGTATCCGAACGACGTTTCCTTTCTCCCCTCGGACGACTCTGATTTCGGCTCTTCGCTCCGCAAGGAGCTGCTCAAAGAGAAGCCGATCGTGGTCGTCTACCCCGACGGGACGGAGCGCTTCATCCCGGCGGTTACGGCACGCCGGCCGCGAAGCTGACCGACCAGATCTTGACGCCTCGGGGGGGTCGGATCACGAGGCTGTGGGCCTCGTGGCCGGGGTGCTCGGAGAGGGTGCGGAGGCCGGGGGAGGGGCCGGCGTCGACCT
>CAMPIP010000072.1 GCA_946886425.1 uncultured Actinomycetes bacterium
GGGTGGCTCTGGGCCCCCCCCGCCCGGGGGGGGGCCCCCCCCCAGGACCCGCTCCGGCGTCCTCCCGACCCGGAGGACGGCCGTGGCAAGCGGGGTGAGCGGGGGTGCCGGCAACTGTCCGATCGTACGGGCTAGTCTGTGCCGCCGATGGAGGGGAAGGACCGCAGGCCGATCATCCTTGGCGTCTTCGCGCTCATCGCGGTCGCGATCGTCGCCGTGATCCTGATCTCGCGCGGCGGCAGCGACGATTCCAGCGGCGGCGCCACGGCGAAGAGCGCCGACGGCTGCGAGCAGGTCGAGGCGCCGGCTCCCAAGAACGTGCAGCTGAAGGCGCCGAAACAGACCGTCGAGCCCGGCGAGGAGCTGACCGCCGTGGTCAAGACCAACTGTGGGACCTTCGAAATCGCCCTCGACACCAAACGGGCGCCGAAGACCGCCAACTCGGTCGCCTACCTCGCCGAAGAAGGCTTCTACGACGACACCACCTTCCACCGGATCGTCCCCGAATTCGTGATCCAGGGCGGCGATCCGTCCGGCGACGGCACCGGCGGACCCGGCTACAGCGTGGTCGAGAAACCGCCCGCCAACCTCGCCTACACCAAGGGAGTCGTGGCGATGGCGAAGAGCTCGGCGGAGCCGCCCGGCACCTCCGGCAGCCAGTTCTACGTGGTCACCGGCGCCGACGCCGGCCTGCCGCCCGAATACGCGCTGCTCGGCGAGGTCAGCTCCGGGCTCGACGTCGTCGAGCGCATCGGCGAACTGGAAACGGTCGGGGAAAAACCGAAACAGACGGTCCTGATCGAAGAAATGACGATCGAGAAGGGCTGAACCCGAGGGGATAGGGTCAACCGGTGGCAAAGCTCGACGTAGGAGACGCGGCACCGGACTTCGAGCTGCCGGGCACTGGCGGCAGGACCTACCGGCTGGCCGATTACCGGGGTCGCAAGGTGATCCTCGCCTTCTACCCGGGGGACTTCACGGCGGTTTGCACGAGGCAGTTCTGCTCCTACCGGGACCAAGGCGATCGCCTCGACAACCTCGGGGCCGACGTGCTGGGGGTCTCGCCGCAGTCGGTCGAGTCGCACGAGCGCTTCACCGAGGAGAAGCGCCTCAGCGTGCCGCTGCTCGCCGACGAGGACAAGCGGGTGGCGCGGGCCTACGGGGTCGCGGCCGGCCCGATGGTGCGGCGGGCGATCTTCATCGTCGACGAGGAGGGGATCGTCCGCCACCGCAAGGTGACGCTGGCGGGCCTCACCTACGAGTCGGTCGACGATCTCGAGCGGGCCCTGGCCGCGCTGGCCTGATGGCCGCGGCCGCCACGGCGCAGGTCGAGCTCGGGCCGGCGCCGCTGCTGAGCGGCGCGGCGGCCGGGGAGGGGCCGCCGGTCGTCCTCTGTCACGGCATCACCGCGACCCGACGCTACGTCGTGCACGGCTCGCGGGCGCTCGAGCGCGCCGGTCACCGGGTCGTCGCCTACGACGCCCGCGGTCATGGCGAGTCCGACCCCGCCCCAGCCGGCCAGGGTTATGGATACCCGCGGCTCGTCGAGGACCTGGAGCGCGTCGTCGCGTCCCGGCTGGGAGAGGGGGAGCCGTTCCTCCTCGCTGGGCACTCGATGGGCGCCCACACCGCGGTTGCCTACGCGCTCCGCCACCGTGAGCGCCTCGCCGGACTCGTCGTGGTGGGACCGGTTTACACCGGCGCGATCGAGCCGGAGTCGCTCGATTACTGGGACGGGCTGGCGGCGGCCCTGGAAGCGGGCGGTATCGACGGCTTCGTCTCCTACGTCGGCGATCACCAGGCGAGCGACCCCCGCTGGCGCGAGGCGATCCTGCGCTTCACCCGCGAACGGCTGTTGCTGCAGCGCCACCCCGCAGCCCTCGCCGAAGCGCTGCGCGAGGTGCCGCGATCGCGCCCCTTCGGATCGCTGGCGGAGCTGGAGTCGCTGGCGGTCCCGGCCCTGATCGTCGCCAGCGGCGACGAGGCCGATCCGGGCCATCCGCGCGCCGCCGCCGTCGCCTACGCGGAAGCGCTGCCACGGGCCGAGCTGCTCGGCGAGGGGGAGGGGGAGTCGCCGCTGGCTTGGCAGGGGGGCCGCCTCTCCCGGCATATAGGCGCCTTTTATGCCGAGGCTTTATCGTCATCGCTATGAATTTCCCGAGCGAAGGCAACCTGCGCCGTGCAATCGCGTTTTTCGCGGTGGTGGGGATCGCCGTCGCGACCTACATCACGATCGTCGAGTCGGGTGGTGGCTCGCCGGTCTGCGTCGCCGGCGGCGGCGGTTGCGAGACCGTCGCGGAAAGCTCCTACTCGCACATCGCCGGGATAAACATCGCGATCTTCGGGATCCTCGGTTACGTCGGGATCTTCCTGACCGCCTTCTTCGCCAACGACATCGCCCGCTTCGCCGGGTTCGTGATCGCCCTTGGCGGCTTTGGCTTCAGCGTCTACCTCACCTACCTGGAGATCTGGGTGATCGAAGCGATCTGCCAGTGGTGCGTCGGCAGCGCCATCCTGATGACGATTCTCTTCCTTCTCAACGCAGCTCGGTTGATCGGCTACGCCGGCACCGACGATGCGGACTCGGCTCCGGTCGAGCCCCCCGAAGCTCCCCCCGATCGGGAGGCGGAGCTCGCTTAGAGTTGGCCCGTCGCCGCACCGCGCCGACGAAATCGCAGGGAACTACCGAGGAGAGAGATGAGCAACAAGAAGGAGAGGGAGAAGCGTCGCGAAGAGCGGCTGCAGGAGGAATCGAAGGTCTCGACCGGCGACCGGCGGACGAAGATGCTGCAGCTGGGTGCCGGCGTCGCCTTCCTGGCGATCGTCGCGGTGGTGGTGCTGATCGTCGCCAACTCGGGCGGAGACAGCGGCGGCGACGCCGAGAACCTCCAGGAAGTCGCGGCGGCGGAGAGCGTCGTCAACGGGATCGAACAGAACGGGATGGTCCTCGGCGACCCGAACGCCAAGGTCGAACTGATCGAGTACGGCGACATGCAGTGCCCGGTCTGCAAGGCCTACTCCGAGGAAGTCCTGCCGCAGGTGATCGAAAACCAGGTCAGGACCGGCAAGGCGAAGATGGTCTTCCACAACTTCACGATCATCGGCCCGCAGTCCAAACCGGCCGGAGCCGCGGTCCTCGCCGCCGGCGAACAGGGACGGGGCTGGGACTACCTCGAGGTCTTTTACCGCAACCAGGGCGCCGAGAACTCCGAATACGCCGACGACGAGTTCCTGACCGCGGTCGCCGAAGCCGCCGGGGTCAAGGACATCGAACAGTGGGACCAGGACCGGAAGCGGCTGGAAAAGAAAGTCGAACAGACCACCGAACAGGCCCAGAACTTCGGCTTCACCGGCACGCCGTCCTTCGCGATCAAAGGCCCCGGCACCAACGGCATCGAGCTCCTCGGCAACCCGAGCACTCCCGAGGAATTCGAATCCGCCATCAAGGCCGCCAGCTAACTCCCCGCGGCGCTTAGAGGGGACAGGCGGTTCTCCGGCGAGTCGCCTGTCCGCCTCCGCGGCGGTGGTTCGACCTAAGTTGACATAACCACCATTATCGTGCGTTGGATCAAGAACAGGCGGGATGCCGCCGGGGCCTGGCTCGGCCCCGTCTGGTCGGGTTTCCTGCAGGGATCGGGCCTCGCCGTCCTGCTCGGCGCCATCTGTGCGGGGCTCGCCGTCTATTTGCCGGTCCCCGAGCCGCCCGCGACCGTCTTTCACGACCTGCTCCAGGTCGGGATCGGCCTCCTGGTCGCGTTCAGCGTCGCAACCGCGGCCGCGGGGATCGCCGAGGGCGAAAGCATCGAAGACCACCTCGCCTGGCTTTCCGCTTGCGCTGGGATCGGCGCAGCCGGACTCGGGGCTATCTCGCTCTGCGTGGCTCTTGCGGCCTTTCTGGAATCGGGACACTCGGGAGCGCTCGCCCAAGTCGGCCTCGGTTTCGTCGTCGCCGCACTGTTCCTGCTCGGCCTGGTCGTCGCCTTGCTGCCATGGCTGTCGTTCCACTGGCACCGAGATCCGGGCGGACCCGCGTCGCAGGGCCGCGATCGGCCGCTGGACGGAAACAGGCTGAAATGACGAACGCGGAACCTTAAGGCCCCTATGAGGGCGTTAAGGTTCCGCAGTCGATTCTGACCGGTGCACGGCCGCGGAGCAGCGGAGGTGCACGGTCAGAGGGCGCGGACGGCGCTGCCCCGTGCCAGCGGTCGCACGATCGCCGGCGCCTTCGGCATCTCGGCCCGGACGACCTCGCCGAGGTTGAGCGGCGAGGACTCGATCTTGGCGACGGTGTCGCGGTTGCAGTGGCAGCCGTCGCCGAGAAAGCGCCAGGGTCGCTCGAGGCGGTCCTGCCAGCGGGCAAGCGAGGGGTCCGGGGAGCGGACGTGCTCGAGGAAGAGCAGGCGGCCGCCGGGCTTGAGCACCCGTGCGGCCTCGCGCAGCGCCGCCTCCGGGTCCGGGATCGTGCAGAAGACCAGGGTGGCGACGACGAAGTCGAAGCCGGCGTCCTCGAAGGGCACCCGCTCGGCCGAGTCCTCGATCAAGGTCGCCTGCCGGCCCGAGGCGGACAACCTCGGTCGCAGCTGCTTGGCCATGTGCGGGTCGGGCTCAACCAAAACCAGCTCCTCGACCGCGTCTGGGTAGAGATCGAGGTTGAGGCCGGTCCCGGCGCCGATCTCGAGGACGCGGCCGCTGGCCTCGGCCAGCACCTGCCGGCGCATCTCCCGCAGGCCGGCATCCTCGGTCGCCCTGATGCTGCGCTCGTAGAAGACCGGGAAGACCCGGCCCCAGGTGGCGTCGTAGATCCGGCCCATCGCCCCGCTCCGCCTCAGGCGGCGTCGCGCCGAGCGGGCTCGGGCGAGGCCGACTCCTCCCCGCCCTTGCCAACGCTGGCGGCCGCCCGCTCCTCGTAGGCGCGGCGGGCGCCGTGGTCGACCTCGAACATCAGCTTGTCGACCTTCATCAGGCGACCGAGGCCCTCGCGGGCGCCGCGCGGCAGCAGCGTCATCACCCTGTAGAGGGCGCCGTTGGCGCGCGGCACGAAGACGTCGAAGCGCGGTACTTCCATCGCGTCGACGATCTCGTTGGCGACGTCCTCGGCCTCGACCGGTTTCACCCACTTCTGGCCAAGGCCGCTGGTCAGATCGGTGTTGACGACGGTCGGCATCACGCAGACGACCTCGACCCCGCTGCCGCGCAGCTCGGTCCGCACCGCCTCGCTGAGGCCGACCACGGCGTGCTTGGTGGCGCTGTAGGTGGCGATCCCGGGGATTCCCGCCTTGCCGGCCTGGGAGGCGAGGTTGACGATGTAGCCGGTGCCGCGCGGGCGCAGGCGCTCGATCGCCAGCTGGGTGCCGGTGATGACGCCGTGCAGGTTGATGTCGATCTGGCGGTGGACCGACTCCTCGCTCTCCTCGACGAACGGCGTCACCGGCATGATCCCGGCGTTGTTGATCACCGCGTCGAGCGGGCCGAGCTGGCGCTCGGCCTCGTCGAGGAAGGCCGCGAAGGAGGAGCGGTCGGTGACGTCGAGCGGCAGGGCGACCGTGCCGCCGCCCAGTTCCGCCGCCGTCTTCTCGGCCAGCTCCAGGTCGAGATCGCCGATGGCGACGCGGCAGCCTTTCCGGACCAGCGCCGTCGCCGTCGCCTTGCCGATCCCGCGAGCGCCGCCGGTGATCGCCACCACTTTGCCCCCGAGTGAACGCCGCTGCTTCGCCATCGTGCTCCTCCTTGGTGCCGCGGGCTCCTAGCTCGCCGGCTTGTAGACGGTGACCACGGCGGCACCGCCGAGGCCGATGTTGTGCTGCAGGGCCACCTTCGCGCCCTCGACCTGGCGCTTCTCGGCGTCGCCGCGCAGCTGCCAGGTCAGTTCCGAGCACTGCGCCAGGCCGGTGGCGCCGAGCGGGTGCCCCTTGGAGATGAGGCCGCCCGAGGGGTTGACGACGACCTTGCCGCCGAACGTCGTCGCTTCTTCCTCGACCAGCTTGTGCGCCTCGCCCTCAGCGGCGAACCCGAGCGCTTCGTAGGTGATCAGCTCGTTGGCGCTGAAGCAGTCGTGCAGCTCGCAGACGTCGACTTCGGCGGCGGCCACCTGGGCCTCCTCGTAGGCGCGGTCGGCGGCCAGCTTCGACATGTCGGCGCCGACGATCGTCATGCAGTCGGCGTCCTCGGCGAAGGTCGAGCTGAGGTCGGTGACCATCGACTGGCCGGCGATCTCCACCGCCCGCTCCCAGAGGCCGTGCTCGTCGACGTAGCGCTCCGAGGCGACGATCGCGCAGGCCGAGCCGTCGGAGGTCGGCGAGCACTGCAGCTTGGTCAGCGGGTCGTGGATCATCTTCGCCGCCTTGATGTCCTCCAGCGAGTACTCGTCCTGGAACTGGGCGTAGGGGTTGTTGACCGAGTGCTTGTGGTTCTTCCAGCCGATCCAGGCGTAGTGGTCGGGGTTGGAGCCGTACTTCTGCATGTGGTCGCGGCCGGCGTTGCCGAACATCTGCGGCGCCGGCGGCGACTGCTCCGGGTCGCGGATCTCGAACATCCTCATCGCGTGCTTGTCGAGCGCGTTGGTGCGGTCGGTGTACTTGACCCCGAGGCTGCCCGGCTCCATCTTCTCGAAGCCCAGCGCCAGCGCGCAGTCGGCGAGTTCGCCCTTGACCGCCTGGCGGGCCAGGAACAGCGCCGAGGAGCCGGTCGAGCAGTTGTTGTTGACGTTGACGACCGGAATCCCGGTCAGGCCCAGCTGGTAGAGCGCCCGCTGGCCGTAGGTCGAGTCCCCGTAGCAGTAGCCCGCGTAGGCCTGCTCGACGTCCTCGTACGGGATGCCGGCATCGGCGAGCGCCTTCTCCCCCGCCTCTTTGGCCCAGTCGGGGTAGTCGCCCTCCTTGCTGCCGGGCTTCTCGAACTTGGTCATCCCGACCCCGATCACGAACGTGCGCTGGCTCAACTTTGGCTCCCCTCGGTTCCCCCGCGTGCGCGCGGCGGTTTGGCTGCGTAGCCAGGAATCTAGCGCGATGCCGCTTCGGGCGGGTCCGGAGGCGGCCTCAGAACCCGAAATTTGAGATCCCTCCCCCGCTCCGGATCGGGCCAGACGACGAAGGCCAGGAAGATGATCAGGAGGCCGACCGCGGTACCGATCAGGCGCAGTTTGTCCGCCTGCCAGGTCGGCTCGCCGAGGGTGTCGGTGAGCAGCACCGCGTAGACCGTGATCGCGGTCGTGAAGAGGGCGTACTGGACGGCCAGCAGGCCCAGCGCCAGCGCCGTGGCGACGGTGAGGACGACGATGGTGGCGACGTCGCCGCGGCCGAGCGCTTCCGCCAGCAGCGACGCGAGGGCGACGCCGAGCACGGTGCCGACCGCGCGCAGGACCACCCGCAGGTAGGTCTCGTCGCGGTCCGGCCGCATCACGAAGAGGATCGTCAGCGGGATCCAGAAGCCGTGGTTGTCCATGTCGAAGGCGCGGTAGACGGCGACGCCGACCGCCAGCGAGACGCCGAAACGGATCGCGTGCCGCATGGTTTCCGAGCCCAGGGTGAGGTTCGAGGCGAAGGCGGCGCGAACTTCGCGGGCGTCCCAGCCGCTCGGCTGGCCGCGCTCGCAGCGGTCGACCGCGACCCAGACCAGCAGCGACCAGACCACCTGCATGAGCCCGCCGACGGTGCCCCAGATCAGCGCCGGGACCGTCTCGTCGACCTCGAGGAAGAGGCCCTGGGAGACGAGCAGGGTGAGCGCCCCGACGAGGCCGAAGATCGCCAGCCGCAGCGAGTAGCTGAAGCAGTAGCCGGCGGCGGCGCCGACCAGCGCCATCGTCACCACCGCCAGCGGCGCCGCCTGGCTGCTGAGGACGCCGAGCGCCGCCATCGCGCCGACCAGCGGCGCCGCTGCCGCCTGCCACGCGGCCCGGGGTCTGGCCGGGGCGTCCAGCCCGGCGAAGCCGGCGAACATGGCGCCGGTGGCGAGCGCGCCCTTGGTCGGAGCGTCGAAGCCGAACTCGACGATCAGGGCGACGCCGACCGGGACCGCGATCAGGGCGCCGCGCCGCAGCGACGGCCCCGGTTCGCCGGGCCCGATCCCGAACAGCGGCGAGGCCCGCAGCCGCATCACCCGCCCGGAGGCGTCGAAGAGCCGCGAGCCGCGGCCGGGCGCGCCCTCGCTGGGGGTAATCTCAGGGGTCTTGGTCAACGCCGTCCTCAGTTCCGATCCCGCTGCGGGAGTCGGCATCTTCGCCGCTTTGGCGGCGGGAATCGTCTCCTTCCTGTCGCCCTGCGTGCTGCCGCTCGTGCCCGGCTACCTGTCCGCGGTCACCGGCGTCTCCGCCAACGAGCTCGAGGACGCCAACTGGCGCCGCGTGCTCGGCCCCAGCCTGCTCTTCGTCGCCAGCTTCTCGGCGATCTTCATCGTCCTCGGCCTCACCGCCACCGGCCTCGGCTCGATCATGCGCGACAACAAAGAGCTGCTGACGAAGATCTCCGGGGTGCTGATCATCGCCATGGGCGTCCTCTTCGTCGCCTCGATGTTCGTCACCCGCCTCAACCGCGAGTGGCACGTCGACGCCCTGCTGGCGCGAGCCGGCAAAGGCGGCCCCATCGTCGCCGGCGCCGCCTTCGCGATCGCCTGGACCCCCTGCATCGGCCCCACCCTCGGCGCCATCCTCTCCGCCGCCTCGCTCTCCGGATCCGCCGGCCGCGGCGCCTTCCTGCTCGCCGTCTACTCGGCCGGGCTGGCGATCCCCTTCCTGCTCACCGCCCTCGCCTTCTCCCGAATGACCACCGCCTTCGCCGTCGTCAAGCGCCACTACCAGGCGATCGTCGCCGTCGGCGGCCTGATCCTGATCGGGATGGGCGTCCTGATCCTCACCGGCGAGCTCTTCCAGCTCAACATCGAGGCCCAGAACTGGCTCTCGGAACTCGGATTGGATTTCTGGAACGAGATCTGAGCGGGCGTCTGGCTGGCGCATCTCGGCGTCCTCGGTCGCTCACGTGCGGAGCACGCTTCGCTCCCTGCGTCCTTGATCTGCTTGGCCAGACGCCCGCTCAGGGCGTTAGTTAGTTATTGGCCGGGGCGACGGTCTCGAGCTCTTTGCCGACGGCCTCGGTGATCTCCAGGCCGTCGTTCTCGAGGTCGCGGGAGCAGACGATGCGGAAGCGGCCGGTGCCGATCTCGCCGTCGGGGACGACCGGGAGGCCGCGGATCGTGTCCCAGCCGAGCCGTTCGACCTCGAACGGGTTCATCCGCACCTCGGCCGCCGGAAACGGGCAGTTCGTGTTGTGCTGGTCGATCGCCTTCGAGATCGCCTCGAGGTTCTTCGCCTCCGGGGTAGCCATCGCTGGAAGCCTAAGGGGTTCGGCGTCTCGGACTCGGGCGAACATCTGTTCGTGTCCGCCGAAGAGGGCGCTAACTTCCAGTCGTGTCGATCAAGGACTGGCCCCGCACGGTCGCCCATCTGGATATGGACGCGTTCTACGCGTCGGTCGAGCTGCGGCGGCGACCTGAGCTGAAGGGGAAGCCGGTCGTCGTCTGCGGGTCGGGGCCGCGGGCGGTGGTGACGACGGCCAGCTACGAGGCGCGGAAGCTGGCGGGGATCCACTCGGCGATGCCGGCGGCGACGGCGCGGCGCAGGCTGCCTGATGCGGTCTATATACAGCCGGACTTTCCCGCGTATCGGGAGGCATCGGCGCGGGTGATGGAGGTGCTGCGCGGGAACGCCGAGGTGGTCGAGGTGGTTGGGCTCGACGAGGCTTATCTGGACCTGACCGGGATCTTCTCGCCGAAGGCGACGATGCGGCGGATCGCGGCGGAGATCCGACAGGAGACCGGGCTGACCTGTTCGGTGGGGATCTCGGAGAGCCGGATGCTGGCGAAGATCACCAGCGAGCTCGGCAAGCCGGCCGGGCTGGTGGTGCTCTCGCGGGATCAGGCGCTGGAGCGGTTCGGGGACGGCTCTCCGGGCCTCGTGCCGGGGATCGGGCCGAAGACGCTGGCGAAGCTGGAACGGATGGGGATCCGGACGCTGCGCGACCTCGGGGCCCGGCCGCCCGCGGAGCTGGAGGCGGCCTTCGGGCCCCGCAGCGGCAGCTGGCTGCACACCCGCGGCCGCCTCCTCGACGAGACGCCGGTCACGGTCGAGCGCGAGACCAAGTCGCAGTCGGCCGAGACCACCTTCGACGTCGACGTGCGCGAGCGGGTGGTCCTGGAGCGGCACCTCGCCGAGCTCTCCGCGGAGCTCTGCCGGCGCCTGCGCAAGCGCGATCTGGAGGGGCGCACGATCGGGATCAAGGTCCGGCTCGACGACTGGACCAACGTCACCCGCTCGCACACGGTCGAGGCCGCGACCAACGATCCCGACGTGGTCGGGCCGGTCGCCCTCGAGCTGCTGCGGGCCTACGACCCGCGGCGGCCGGTGCGGCTGCTCGGCGTCCGCGTCGCCTCCTTCGAGCACGAGGCCGACGCCGAGCCCACCGAGGCCGAGCCGCAGCTGCGGCTCGGCCTCGGCTCGGTCGCCTAG
>CAMPIP010000073.1 GCA_946886425.1 uncultured Actinomycetes bacterium
GAGTCGATGATCGACCAGCTCAAACAGCTCGGCGAACTGAAAAAGCAGGGCATCCTCACCGAGGAGGAGTTCGCCGCGCAGAAGGCCAAGCTGCTCGGCTAGGGAGCGAGGCGCCGCAGGCCGGGGACCCGGTCGAAGCGGGAGTCGGCACTGGCGATCGCCTCGCATTCCGAGGCGATCGCGTGGGCGGCATGGAAGGCATCGCGAGGGGGCAGCCCGGGTCGGGACATCAGCCCCTTCGCGCCTTCAACCACCGCCCGATCGGTCAGCTCCAGCTCCAGAGCCAGGGAATCGACCGCGCGCCAGGCCGCGGTGAGGCGTCGGCGCATCGCCTTCATCACCGCGCCAGCGTCGGCGCGATAGGTGGAGAGCGGGTCGGGGTCACCATCGTCACGCAGCCAGGCGAGGATCAGCCGATAGGCGAGCTCATCGAGAACGAGGGCGCTGATCACGCCACTGCCCGCGCCCATCTCGTCCAGGACCTGGGCTCGCCATGCCTCCACCGGGCCCAGCGTCGCGCCCCGCTTCGACCGTAGGTGCGCGTAGATGAAATTCGTGTCGAAGTAGCAGCGGGTCAAGGCGACCGCAGGGCCCGATCCAGGGCCGGATCGGCCTCCTCTGGCCAGCGCCCGGCGAGAATTTCGTCGAGCTCACCCGGCGGCGCGTCCCCGGCCACCCCCGCCGTTCGCCTCCAGGCGGCCGCGGGGTCATCTTCAAGGTCCCAGAGAGAGCCCGGGCCAACACCAAGCGCCCGCGAGAGCCGCGCGATCGTGTTGAGATCGACCCGCGTCGCCCGCCCGGCCAGGATGTTGCGAACGGTCTTCTGGTCAAGCCCGGCCTCCTCGGCGAGCTGGCTGGCCCCCCAGCCCCGCTGTGCAGCGAGGTCGTCGACTCTCCAGGCAATCCTCGTCATAGGAACATCTTACTCTATTAGGAAGATGTTCATAATCTCCAACCAGTGACTCGGACCCGCTGATAGCTCGCCGCAATAGGCTGACCGCCATGGAGGTCCTGATCGCCGCCGACATGGAGGGGGTCGCGGGGATCGAGGGATACGAGGAGTGCCTGCCCTCGCACCCGGCGGCGTACGCGCGTGGGCGGCGGCTGATGACCGACGAAGTGCTGGTCGCGATCGAAGCGCTGCGGGCGGATGGCGTCGAGGGGATCTCGGTCGGCGACTGGCACATGGTCGGGACCAACGTCGAACGGGAGCGGATCCCGGCCGGGATCGAGGTGCGGCCGATCGCCGACCTGGCTCTGGCCGAGGCCGAGCCGTCGATGCGCAAGGCGCATGGCGGCGGGTCGCTCGACGGTGTGGTGATGATCGGCCACCACGCCCGCACCCCCAGCCCGCGCGGCTTCTGCTCGCACAGCTTCATCTGGGACATGGAGGTGCTGCTCGACGGCGACTCCTTGAGCGAGGCCCAGGTCTACGCGCAGGCCCTCGGCGGCGAGGGGGTCCCGGTCCTGGTCCTCGCCGGTGACCGCTGGCTGATCGAGGAGCTCGACGAGGGCGAGCTCGGTGGCGCCCAGCTGCTGGCCGTCAAGGAGGGCCGGGGACGCGGCCGGGCCAGCTCGACCGACCCGGCGACCGCCCACAACGAGCTGCGCGGCGCGATCGCCGCCGCCCTGGCGGCGCCGCCGCAGCCGCCGCCCTCCCGCCGGTACCCGGGCGAGCTGACGATCCGCGCCGAGGGCGAGGAGATCGCCCGGACCACGGTCGCCGCGCCCGCCGAACTGCTCACCGCGATCGCCACCGCCTTCCGCGACAGCCAAGTCTCCCGCGAGTACCGCCAGCTCGCCAAGCTGCTGCCGCCCGGCCACGACTCGCGGCTGCGCTCGCTCCAGCGCCGCCTCGGCAGCGCCCTCGCCACCCCGGTGATGCGCGCCAAGGAGCGGCGCTGGCTCGCCGCCGCGCCCCGGTAACGCTGCCGTGGCTAGGGTCGGCACCGTGGATGTCCCGCCCCAGCACCGGCGTTTCGCCGAGGATGTCGCCGCGTCCAAGGCCCAGGACCCGATGCCGACCTTCGCCAACCTCTCGGCGGCGACCGGCGTCCCCGTCGACGACCTCGTCCACTTCGCCCTGGTGCGCTGGGCCGCGGCCGGCTCGGAGATGCTGATGGCGATCCCGCCCCTGGCGATGGAGCAGCTGCTCGAGGCGCGGCGGCGCGAGGACTGGGAGGCGGTCGGCGGGATCGTCGACTGGCTCGCCGCCGAGCCCCGAAGCGGCTCCTGACCGCCGCGGCGCGATCCCACTGCCGCCTCGGCCACTTCCACAGGGGTAGGCCAGTTCGCTCTCGAGTGGTACAACGTGTGTATGCACAATCCGCTTCGCTCTGAGGCGGACGTGTTCCGCCTAGTAGTGGCGATCGGTTTGGGAGCTGCTTCGGTTGTGGCTCTGACCTTGCTGACCCGGCCGGTCGTGGGGGTCGCCTGCGCGGCGGCGCTGATCGGATTCGGCGTCGGCCTCGCCTACCGCCGCTCGCGCGGCTCGCTGCGGGGCGAGGTGACCGTCAAGCGGGACGAGGACGGCGTGCACCGGCTGCTCGTGGTCGCCAACCAGACGGTCGCCGGCCGGGCGCTGCTGGACGAGATCGCCAACCGCTGCCGCGGCCGCCGCTGCGAGGTGCTGGTGATCACCCCGGCCCTGGCCGGCTCCCGGGCGGCGCACTGGGCCTCCGACATCGACGAGGGGATCGAGCTGGCCCGCGAACGCCTCGACAGCTCGCTGGCCGAGATCCGCGGCCTGGGCCTGCAGGCCCGCGGGGAAATCGGCGACTCCGATCCCGGCCTCGCGATCGAAGACGCCCTGCGGATCTTCGCCGCCGACGAGCTCGTCATCTCCACCCACCCGCCGCGGAAGTCCCGCTGGCTCGAGCGCGGCGTCGTCGCCAACGCGCGCGAGCGGCTGGAGCTGCCGGTCACCCACGTCGTCGTCGACCTCGAGGCGGAGCGGCGACGCGACGGCCAGGCGGTGGCGCGATGACCACGGTCGACCAGTGCATGAGCCACGACGTCGGTGCCGTCCGGGCAGATATGACCCTGACCGAGGCGGCGAAGCTGATGCGCCACAGCGGCGTCGGTGGCATCCCCGTCCTCGGCCACGACAGCGAGGAGTGCGCGGGAATCCTCACCGAGCGGGACATCGTCCTCCGCGTCCTCGCCGAGGAGCGCGACGCCCGCGCCGTCCTCGTTCGCGACGTCGCCACCCTGCAGCCCGTCACCTGCTCGCCCGGCGAGGACGTCGCCGCGGTGGCGGCGCGGATGCGCGAACACCAGGTTCAGCACCTCCCCGTCTGCGAGACGGGCCAGGTCCGCGGCGTCATCTCCCTCGCCGACATCGTCTTCGAGCGCCCCGACGAAGAGCGCGGCCTGCTCGACCCGATGCCGCTGAGCCCGCCGCGCTAGGCCAGCACCGGCGGGAGGACTGTGGTTTGACCGCTGTCTCACCGGTCGGGTAGCCTCGCGCCAATGGCGTCCGCGGCCCGGCGACGGGGATGGGTTCTGAGTAGAGGTGCGCTGGCGCTGATCGCGCTGCTGCTGATCGCGCCGAGCGCGGCCGAGGCACGGACGATCACTGTCGGCAGCCCGATGCGGGAAGCGTTTCCGTCCAGCGCCATCTACTTTTTCCCGTCCGTTACCGTCGCCAACACCACCCTGTCCGACCCGGCCGCAAACGTCACCTCACCCGTGGACGGGGTCGTCGTGAGCTGGCGGATTGCGCCGCAGGCGGCGCCCGACGCCTACTCGCTCAGTGTTCTCCGCCCGGCCGGGGGCGAAGCCTTCGCGGGAGTCGGGACGAGCGTCTCGCAGGTGGCCTCGACCACCAAGACCCTGACCTTTCCGACCAACCTGCCGATCAAGACGGGCGACACGGTCGGCATCACCTCGTTGAAAGCAAGCGCGAACTTCAAAACGGCGTCTCTGCCTTCCGCGCACCAGCCCTACTGGAGTCCTGCCTTCAGCGACGACGGAGTCCCGCGATCCCCGGCAGGCTCTGTGAGCAACCTTGAATTCGGCTTCAACGCCGAGGTGCAGCCCGCGCCGCGCGTCGTCCTCGTCGGCAGCCGCAGCGGCCCGGCGGGGGGCGGCACCACCGTCACCATCGCCGGCAGCGACTTCACCAACGTCAGCGCGGTCAGGTTCGGCTCGACGCCGGCCGCCTCGTACGTCGTCGACTCCGAATCGGAGATCACCGCGGTTACTCCCGCGGCGGCCGGTGCGGGGTCGGTCGACGTCACCGTGACTACCAACGCCGGCACCAGCCCGGTGGCCGCCGGGGGACGGTTCGCTTACGAGAATCCGCCGACTCCGCCCCCCTCCTCGCCTTCCACCCCTCAAGCGGTGACCGCGACCTGCAAGGTCCCGAAGCTGACTGGGAAGAAGTTGCGAGCCGGCCGCAAAGCCCTCCGCAGGGCCGGCTGCAAGGTCGGCAAGGTCCGCGGCAAACGGGGCAAACGCGCCAGGGTCCTCAAGCAGAGCCGCAAAGCGGGCGCCAAGGTGCCCGTCGGCACCAAGGTCAACGTCACCCTCGGCTAATCGCTGGCGTCTTTGACGGCGGCGATCGCCTCGAAGGAGCGGCTCGCGGCGGCGCGATCGTCGCCGAGGCCGACCATCAGGTTGACGGCGAGCGGGCCGACGACAGTGAGGTCGTCGCCCTCGGGTCCGAAGACGCCGCCGATCTCGAGCAGCAGGTAGCCGTGGGTGGCGCTGAGGAACTGGCCAGCGGCGATCACGGGGTCGACCGGGTCGATGCGGCCGGACTCGCAGACGCGCCCCATCGAGTGGACGAGGACGTCGACCGCCGCCTGGGCCTCGGGTGAGTTCGGGGCCTGCCCGGCCGGCGAGACTTCGAGGGCGGCGTGGCGGCGCAGGGCCCCGCCGGTGAGCCCGAACATCAGCCGGTACAGCTGCGGGTGAGCGAGCGCCCACTCGGTGTAGGCCCAGCCCTTGGCGAAGAAGTCGGCGACAGCGTCCTCGCTCTCCGGCACCCCTTCGACGTAGCGGGCGAAAGCGGCGAAGCCCTCGGCGACAACGGCTTCGAAGAGACCGGACATGCCGCCGAACAGGGTGTAGATCGCCTGGGTGGAGGTCCCGACCTCGGCGGTCAGCGAGCGCGCCCGGAGCACCTCGGGGCCCGACTCTTCGATCGCCCGGCGGGCGGCCTCGAGGAGCAGCTCTCGCGTTGAGCGCTTGGTCGCGGTAGGGTTCATATAACGATGTTACAACGACGTTCTGACGAGGCTTCGTACGACGTGATCGTCGTCGGGGCGCGCTGCGCCGGCTCGCCGCTGGCGATGATGCTGGCCCGGCGGGGGGTGCGCGTCTGTCTGGTCGACCGCGCCGACTTCCCCAGCGACACCCCCTCGACCCACGGCATCCTGCCCCACGGGGTCAAGGTCCTCGAGCGGCTCGGGCTGCGCGAGCGGATCGAAGAGGTGGCGCCGCCGGTCGACCGCGCCTACCTCGGCTTCGACAACGTCACGATCGACTTCGACGGCGCGAGCCGGATTTCGGGAGCGCCAACCTTCAA
Source organism: uncultured Actinomycetes bacterium (assembly GCA_946886425.1). Next base: position 5,534 of record CAMPIP010000073.1, read on the forward strand.
CGTGCGGCGGATCACCCTCGACGCGATCCTGCTCGAGGCGGCCCGTGCGGCGGGCGCCGAGGCGCGGCTGAAGACGCCGGTGACCGGGCTGCTGCGCTCGGGCGATCGGGTCGTCGGCGTCGAGACTCCGGCCGGCGAGCTGCGCGCGCCGCTCGTCGTCGGCGCCGACGGCGCCCGCTCGACCGTGGCCCGCCTCGTCGGCGCGGTCGAGTACCACCGCACCGCCCCGGAGCGGATCTTCCTCTGGTCCTACTTCGAGGGGGTCGAGGAGGACGTGCCGCGAATCTGGCTCGGCAACATCGACGGCAACAGCTACCTCGCCAGCGCCAGCGACAACGGCCTCTTCCTAGCTGCCGTCGTCGTCCCGATCCGACACCGCGACCAGCTGCGCGTCGATCGCACCGGCGGCTGCGAAGCGGGACTGCGGCGCTGGCCGGAGCTGGCCCGCAAGCTTGACGGCGCCCGCCGGGTCGGGCCGGCACGGATGATGTCCCGCTGGCACGGCTTCTTCCGCCAGTCGGCCGGGCCCGGTTGGGCGCTGGTCGGCGACGCCGGTCACTTCAAGGACCCGACCCCGGGCCAGGGCATCTCCGACGCCCTGCGCCAGGCCGAGACGATGGCGGCGGCGATCGCGCGGGCGCTTGAGAGCGGGGCCGACCCCGAGGCGCCGCTGCGCGAGTGGTGGAAGTGGCGCGACCGCGACTGCTGGGAGATGTACTGGTTCGCCCGGGAAATGGGTGAGAGCGACCGCCGGCCGCTGCTCTCGGCGGCGTTCCAAAATCGCTTCGCCGAGGATCCCGAACTCGTCGAGGCCTTCTTTCGCGTCCTCGGCCGCCAGGCCTCCCCCGCCAAGGTCTTCGGCCCCGCCTTCGGCTTCCCGCTGCTTGGCAGGGCGCTGCGGGACAGCCCCGGCAAGCGCCTGGCCCTGCTCGAGGAGGCGCGGGGGATCCTCGCCGAACAGGGACGCCGTCAGCTGCTCGACGTCACCGACTACCGCCGCCCGTACTGAGCGTGCGGCGCGTGCCCGGCTATCAAGCAGGCGCGAGCAGCCGTCGCGCTTCGTCGGGGCCCACGTAGGGGCTGAGGAGCAGCTCGACCAGGATCGGGGTGAGCTCCTGGAGATGCTCCCCGCGCTCGCTGTGGATGTATCGGGCGACCAGCGAGACGGCGCCGCCGAGCAGGCCTTCCTCGAGCTGCGGGGGCAAGGCGGCGCCAGCCGTCGGCTCCTCGCGGCCACGGCGGAGCAACGCCGCGAGCCGGTCGATCAGGGCTTCGTGCCGAGCCACGGCGACTGGCCCGACGACGAAGGCCTCGACGGTGCATATTCGTGCCAGGCGGGGATCGGCGGCGAGCAGATCGAGCAGACGCTCGACCGAGTTGGCGACCCCCTGCGCCCAGCCCATCGTCGCCGCGATCGTCGCTTCAACCCGCTCCCACAGCCACTCGACCGCGATGTCATAGGCGGCGAGGAAGCAGTCCTCCTTGTCGCTGAAGTGCCGGTAGAAGGCGCCCCGGGAGACCGCCGCGTGACGGGTTATGTCCGCTACCGTCACCGCCGGGTACCCGCATTCGGCGATCGCCTCGATCGCGGCGGCGAGCAGCCGGTTGCGGTGGTTGCGGTCGACGAAGTCCTGGGGCAGGCCGTGGCGGCCGCGCGGCAGGCGGGCGAGGATCGCCGCGTTCGAGTAGTCGACCTCGAGCGAGAAGGGCCCGCCGCTGACCTGAGCCGGCACCGTCATCCCTAGCTCGGCTCCGCCAGTGCCCACGCGGTCGCCGGCTCCATGTATGTGACCAGCAGGAAGTAGGAGACCTCGGCGACCAGGTCCGTCGGCCTGGAGGCGCTGCCGAGCGAGAGGATCGCCCCGCCGAGCAGAGTCCGCTCGAGGTCGGGCGGGATCGCCTCGGGGTTGGAGTGAAGCCCGCGGCCCGCGCTCAGGACAGGGACCAGCCGAGCGATCGTCGCCCGGTGCCGGTCCAGCGCCCGCGGACCCGCGAAGAGGATCTCGCGCCCACAGACGCGGGCGAGGCGGGGGTCGGAGTCGAGCAGCTCCGCGACCGTCCCCACCGCCCGGCGGAGACCGCGTGCCCAACCGTCGCGCCAGCCAGCGAGGGCGGCGCGGACCCGGTCCTCGATTCGGGCCACCGCCTCGTCATAGGCAGCGAGGAAGCAGTCCTCCCTGTCGCTGAAGTGCCGCCCGAACTCGGCGGCGCTGACGTCCGCGGTGGCGAGGATCTCGGTCACCGTGGTGGCGCCGTAACCGCTTCGCGAGACGACGGTGGCGGTGGCGTCGAGGATGCGGGAGCGACAATCGCTCGTGGCTGGCGCATCCACCGCCTCGATAAGAGCCGCGGCCCGCCGGGGCATCAGGCAGCCTCCGCGGACGGGCCGTAGAAGGAGAGGATTACCTCGCTCAACTCCGGGCCCAGCTGGGACAAACCACTGACCCGCTCGGCCATGACCAGCTCGGCGATCCGCGAAGCGATGCCGCCGACGAGGGTCAACTCGGTCGCGCGCGAGGGCCGGCGCTCCGGCGGCAGGGCCGCCCCGGCCTCCGTCAGCAGCGCCGCGTAGGCGCCGAGCCAGTCGAAGTGGCGGCGGGCGATGCGTCCTCCTGCCGCTGGCGCCTCCAGGGTCAGCAGTTGAGCGAGCGCCGGTTCGGTGGCGAGCATCCGCAGACCCGCGTCGAGTGAGCGGCGGACCAGGTCGGCCAGCTCGCCGCCCTCCTCACAGGGCTCGCGAAGCGTCGAGAGGAGGCGCTCCTGGGAACGCTCATGGAAGGCGAGGACGCACTCGGTCTTGTCCGCGAACTGCCGGTAGAAGGAACGGGTTGAGACCCCCGCCGCGGCGCTGATCCGGGCAACCGAGGTCCGCTGGTATCCGCGTTCGGCGATCACCTCGGCGAGCGCCGCGAAGATGCGCTCCCGCTGGTTGCGGGCGACCTCCTCGGCGGAAAGCGCGTGAGGGCCGCGAGGCAGCCGCGGGCGCCCCCGATCGCCCTTGCCCGCTGTCGCCGCGGCGGCGGGGCTCAACGCCCTTTCCCTGTTCGAGACTGAATTTCTGGCCGAAAGAAGAACAAGTTCTTTTAAGAGGCGAACAACAGGTTTTCCTTCTTACGACACGAGAGTACACATAAGTGGACACGGGTGTCAAGCAGAAGAGACGCCGGCGTTCCCGCATCAGCAAGCCGTTTGCTGCGGATTCGAGCCGGCCAGGCAGCGGAGCGGTGATGACGAGCGGGCCCTCGGACTCGCGGCGCGACCGCAACCGGCGCGGCGCAGAAGTCTCGGCATCCCACCCGAGGTGGCACAATCGGGGTGAATGGGAAACGAGGCCGAGTTTTTGTCCGCTCACAACGTTCTCGCGCCAACCTCGCCGGCGCCCTCTGCCTCCCGCGCCCGCGAAGAGAAGGTGCTGGCGGCGATGGCCGCGCTCTGCGCGGAACGCAGCTACGCGGCGACGACGATCGGCGAAGTCGCCAAACGCGCCGGAGTCTCCACCCGCACCTTCTACAAACTCTTCCCCGAGGGCAAGCAGCAGTGCTTCGAGGCAGCCGGCGTCGCCTTCGTCGCCGAGCTCGAGCAGAGCGTGGCGGCGGCACGCCAGGACACCGGCACCTGGCCCGACGAAGTCCGCGCCGGGATCGCCGCGATCCTCGAGGTCGCGGCCCGCAAACCGGACTTCGCCCGGCTCGCCTTCGTCGAGGCCGGCGCCGTCGACCCCGCTCTGGTCGAGCGCCACCGACCGGCCCTGGCGGAAGCGCTGGCGCCGCAGCCGCTGCCGGATGGCGAGCGCGCCGACAACCCGCTGGCGATCGGCGCCCTCGGGCGAGCGCAGGTCCTGATCATCGAGCGGATCACCGCCGGGCGAACCGCGGAGCTGCCGCAGCTGCTGCCCGACGTCCTCTTCATCGCCCTGCTCCCGTTCCTAGGCCAGGAGGAGGCGCTGAAAGCGGCGCGGTCGGCGCGGGCCACGATGGCCGACGGGGTCGGCGCCACGGGATCGGCGAAATGAGCGAAGGGCCGGACTCCCCGCGGGGCCCGGCCTCGACCCGGCTCCCGCGCGGCCCGCATGGCCTGCCGCGCGAGGAGATAGCTCACAACCAGCGCCAACGCCTGCTGGCGGCGATGGTTCGGGTCTGCGGCGAGAAGGGCTATGAGGCGACCTCGGTGGCCGACGTCCTGCAGGCATCCGGCGTCGGGCGCGAGACCTTCTATGAGCTCTTCGAGGACAAGCGCGACTGCTTCCTCGCCGCTCACACCCTCCTGGTCGAGGACCTGGTGACCCAGGTGCGCGGCGCCTACGAGGACGCCGAGGGGACCTGGCCCCAACGCGTCCGCGCCGGCCTCGCCCGCCTGCTCGGATGGCTCGCCGCCGACCCCCTCGCCGCCCGCGTCGCGGTGGTCGAGATGGCCGCCGCCGGCCCCGTCTACGCCGAGCGCTTCCAGGAGTACTTCCACCTCTTCACCTCGATCCTCGACGAGGGCCGCGAGCTCAGCCCGATCGCCGAGGACCTCCCCCAGATCTCCAGCATCGCCGCCGCCGGCATCTTCGCCCGCGTCTACGAAGAGGTCGCGATGGGCCGCGCGGAGTCGCTCCCCGACCTCGGCGACGAGGCG
>CAMPIP010000074.1 GCA_946886425.1 uncultured Actinomycetes bacterium
GACGTCGACGCGGTCGGCCAGCAGCCGCCGCGCCTCGGCCAGGTCTTCGGAGCGCCCGACGCTGAGCGCGCCGGCGACCCGGCCGCCCCGCAGGTACCAGACTGAGAACTCGCCGGCCTCGCGATCGCCGCGCCAGACCTCCTGGTCCCACTCGTGGGCGGGCCCGACGTACTCGAGGCTGGCCCAGTCGGCGAGGTCGCTGAAGAAGTAGGGAACGACGTCGTAGTCGCGCTCCTCGCCGAGCATGTTGCGGGCCGCGTGCATGCCCTGCTGCATCGCCACGTCCCAGTGCTCGACGTGGATGCGGCGGCCGTGGACGACGCTCTCATACGAACAGCAGTCGCCGGCCGCGTAGATGTCCTCAGCGGAGGTGCGCAGCTTCGCGTCGCAGACGATGCCGCCGTCGCCGATCTCGATCCCGGCCCGCTGGGCCAGCATCGTGTCCGGGCGGACCCCGGCGCCGACCACGACCGCATCGCACTCGACGGCGAGGCCGCTCTTGGTGACGATCGAGCGCACCCGGCCGTCGCCCTCGAAGGCCTCCAGCTCCTCGCCGCCGTGGACGGTGACGCCGTGCGCTTCGAGCCGCTCCTGGAACCAGCGTCCCGCCTCCTCGCCGAAGGTCCGAGAGAGCGCGACATCCTCCATCATCACCATCGTGCACCGGGTGCCGCGGGCGGCCAGCGAGGCGGCGACCTCACTGGCGATGTAGCTGCCGCCGATCAGAGCGACGTGCTCGGCCGCCTCGGCGTCGGCCCGGATCGCGTCGGAGTTGCCGTAGGCGCGCAGGTAGTGGATGCCCTCGTTCTCGGCCCCCTCGACGCGGAGGATGTTGACGTTGGCGCCGGTGGCGATCAGCGCCTTGCCGAAGCCGACCTCCTCGCCGCCCTGGACCTTGACGGTGCGCGCCTCGGGATCAAGCGACATCACGTTGCGGCCGTTCAGCAGCTCGACGCCGTTCTGCTCATACCAGGAAGGCTCGTTGACGTAGGCGTCGGCCCGCTCGGCCTCGCCGCGCAGGTACTCCTTGGAGAGCGGCGGCCGTTCGTAGGGCGGCTCCGGCTCGCGGCCGATCAGCAGCACCGAGCCCTCGGCACCGTGCCTGCGCAGCTCGGCGGCGCACTGGGCCGCGGCCAAACCGCCGCCGATGAGGAGAAAGTCGACCTCGCGATCAGCCACCGTCGCCGTTGCCTTCCGGTCCGAAGAGCGCCTTCAGGTCGTCCTCCTTGCCCGGATCGAGCACGGCCAGCACCTCGTCGCCCGCCTCCAGCACCGTGTCGGCGGTCGGCACGAAGCCCTTGCCGGAGCGCAGCACCGAGATCAGCAGGCTGCCTTCCGGCATCCGCAGGTCGCCGACACGGCGGCCGGTCACGCCGGAGTCCTTGCCGAGCAGCATCTCGATGATCTCCAGCTGCTCCTCCTGCAGGTCGAGCAGGTGGACGAGGCCGTACTCGGGGACCTCGTGCTCGAGCAGGCGCAGGATCAGGTCGGTGGCCGAAACCGACGGCTTGATCCCGAGCAGGTCGAAGTGCTGGCGGTTGCGGGGGTTGTTGACGCGGGCGATGATCCGGTCGACCAGGTACTTCTCGCGGGCGACCTGGCAGATCAGCATGTTGTCCTCGTCGTCGCCGGTCACCGCGATCACCATGTCGGCGCGCTGGATCCCGGCCCGCTCGAGCACCCAGAGCTCGGAAGCGTCGCCGTAGGAGACGTTGTGCTCGAGCTCCTGCTCGACGGTCAGGTACCGGCGCCGGTTGCTCTCGATCAGGGTCACCTCGTGGTTCTTCTCGAGCAGCTCGCGGGCGAGGTTCCAGCCGACCTTCCCGGCACCGACGACGATGATGTACATGCCGCCCCCTCCCCTACGCGGCCGCGGCCGAGTCGTCGGGGGAGCCGCCTTCGGCGCCCTTGCGGACGGCCGTCTCGAGCATGTCGATGGCGACGCTGGTCGGGCAGACCGTGTTCAGCCCCTGGCGCTGGTACCACTCGGCCCGCAGCGGATCGAGCACCCGCGCGATCACGGTCGGGACCTCGTAGCGCCGCTGGGCGATCTGGGCGATGACGATGTTGGTGTTGTCGCCGTCCGTGGAGGCGATGAAGGCGTCAGCGCGCTCGATCCCCGCCGCGACCAGCGCCTCGGACTCGAGGCCGGCGCCGACGGTGAACTGACCGCCGAGGTCCTCCCAACTCTTCTCGAGGCCGACCTCGAGCCGGGCGTGGGACTCGGGGTCCTCGTCGAGACAGGAGACTTCGTGCCCTTCGCGGAGCATCGAGCGGGCGACGGAGGAGCCGACGCGCCCGCAGCCAACGATCAGAACGAACATCGGCCGGATACTAGTGCGCTTCTGGACGGCGCATATCTGCGTCCTCGGTCGCTTGCGTGCAGAGCACGCCACGCTCCCTGCGTCCTTGATCTGCTTGTCCAGAAGCGCACTAGGAGGTTTCAGGGGGTGCAGTGAGCAGGACTCTGCAAGGGGCTTTTTTCAAGACATGCTCCGTAGCGGCTCCGATCTCGTCCGGCTTCGCCGCGCCGATGCCCCCCAATCGCGCCCCGCCGCGGATCTTGGTCGGGGGCTCGCCGCCGATCACGATCGCCTCCGAGCCGGCCCGGCGGGCCGCCTCGACGATGCCGGCGCCGACCTTGCGGGCGCGGATCAGCTCGGTGGTGACGTCGACGTCCGCGTACTCCTCCCCCACCTCGCGGGCCCGCTCCAGCGCCCGCCGCGCCTCCTCCTCGCGCTCCGGCGGCAGGGCCGCGTCGAGCGGCAGGGTCAGCGGCACTTCGATCACGTAGACGACCTCCAGCCGGGCCTCGGCCCCGTCGCCGCCGTCCTCCTGCTCGGCGGCGGCGAGCCGCCCGGCGGTGGCGACGATGTCGTCGTCGAGCTCGGTCCCGAAGACGGGCACGAGGATGTTGCGGAACTCGACCTCGGGGACCTGCTTGGTCAGCGCCTGCTCGGTCACCGAGACCCGCTTGGTCAGCGTCGTCCCCTCGATCACCTTGCGGTAGACGACGTAACAGACCAGTCCGAAGGCCATCCAGCCAAGCCCCACCCAGCGCGCGGTCGAGTGGTAGAAGAGCACGCTGAGGAAGGCGAGACCGCTGACGAGGGCGGCGACGATCGCCGGCACCGGCACCACCGCCGTCCCCCAGTGGACGCCCCAGGGGACCCGGAACGGGCGCTCCTTGTCCGGCATCTTGACCCGCAGCCGGATGATCGAGAGGTGGGCGATCGTGATCGCCAGCGTCGCCCCGAAGGCGTAGATCCCGGCCAGCAGCTTGACGTCGGTCGGGATCAGCAGTCCGATCGCGATCAGGCCGCTGAGCGCGATCGCCACGTAGGGCGTCGCGGTGCGCTTGTCGAGCTTGCCGAGCCAGCTGGGGATCTGGCGGTTGATCGCCAGCGTGTAGATGTGGCGGGAGACGCCGAGCATCGTCGTGTTGGCGGCCCAGAACAGCACCGGGGCGGCGATCAGGGCGACCATCCAGCGCATCGAGTCGGCCACCCACTGGGGGTGGAAGGCGGAGACCACCCCCAGCACCGGCTCCTCGACGAACTGGTTGCCGAGCGCGGTCTCGGGGCCATTCGGCCCGGCGACGACCGGCACCGCCATCAGCGCGATCGCGGCCATGCCGGCGTAGACGAGCGGCACCGCGACCGCCCCCAGCGAGGCGATCCGCTTCAGGTCGCGGCGCGGGACGTCGATCTCCGGCGCGAGGTCGGAGGCGGCCTCGATCCCCGCGTAGGCGAGCATCGCCACCACCGAGGCGTAGACGATGTCGCGGAAGCTGGGGTCGCTGAAGAGGTCGAGCTCGGCGGTCAGCCGGTCGGGGTGCATCACCACCAGGGCGCCGACCACGATCACCGCCAGCTGCAGGCCGAGGTCGGCGAGGGCGAGGAAGGCGAGCGAGCGCTGGCGGCCGCGGCCGCTGACGTTGAGGACGTTGAGGACGCAGACGGCGACGATCACCGCGGCGCCGACCCCGATCTCCCAGCCGGGGCCCGAGAGGTTGCTGGTGATCGGCACCAGGTAATGCGGAACCGCGATCGCCGCCAGCGCGGCGACGATCAGGTAGTCGATCAGGATCGCCCAGCCGGCGATGAAGGCGACCAGCTCGTTGAAGGCGTGGCGGGCGAAGGTCGAGGAGCCGCCGCGCTCGCGGAACATCGCCCCGCCCTCGACGTAGCTGAGCGTGGTCAGGCCGAACAGCAGGCCGGCGGCGAGGAAGATCAGCGGCGTCAGGCCGAGGCCGCGGTCGGCGACGACGCCGAGGGCGAAGTAGATCGAGAACCCGACCGCCGAGTAGGCGGCGGCGAACAGCCAGGGGACGCCGAGCCCGCGTTCGAGCCGGTCCGGCTTGCGGGCCGGCGGCTTGCCGTCCGCGGACGGTCCGGTCAGCGGCGTCACCGCTCCGACCTCGTGGCGAGCCAGAGCCGGCCGCCGCCGACGAGCAGGAAGGCGAGGCCCATCACCACTCCGACCGAGGCGGGACCGCCACCGTTGGCGAGGGTGACGACGAGCAGCAGCAGGCCGACCGCGATGAAGACCGCCGAGAAGGCGCGGACCGCGCCCCGGTAGGCGCCCGGTCCACTCACCTGCTCACCTCGGCGATGGCGTCGCTGGGCGGCGCCGAGACGTGGTCGGGGGGATCGGAGACGACGATCACCCGGCAGGGACGCTCGCCCAGCACCGTCTGCAGGGTCTTGTCGTAGAGCGGCGCGCCGTTGCGGTAGCGGAGGCCGATCACGACGGCGGCCGCCTTGATCAGCTCCGCCTCCTCGGAGATCGAGTAGCCGGCCTGGCCGGGCCGCACCCGGGCGACGTGGCCGGTGACGCGCTGGCCGCCGATCAGCTTCGCCTCCTCGATCTTGCTCTGCGCCTCGGCTTCCTGTTCGGGCATCTCGGCGTTCAGCGGCAGGTGCGTGGGCACGGTCATCATCGAGTGGACGTGGATGCCGCGGCGGCGCTTGGAGGCCAGCTTGACCGCGGTCGCGACCATCTCCGGCGAGAAGCTTTCGTCGTCCTCGAAGCCGACCAGGACGCTGCGGTACTCGACCTCCTCGACCCCGAGCGGCTCCGGCAGCACCACCTTCACGGTTTCGGTCAGCGGCAGCCGCTGGTTGCGGCGGTAGAGGACGTAGACGGCGATCCCGAAGGCCATCCAGCCGAGCCCGACGAAGAGCGTGCGCGGGTTGAGGGCCATGACGACGATCCAGGCGGCGAAGGTGCCGAGGCCGCCGAGCACGGCGGTGACCGGGACGTCGAAGCCGAAGGCGCGCACGTTCAGCGGCGGCTTCCAGGGCCGTTCGGCATCGCCTTGCACCCTCCGCAGCTGGATCACCGCGACGTGGGCGATCGTGAACGAGAGCATCGCCCCGAACGAGTACATCGTCGCCAGGAAGTCGGTCTGGCCGGGCAGCAGGGTGACGATCGCGATCGCGGCGAAGATCATGATCGCGATGTAGGGGGTGCGGTACTTGGGATGGACCTGGCGCAGGCCCTCCGGCAGCTGGCGGTGCTGGCCCATCGAGTAGGTGAGCCGGGAGACGCCGATCAGGCCGGCGTTGGTGGCGATCAGGAGGATCACCGCGGCGAGCACGCCGACGTAGTAGCGCAGCAGTTCGGTGGCGCCATGGGCGAGCCCGAGGTTCTCGACGATGCCAAGGATCGGGTCGTCGGCGAAGGTCGTCCCCAGCGCCGTCGTGTAGTTGCCGGCGGCGTCCTGGGTGACCGGCATCGCCGAGAGGGCGACGATCGGGATCAGCAGGTAGAGGGCCAGGACGGCGACGACGGTGAAGCCGACCGCGCGCGGGATCGTTCGGGCGGCGTCGCGGGCCTCCTCGGCCATGTTGGAGATCGTCTCGATCCCGGTGTAGGCGATCATCCCGACCGCGATCCCGAGCGCGAAGTCGCTCCAGGTCGGGGCGACGCCGAGGTGGACGTTGTCGACGAGGACCTCGGGACTGAGGACCAGGAAGATCCCGATCCCGACCAGGATCACCTGGGTGGCGAGGTCGGCGACGGCGAGGACGAGGTTGAGTTTCGCCGACTCCTCGGTGCCGCGGATGTTGATCAGGGCGAGGGCGACGATCAGAACCGCGCCGCCGACGATGTCGCCGGGGCTGTCGCCGAGCCAGGGCCAGAAGACGGCCAGGTAGTGGGGCACGAAGAAGGCCGAGATCGCGACCGTGATCGTGTAGTTGAGCATCTGGCCCCAGGCGGCGACGAAGCTGACCAGCTCGTTGAAGGCGTGGCGGGCGAAGCTGGAGGAGCCGCCCGCCTCCGGGAACATCACCGTCGCCTCGGCGTAGGTGGCGGCGGTGGCGGCGAAGATCAGGCCGGAGATGACGAAGGCGACCGGGGTGAGGCCGAGGGCGAAGGCGGCGGTGACGCCGAGGGCGTAGTAGATCGAGGAGCCGACGTTTCCGTAGGCCGCCGAAAACAGCGCCCCGACGCCGTGGACGCGGCTCAGGGACTCGTCGCGAGGTATGCGCTGGGCCACCTATGACCCGCCGGAGATCGTCACTCAGCCCGAATATACGGACGTTGCCGGTGCTCGCCGCACGTGGCTGGGGGTCAGCTCGGCGGGGCTGGAGCAGCCGCACAGGGCGAGCGCCAGCTCGAGCTCGGCGCGCAGCAGGTCGAGGACCCGGCGGACGCCCTCCTCGCCGCCGACCGCGAGGCCCCAGAGGGTCGGCCGGCCGACCAGGACGGCGTCGGCGCCGAGCGCCAGGGCGATCGCGATCTCGGCGCCCCGGCGGATGCCGCCGTCGACCAGGACCGGGGCCCGGCCGGAGACGGCGTCGACGATCTCCGGCAGCGCGTCGGCGGTCGCCAGAGCCCGTTCGAGCTGGCGCCCACCGTGGTTGGAGACGACGATCCCGCCGGCGCCGTGGGCGACCGCCAGCTCGGCATCCTCGGCGGTCAGCACGCCCTTGACGATGATCGGGATCGGCGAGCTTTCGACGAGCTCGCCGAGGTCAGTCCAGTCGAGCGCCGGGTCCATCAGCGCGAAGGTCTCGGCGACCGTCACTTCGCGGTCGACGCCGAGAGCCGCCCGCACGCTCGGCACCCCGAGCCCCTCGGGGATCGCGAACCCGGTCCGCAGGTCGCGCTCGCGGTTGCCGGCCCGAGCCGTGTCGACGGTCAGGATGATCGCCTCGAAGCCGCTCTCGACCGCCTCGTCGACCATCGCCTCGGTCACCGCCCGGTCGCGGAAGCAGTAGAGCTGGAACCAGCGCCGTCCCCCCATTGCAGCGGCGGCGACCTCGGCCGGCCGCGCCGTCGCCAGGGTCGAGAGCCCCATCACCGTCCCCGCCGCCGAGGCGGCCCGCGCCATCGCCAGCTCCCCCTCGGGATGGACGAGCCGCTGGTAGGCGACCGGCGCCACCAGCACCGGCATCGTCACCGGCCCGCCCAGCACCTCGGCCGCGGTCGAGACCTCCTCCACCCCGGCCAGCACCCGCGGCCGCAACCGCCAGCGCTCCCAGGCCGCGACGTTGTCCCGCAGCGTCAGCTCGTCGCCGGCGCCGCCGGCGAAGTACCCGAGCACCCCGGGGTCGAGCTTCTCCGCGGCGGCCCGCTCGAAGTCCCAGACGTTGATCAGCCCGTCGTCCACGGGCGCGAGCCTAGTCGCCTCGACCGGCCGTAACCTCTGTAGTCGCCTTCACCATGGTCGCGATCGCCCTCACCTACCTGGCCCTCGCGGCAACCGTGTTCGCACCGGTCGACCGCCAGGGCGCCGAGGCCGCGCCGGTGACCATCCGCAGTGCGGCGCTGGGCGAGCGAACCGAGATCAACGTCGTCGTGCCCGCGGCGGCCGCGCCTCGCGGGAAACGCCCCCTGCTCGTCTTCCTGCACGGCCGCGGCGGCTCCGAGGAGACCTTCGTCGACAACGCGGCGGTCTTTGAAGGCCTGGAGGCGCTGGGACGCCGGGCCCCGGTCGTCGCCTTCCCCGACGGCGGCGACCATGGCTACTGGCACGACCGCGACGAAGGCGACTGGGGCCGCTACGTGATGCGCGAGGTGATCCCGACCGTGAGCAGGCGCTTCGGCGTCGAGCCCGGCCGGGTCGCGATCGGCGGCATCTCGATGGGCGGCTTCGGCGCCTACGACCTGGCACTCCTGCACGCGGGCCGTTTCTGCGCCGTCGGCGGCCACTCGCCGGCGCTGTGGTTCGCGGGCGGCGAAACCGCCCCCGGCGCCTTCGACGACGGCGCCGACTTCGCCCGCCACGACGTGGTCGGCCGAGTCCGCCGCGACCCCGACGCCTTCGGGCCGATCCCAGTCTGGAACGACTACGGGAGCGCCGACCCGTTCCGCGCCTACGACGAGGGCTTCGTCGACTACCTCGAGCGCGGCGACGCCGACCTCCGCGCCCATTCCTGGCGCGGCGGCCACGACAACGACTACTGGAACCGGCACTGGCCGGCCTACCTGCGCTTCTACGCCGGCGCCCTGGCGAACTGCGGTTGAGCCGAGCTCAACGTCCCGGCGAGCCGGCCGGCGGCGTCCCTAGCCACCACGCGAACAGCTCCATCCGCCTCATCCCGACCATCTTGCCGAGCCGCTCCGGTCGGAGGGGCTGTGTGCCCCTCCCACGAAGGCTCAAACGGCGACGCCGCGCAGAATCAGGTGCGACCCAGCTGCGCGACGGCCTTCGGGGGAGGGGCACACAGCCCCTCCCCACCGAACCGAATGCCTAGAAGTGGACGATCGGGATGATCAGAATCGCGACGATGTTCGCGACCTTGATCATCGGGTTGATCGCCGGGCCGGCCGTGTCCTTGTAGGGATCGCCGACCGTGTCGCCGGTCACCGAGGCGGCGTGGGCCTCGGAGCCCTTGCCACCGTACTCACCGTCCTCGATGAGCTTCTTGGCGTTGTCCCAGGCGCCGCCGCCGGCGGTCATCGAGATCGCCGCGAAGAGCCCGACGACGATGACGCCGATCAGCAGGCCGCCGAGCGCGTCGACGCTGAGCAGGCCGACGATGACGGGGACGACGATCGGGATCAGCGAGGGAAGGATCATCTCCTTCTGCGCCGCCAGGGTGACGATGCTGACCGTCTGCCCGTAGTCGGGTTTCTCGGTCCCCTCCATGATCCCGGGGTGCTCGCGGAACTGTTTCCGAACCTGCTCGACCACCTGGCCGCCGGCACGACCGACAGCCTCGATCGCGAAGGCCGAGAACAGATAGACCATCATGCCGCCGATGATCAGCCCGATCAGCACGTCCGGGCTGGTCAGGTTGAACAGGCCGGCGAGGTCGAAGCCTGACGGGGCCTCGAGTTCGAGCTCGTGTTTGAAGGCGGCGAACAGCACCAGCGCGGCAAGCGCGGCGGAGCCGATCGCGTAACCCTTGGTGACCGCCTTGGTCGTGTTGCCGACCGCGTCGAGCGGGTCGGTCACGTTGCGGACGTCCTCCGGCAACTCCGCCATCTCGGCGATGCCGCCGGCGTTGTCGGTGATCGGACCGAAGGCGTCCAGGGCGACGATCAGGCCGCAGAGCGAAAGCTGGGCCATCACGGCGATGCCGATGCCGTAGATGCCGGCCAGCTCGTTGGCTCCGAGGATCGCCAGGGCGAGGACCAGCGCCGGCGCCGCCGTCGACTGGAAGCCCTGGGCGAGGCCCTGGATGATGTTGGTCGCGTGGCCCGTTTCCGAGGCCTTGGCGATCGTCTTCACCGGACGGAACCGGGTCGAGGTGTAGTAGTCGGTGATCACGAACAGCAGCGCGGTTACCGCGATGCCGATCACGGCGCATAGCCAGAGGTCGGTGACGCTTACAGCGGCAGCACCGGCCTCGGCGAAGCCGACCCGGAGGGGTTCGGCCATCAGCCAGTCGGTGATCGGGTAGAAGGCCGCGATCGAGATCAGGCCGGAGACGATCATGCCGACGTACAGGGCGCCCTCGACTTTGTCCGATTTGGTGCGGACGGCGAGCGCGCCGACGATCGAGGCGATGATCGCGACGCCGCCGATGACGAGCGGGTAGATCGCGACCTCGCGGGCGAAGTCGGCGTTGAATTCGAGGACGCCGAGCAACATCACGGCGACCGAGGTGACCGCGTAGGTCTCGAACAGGTCGGCGGCCATGCCGGCGCAGTCGCCGACGT
>CAMPIP010000075.1 GCA_946886425.1 uncultured Actinomycetes bacterium
GTGCCACCCCCGGGAGGGGCGCTCATGCCCGTTCACCCAGCGACGGGCGATCTGCCTCCCAAACGGATTCGCGAATGGGCCGAGCAGGCAGTGCAGTGGGCTCCGAACGTGATCGAGGGTCTGCCCGCCGAGCTGCGGGTTCGTAAGGGCTTTCCGGGCGTCGCGGACGCGATCAAGGCCGCTCACTTTCCGGAGAGCCTCGAAGAAAGCGAGGCCGCTCGGGCTCGGATCGCTTTCGAAGAGCTCTTTCTCTACCAGGCCGTTTTGGCGACGCGGAAACGGTCGCACCGGACATCGCGGCCGGCGCCGCGGTTGGGGAGGCCCGGTGATTTGGTGGCGCGATGGTTGGACTCGCTGCCGTTCGAGCCGACCGGGGGGCAGCTGGAGGCGTTCGACGACGTCGACAAGGACCTCGACTCCGGGGAGCCGATGCAGCGGTTGCTGATGGGGGAGGTCGGGTCGGGGAAGACGGTGGTGGCGTTGTACGCGATGTTGCGGGCGCTGGAACAGGGGTTTCAGGCGGTGCTGATGGCGCCGACCGAGGTGCTGGCCGAACAGCATGCTGCGACGCTCGACAAGCTGCTGGGGGCGGAGTCGATCTCCTTCGCGCTGCTGACCGGGGCGACGCGGGCCGCGACCCGGAAGCGGGCGCTCGGGGCACTCGAGAGCGGTCAGCTCGGGCTGGCGGTCGGGACGCACGCGCTGATCGAGCCCGACGTCCGCTTCGCCCGGCTGGCCGTCTCGGTTGTCGACGAGCAGCACCGCTTCGGGGTCGAGCAGCGCCGCGCGCTCGACGCCAAGGGGGTGGAGGGGCTGGCTCCTCACGTCCTCCACATGACCGCGACGCCGATCCCGCGGACGCTCTCGCTGACCGCCTACGGCGACCTCGACACCACCGCCCTGCGCGAGCTGCCGGCCGGCCGCCAGCCGGTCGAGACGAGGCTGATCGCCGAGGACGAGCGCGCCGGCGCCTACGAGTTCGTCCGTGGCCGCCTCCGCGAAGGCCGCCAGGCGTTCGTCGTCTGCCCGCTCGTCTCGGAATCCGAGAAAGTCCAGGGCAAGGCGGCCGAAGTCGAGGCGGCGCGACTCGCGGCCGGCGAGCTCGACGGCTTCCGGGTCGGCGTCCTGCACGGCCAGATGCCCTCCGCCGCCAAGGCCGCCGCGATGGCCGCCTTCTCGTCCGGCGAGACCGACGTGCTGGTCGCGACGACCGTGATCGAGGTCGGCGTCGACGTCCCCAACGCGACCCTGATGCTGGTCGAGGGCGCCGAGCGCTTCGGCGTCTCGCAGCTGCACCAGCTACGCGGCCGGGTCGGGCGCGGCGAGCACGCCTCGGTCTGCCTGCTGTTCGGCGACGCCAAGGGGGGGATGGCGCAGCGGCGCCTGCGCGCGGTCGAGCGCGAGCGCGACGGCTTCAAGCTCGCCGAGGTCGACCTCAGCCTGCGTGGAGAGGGCGAGATCCTCGGCACCCGCCAGAGCGGCCTGCCCCGCTTCGCGGTCGCCGATCTTCCCGACGACACCCCGACCCTCGTCGCCGCCCGCGAGGAGGTCCTGGCCCTGCTGCGCCGCCACGGCTCGCTCGCCGACCCCGCCCTCGGCCCGCTGCTGGAGGCGGCCCGCCGCCGCTTCGGCGCCGGCGCCGCCGACCGGATCGCTCTCTGAGACGTGTCTGAGCTAAGGGGTCAATATTGGCGCGTGAGCTCAGACACCCCCTTTCCATGCGGGTAATCGCCGGCGAGCTGAAGGGCCAGCGCCTGGTCGCGCCGCGCGGCTGGAAGGTCCGGCCGACCTCCGACCGGGTCCGCGAGGCGATCTTCTCGGCGCTCGGCGAGCGGGTCGAGGGCGCCGCCGTCCTCGACCTCTACTGCGGCACCGGCGCCCTGGCGATCGAGGCGCTCTCGCGCGGCGCCGCCGGCGCCGTCCTCGTCGACCGGGACGTCCGCCCGGCGCTCGGCAACGTCGAGCGGCTCGGGCTCCGCGAGCGAGCCGAGCTGGTCCGCGCCGACGCCGAGCGCTGGCTCGCCGCTCCGACGGGCGGAACGGGGGAGGCCCGTTTCGACCTCGTCTTCGTCGACGCCCCGTATAGACTCGCCGGCCGCGTGGCGCAGTCTCTGAACAGCCACCTGCCCCGGTTGCTTGGCCCGGGAGGCAGGGTGATCGTCGAGAGCGGGTCGCGGAGCCCGCTCCGCATCGACTCGCTGCAGCCGCTGCGTCAGCGCCGCTACGGCGCCGCCGACGTGGCGATCTACGCGGAGGCCGGCCAGTGAGTGAGCCGCGCAACGGCAACGTCGTCTGCCCGGGCACCTACGACCCGGTCACCAACGGCCACGTCGACATCATCACCCGCACCGCCAACGTCTTCGACCGCGTGGTCGTCGGCGTCGTCAACAACCCGCTGCGTAAGCAGACGACGCTCTTCACCGCCGAGGAGCGCCGCGACTTCATCCGCGAGGCGACGGCCGAGCTCGGCAACGTCGAGGTCGAGATCTTCTCGACCCTGCTGGTCGAGTTCGCCCGCGACCACGACGCCAAGGCGATCGTCAAGGGCATGCGGGCGATCTCCGACTTCGAGTACGAGTTCGAGATGGCGCAGCTGAATCGCAAGCTCGACCCGGGGATCGAGAGCATCTACGTGATCGCCTCGCCGCATTACAGCTTCCTTTCCTCGACCGGGGTGAAGGAAATGGCAACGTTCGGCGGCGACGTCTCAGACCTCGTCCCGGCTCCGGTCGCCACCGCGCTGGCTGAGCGCCTGAGCGACAGGTAGGCTTCGCCGGTGTCCTGTTCCTCGCTTGGGCGACCGCTTGCAAAAACCGGTCCCGAAATCACCTTCTTCACCAAAAGCCCCGCTTACACGTAGGCTTACGACCTGCAAATGGACGTTCTCGTTCTCATAGACAAGCTGGACGATGTCGTCCACAACGCCCGACCGGTCCCCCTGACCGATCAGGTGCGTGTGGACCGCGAGGAGATCTACGACCTCCTCGACCAGATGCGCGCGACGATCCCCGAGGAGATCAAGCAGGCGCGCTGGATCGTCAAGGAGCGCCAGGAGATGCTGGCCGAGGCGAAACGCGAGGCGGAGCGGATCGTCCGCGAGGCCCGCGAGCAGCAGGCCCGCCTGATCTCCGACGAGGAGGTCACCAAGCAGGCCGAGCGCGCCGCCGACGAGATCGTCGAGGACGCCCGCAACCGGGAGCGCGAAATTCGCCTCGGCGCCGAGGACTACGCCGACGAGATCCTCAACACCCTCGAAGTCAACCTTCAGAAGTTCCTCGCCGCCGTCCAGCGCGGCCGCGACCGCCTCGCCGGCCGCGACGAAGAGCCGGCCCCCGAGCTAGATCAGCAGCCGTAAGCAGGTAAGTCGGGGCCGATTACCGGTCTCTGGCGGGTTGGCGACGGGCGGTGCGCAGCGCGTCCTTCACCGCGACGGCGCAGCGCTCCGGTTTCGAGGTGAGCTGCCGCCAGGTCAGCCGCACGACGTCGTACCCGGCCGCCCGCAGGTCGAGATCGCGTTCGTGGTCGTTCTCGTACGCCTGGGCGCCGCGGTGGAACGTGTAGCTGTCCGTTTCGACGGCAACCCGCAGGTCGGGCCACGTGAAGTCCACCTCGAGGTCCTCGACCATCCGGTTCACCTCCGGCGCCGGAAATCCGTACCGCCCGCAGAACGCCAGGAACAGCTCCTCCAACTCGCTCCGCGTCGGCTCCGCCCGCGGAGCTAGTTCGGTCCGCAGCCCCAGCACCTCCGCCTTGCGAACCATCGACCGCATCTCGGAGGGCGAGGTACTCCGTCGCAGATCGGAGACCGTCCGCGCTGGGGTCGTCACCGGGATTCCGTCCCGGCGCACTGCATGGGTAGGTAGGAGCGAGCGCGAACGGTGCAGGCGGATCCCATTCCGCCGGCTCCTGGCGGCGGCGTACGGCAGGAGGACGTCAATCGGCCCGCCTGCGCCGACGGCGGGGCCGCTCCGCGGCAGCATCCCCCAGAGCGCCGCTGCACTCCGATGGCTCAGGGCGGCGCCCTCTCCGCAGGCCAGCACCGCCGCCATCCATCGTCCCTCGACGGGCAGCCGCCGGTGTCCCACCGCATAGACCCCACGGTGAACCCGGTGCATCTGTCCCACGGCCACCCTCCGCCCGATAGCCGAATCGCTCAACCCAGCCGCCCGCAACTGCTCCCGCGTGACCGCACCATGTTGCCGGTCGGCTGCCTGCGCTACGGCTTGGTCGGGTGTGATGACTTCTGCCCGCATGCCGGGCATAAGTCATCACGGGGGCGTGCCTCTCCCCCCACGGACGACCCGAAGGGTCTCTACTCCAACCTCAAATCGTTCAGCTTCGCCCAGCGTGGGTCGGGGGGCGCGTCGTGGTGGTGATCCGGGTTGTCGTTGAGGGGCTCGCCGCAAACCGGGCAGAGGCCGGCGCAGTCGGGGCGGCAGTGGAGTTGGTCGGGGAGGGCGAGGATGGTGGCGTCATGGGCCCAGCGGCCGATGTCCAGCTCGTCCTCGGTGACGTAGGGGCTGCGCAGCTCCTCGTCGTCGGTCTCGGCCTGGTCGACCTCGCGGGCGTCGACCTCGAGGTCCAGCTGGGCCGGTTCGAGGCAGCGCATGCACGGGCCCTCCAGGTGGACCGGGAAGCGGAGCCTGAGGGCGAAGCCGCTGCTGTGCCGGGAGGCGTCGAGGCGAACGATCGGGTCTTCGGGGTGGGCGAGGTAGGTCTGGCCGCCGAGCTCGAAGGGGTCGAGGCGAACCGGCACTTCCAGCCGCTTGCCGTCGCCATGGGAGAGCGAAAGGCGGGAGAGGTCGATGATCGTCTGGGACATTTGCGCACCTCCGCTGCGGCGAGGCTTACGATTGGCTGCCTCCACGCGAGACTACGAGATGGACCGATTCCGATGGAAACCCGAGAGCTACCTGGAGCAGGTGTACGCCGACGTGCCGCGCTTCGACGAGCTGCAGCAGCAGGCCGTGGCGGCGATCCCCTTCCCGCCCGAGCGCGTGCTCGAGCTCGGCATGGGCACCGGCGAGACGACCCGTCGCCTGATCGATGCCTATCCGGACGCCTGGGTGATCGGCCTCGACTCCAGCCCCGACATGGTCTTCCGCGCCCGTGAGGTCTACGACGACGTGCAACTGGCCCGAATCGAGGACCCGCTGCCGGATGGCCCCTGGGACCTGGTCATCGGCGTCCTCTCCGTTCACCATCTGACCTCCGAGCAGAAGCAGGGCCTCTTCCGCCGCGTCCGTGAGCAGGCCCGTTCGCTGGTGATCGCTGACGTCGTCAAGGCCGACGTCGAGGTGACGCCCCTCGATCACGGCTACGACTTCCCAGAGAGCGCCGACGACCTGGCCGAGTGGTGTGGGGGAGAGGTCGTCTGGGAGGCTGACGACCTCGCTGTGGTTCGCGCGACGTACTGACCGGAACCACCGCACTTTCTTTTAGGGGCCGTCCCGCTACCATTCCGCGACCGATGGCCGTCCCGAAGAAGAGAACCTCGAGCGCTCGCCGCGACAAGCGCCGCGCCCAGCACAAGGCCGGCAAGGCCCGCCTCAATAGCTGTCCGCGCTGCCACGGCCCGCGCCTGCCGCACCGCGTCTGCCCGACCTGCGGCACCTACGCCGGCCGCGAGGTCGTCAAACACACGGTCTCCGAGGCTCCGGCGACCGGCAGCGACTCCTAGGCAGGCGATGGCCTCCAAGCGCGGCGTGACCGTGGCCCTCGACGGCTTCGGCGCCGAGCAGGGCTTCGACGCGCTCGCCGAGGGCGCGCGCCTCGCCGCCGCTGACGGCATCCAGGTCCGCATCTTCGGACCGCCCGAGGAACTCGGCCTCGACGGGGTCGACGGCATCGACGTCGTCGCCACCGAGGACTGGATCGGCAACGAGGAGGATCCGGTGCCGGCCGTACGCGCCAAGGAGGGTGCCTCCGTCGTCCAGGCTGCCCGCGACGTCGCCGACGACGCCGCCGACGCGATGGTCAGCCTCGGCTCGACCGGGGCGACGATGGCCGCCGCCACCTTCGGCCTGCGCCGGCTCAAGGGCGTGCAGCGCCCGGCCCTGGCGGTGCAGTTGCCGGTCCCGGGCAAGAAGGTGCTGTTCCTCGACGTCGGCGCCAACGTCGAGGTTCGCGCCCAGCACCTGGTCCAGTTCGCCTTTCTCGGCGCCGCCTTCAGCGAGGCGGTCCTCGACGTCAAGAGCCCCCGGGTCGGCCTGCTCACGGTCGGTGAGGAGGCCGGCAAGGGGCGCGAGGAGATCGTCGAGGCCCACGCGACGCTGTCGGAGGCGCCCGGGATCGACTTCGTCGGCAACGTCGAGGGACGCGACCTCCCGGCCGGCGCCGCCGACGTCGTCGTCACCGACGGCTTCACCGGCAACGTCTCCCTGAAGCTGATGGAGGGGACCGCGAAGACGGTCGCCGGCGCGGTCGCCGACGCCGCCCGCTCGAACCCGATCGCGATGCTCGGCGGCCTGCTCCTCAAGCCGGCCCTCGGGGCCCTGCGCCGCGACCTGCACCCGGACACCACCGGCGGCGCGATCCTGCTCGGCCTGCGCGGTATCGCCGTCGTCGGCCACGGCAGCTCCGGCGCCGAGGGGGTCGCCAACGCGGTCCGGCTCGCCGCCCGCTGCGCCGAGGTCGACGCCGTCGGCCGCACCGCGGCGCTGCTGCGCGAGGGCGGCGCCGGCCGCGGCGCGCTCGCCGGCGGCGGGGCCGCGTGATAGGAAGGCGGCGATGAATCGCGACGACGTGCTGGAGCTGGTCCGCGGCCACCTCGCCGAGGAGCTGGAGGTCGACGTCGAGAAGATCGGCGAGGGCACCCGCTTCAAGGAGGACCTCGACGCCGACTCGCTCGACCTCTACGAGCTGGTGATGGAGCTCGAGGACCGCTACGGCGTCGCCGTCTCCGAGGAGCAGGCGACCCGGATCGCGACCGTCGGCGACGCGGTCGACTTCGTCGTCGAGCACGCCCCGGCCTGATCGGTGGCGGCCTCCGCGGAGCCGGCGATCGTGGCGCTCGCGGCCCTGATCGACGAGCTCCCCGACGATCTCCGCCTCCAGGCCCTGACCCACTCCTCCTGGACCGAGCGCCGCGCCGACTCCTTCGAGCGGCTCGCCTTCCTCGGCGACAGCGTGCTCGGCCTCTCGGTCGCCTCGGCGGTGTACGCGCGATTCCCAGAGGTGGCCGCGGGGGGCCTGACGAAGACCCACAACCAGGCGGTCAGCGGCGTCTCCGTCGCCGAGGTCGGCCAGCAGCTGGGCGTCCCGGAGATGCTGCGCGCAGCCGAGCCCGAAGATGTGATGGGGGCGATCCCGGTCGAGATCCTGCTCGAAGGCGGGCGGCCGCTGCCCGAGGCGACTGAGGCGCTGATCGGCGCCTGCCACCTGGCCTTCGGCTTCGAGCGCACGGCGGCGGCGGTGACAGAGGCCTTCGCAGAGCGGATCGACCACGCCGCCGAGACGCGGGTCGACTTCAAGTCGGCCCTCCAGGAGCTGCTCGCGAGGCGGGGCGCCCGCGTAAGCTACGAGGTGGTCGCCGCCACCGGTCCGCCGCACCGGCGGACCTTCCAGGTGGTCGCGATCGTGGATTCCCAGCGGGTCGGCGAAGGGGCCGGCCGCAGCAAGAAGGCGGCCGAGCAGGCCGCGGCCGAGCGGGCGTTCGAGCACCTCGGAGGGTGAGGCGCAGACGGGATCGCGTCCGACCGGATCGCGAGCCTAGGCGGGCAGGAACCAGGAGCTAGTCATGTATCTGAGATCGATCACGATGAAGGGGTTCAAGTCGTTCCCCGAGCGGGTGAGCCTCGAGTTCTCGCCCGGCGTCAGCGTGATCGTCGGCCCCAACGGCTCCGGCAAGAGCAACATCACCGACGCTGTGCTCTGGGCGCTCGGCGAGCAGAGCCCGGGGGCGATCCGCGGTGCCTCGATGCAGGACGTGATCTCCGCCGGCGGCAAAGGCATCAGCGCCCGCCGCCAGGCCGAGGTCGAGGTCGTGATCGACAACTCCGACGGCCGCGCCAACACCGAGTTTTCCGAGATCGCGGTGCAGCGCCGGCTCGACCGCGGCGGCGACGGCGGCTACCGGCTCAACGGCGCCCGTTGCCGCCTCACCGACGTCGTCGAAGTCCTCTCCGACACCAACCTCGGCCGCGAGATGCACTCGGTGATCAGCCAGGGCCGGGTGGAGACGATCATCCACTCGAAGCCGCGCGAGCGCCGGCTCCTGATCGAGGAGGCGGCCGGGCTCGGCAAGCACCGCAAACGCCGCCGCCGCGCCGAGCTGAAGCTGCGCGGCGCCCGGGACAACCTCGACCGCGCCCTCGACGTCGAGCGCGAGGCCCGGGCCCGGTTGCGGCCGCTGAAGCGCCAGGCTCAGGCGGCCGAGCTGGGCGCCCGGATCGAGCGCGAGGAACTGGGACTGCGCGGGCGCCTCGTCTCCGAGGAGCTGCGCTTCGGCGCCGACCGCGCCGCCGCCGCCGAGAAGGCGGCGAAAGCGGCTCGCGAGACACGCGGCGGGATCGAGGCGCAGCTGGCCGAGGTCGGCAAGCGCCGCCGCGAGGCGGAGGAGCGCTTCGCCGCCCGCGACCGCGAGCGCACCCAGGCATGGGGGACGCTGACCAAGCTGCGCGGCGAGCAGGAGCGGGTCGCCGTCCGCGCCGCCAGCCTCTCCGGACGCGACACCGAGCTGGCCACGCGCCTGGAGGCGCTGCGGGCCGAACTGGGCCCGCTGACTCTCGACGTCGGCAGCGGCGCCGCCCCCGGCGAGCGGGCGCGCCAGCTGCAGGAGGAGCTGGGCGAGATCGACGCCGGCCTGCGGACCGCCGGCGACGGGCTCGCCGTCGCCCGTTCTGACGATGCCGCCGAGCAGGCCCGCGAGGCCGCCCTGGCCGACGTCCGCGCCGGCGCCGAGCGGGCGACCCGCCACGCCCGTCGCGCCGAGGGCCTGCTGGGCGAGCGCCACCGCGAGGCGCTGCGCAAACGGGTCGCCGACGGCGAGGAGCTGCTCGACGACCTGCGGGCGGCGCTCAACGCGATCGAGGGCGTCGGCGCCGCGATTCGGGCCCGGGTCGAGCGCACCGAGGGCCGCGTGGTCGGCGACGACAGCGACGGCGACGAGATCGCCGAGGAGCTGCGCTCCTGCTCGCAGCGCGAGTACGAGCTGCAGTCCCAGCTCAAGGAGGTCGCCGACGACCTCACCAAGGCCGAGGTCGAGGCCGCCCACCTCGGCGACCGGCGCGCCGAGGCCGAGCGCGAGCTGGCCGCGATCGCGGAGAAGCTGGGGGAGGAGGTGCCGCCGGCCGAGGAGGCCCTGACCGACGAGGAGCGGGCCGACATCGACCGCCGCCTCGAACGGCTGGAGCGACGCCGCGCCCAGATCGGCCCCGTCAACCCGCTGGCCGAGAAGGAGTACGACGAGGCCCGTGAGCACGTCGAGTCCCTGCAGGTCCAGCGCGAGGACATCGAGCGGGGGATGCGCGAGCTGGAGGCGCTGATCCGCAACATCGACAACGAGATCGAGCGCGCCTTCGAGGAGACCTTCGACGCCACCGCCACCAACTTCGAGGAGATGGTCGAGCACCTCTTCCCGGGCGGCCGCGGCCGGCTGCGCCGGGTCAGCCTGCGCCCGGTCCGCGAGGCCGAGCGTCCGGCGGGCGAGCAGGAGATTCCCGCCGAGGCCGAGCCGGAGCCCGAGGAGGACGAGGACGAAGAGCGCGAGGAGCTCGGCGTCGAGATCGAGGTGACCCCGGCCGGCAAGTCGATGCGCAAGCTCTCGCTGCTCTCCGGCGGCGAGAAGTCGCTGGTCGCGCTGGCCTTCGTCTTCGCGGTCTTCCTCGCCCGCCCCTGCCCGTTCTACATCCTCGACGAGGTCGAGGCCGCCCTCGACGACGCCAACATCGACCGCTTCCTGCAGCTGATTCGGCGCTTCTCCGACCGCGCCCAGTTCGTCATCGTCACCCACCAGAAACGGACGATGGACGCCGCCGACTGCCTGTACGGCGTCTCGATGGCCGGCAACGGG
>CAMPIP010000076.1 GCA_946886425.1 uncultured Actinomycetes bacterium
CATTGCGCGAGCTTTAGCTCGCGCTCCAACATCCGAACTGCGCGCCCATAGGGCGCGCGTGAGTCAGTTCGCCCCCAGGGGTCCCCGACTCCCGGCCGGCACCCCGCCCCGCATCACTCCCACTCGATAGTCGCCGGCGGCTTCGAAGAAACATCCAGCGCCACCCTGTTCACGTCCCGAATCTCGTTGATGATCCGGTTCGAGACGCGCTCCAGGAGGTCGTAGGGGAGGCGGGCCCAGTCGGCGGTCATGGCGTCGTCGGAGGTGACGGCGCGGATCACGATCGGGTAGGCGTAGGTGCGGCCGTCGCCCTGGACGCCGACCGAGCGGACGACCGGGAGGACGCAGAAGGACTGCCAGAGCTCGCGGTAGAGCTCGGCGGCGCGGACCTCCTCCTGGAGGATCGCGTCGGCGGCGCGGAGGATGTCGAGGCGCTCTTTGTTGACCTCGCCGCCGACGATCCGGATCGCCAGGCCGGGGCCCGGGAAGGGCTGGCGCCAGACCATCCGCTCCGGCAGGCCGAGCTCGGCGCCGACCGCCCGCACCTCGTCCTTGAAGAGCATCCGCAGCGGCTCGACCAGCTCGAACTCGAGGTCGTCGGGAAGGCCGCCGACGTTGTGGTGGGACTTGATCGTCGCCGCGTGGTCAGAGCCGCCGGACTCGATCACGTCCGAGTAGAGCGTGCCCTGGACCAGGTAGGAGACGTCGTCGAGCTTCTCCGCCTCCTCCTCGAAGACGCGGATGAACTCGGCGCCGATGATCTTCCGCTTCGTCTCCGGGTCCTCGACCCCGGCGAGCTTGGCGAGGAAGCGCTCCTCGGCGTCGACGGCGACGAGCGGGATCCCGAATTGCTCGAAGGCCGCGACAACCTGCTCGGCCTCGTTGAGGCGCATCAGGCCGTGGTCGACGAAGACGCAGGTCAGCTTCTCCCCCACCGCTTTGTGGACGAGCATCGCGGCTACCGAGGAGTCGACGCCGCCGGAGAGGCCGCAGATGACCTTGCCGTCGCCGACCTGAGCGCGGATCTTCTCCACCTGTTCGGCGATCACCGACTGCGGCGACCACTCCTGCTCGCAACCGGCGACGTCGCGCAGGAACCGCGTCAGGATCTCGGTCCCGTAGGGCGTGTGCACCACCTCGGGATGGAACTGGATCCCGTAGAGCCCCCGATCCGGCATCTCACAGGCGGCAACCGGCGAGCTCGGGCTCGAGGCGAGAGCGGTGAAGCCCTCAGGCGCCTCGAGGACGATGTCGCGATGGCTCATCCAGCAGGTCTGCTCCTCGGGCAGATCCCCGAGCAACCGCCCGCCACCGTCCCGCAGCGTCAGCTCGGTCCGCCCGAACTCCCCCGCCTCGGCCCCTTCGACTCGCCCGCCGAGCGCCTTCACCATCACCTGCATCCCGTAACAAATCCCCAGGATCGGGATGCCGAGATCGAGCAGCTGCGTCGGGAAATCCGGCGCCCCCGGCTCATAGACGGAGGCAGGTCCCCCAGAGAGAACGATGCCTTTCGGCCTCCGCTCCCGAATCTTCTCCACCGCCGTCGTCGAAGGCAGCAACTCCGCGAACACCCCGCACTCGCGGATGCGTCGCGCAATGAGCTGCGAGTACTGCCCCCCGAAATCGAGGACCAGCACCTCCTCGTGAGCGACCTCCCCGGGGGGTGGCGCCGTAGGGGGTACCGCCCCCGAGGAAGCTTTAGCTACCGCAGGGGGCGGTGGGTCCCCTGCGGCGACAGGACCCGCCGGGGAGGTCGCTCCCGGGCCCTCAGTCATCCGATACCGCGACCCCCGCGGACACAGCCGCTCGCCCGTTCGACCCCATCCCGACGCTCTGCTCGTTCTGCAGCTTCTTCCCCTCGCTCATCAGCGCCGGAGCGACCATCACCTCGGCCCGCTGGAAGGAGCGGATGTCCTCGTAGCCGCAGGTGGCCATCGAGGTTTTCAGCGCCCCGATCAGGTTGAAGGTGCCGTCGTTCTCCTGGGCGGGGCCGAGGAGAATCTCCTCCATCGTCCCGTCCTGCTTGGTCGCCACACGGGTGCCGCGCGGCAGCGAGGAATGGAAGGTCGCCATCCCCCAGTGGAAGCCGCGGCCGGGAGCCTCCTTGGCGCGGGCCAGCGGCGAGCCGACCATCACCGCATCGGCACCGCAGGCGATCGCCTTGGAGATGTCGCCGCCGGTGCGCATGCCGCCGTCGGCGATCACGTTGACGTACTCGCCGGTCTCCAGCATGTGCTGGGAGCGGGCGGCGGCGACGTCGGCGATCGCGGTCGCCTGCGGGACGCCGATCCCGAGCACGCCGCGGGTCGTGCAGGCGGCGCCGGGGCCGACGCCGACCAGGACTCCAACAGCGCCGGTCCGCATCAGGTGCAGGCCGGTCGAGTAGGAGGCGCAGCCGCCGACCACGGTCGGGACCGGCACCTCGGCGATGAACTCCTTCAGGTTGAGCGGCTCGACGGTGGTCGAGACGTGTTCGGCGGAGATCACCGTGCCCTGGACGACGAGGATGTCGAGGCCGGCCTCGACCGCCACCTCGTAGTGCTCGCGCACCTTCTGGGGCGTCAGCGAGCCACAGACGACGGCGCCGCTGTCCTTGATTTCGGCGACGCGCTTGCCGATCAGCTCCGCCTTGACGGGCTCGTTGTAGATCTCCTGCATCAGCCGGGTCGCTTCGTGCTTCGGCGCGGCGGCGATCGCCTCCAGTTTCTCCTCGGCGTTCTCGAAGCGGGACCAGATGCCCTCCAGGTTGAGGACGCCGAGGCCACCGAGCTTGTTGACGAGCACGGCCGTCTCCGGGCTGACCACGCCGTCCATCGCCGAAGCGACCAGGGGCAGCTCGAAGCGGTACGGACCTAGGGTCCAGGTGACGTCAATGTCGTCGGGATCGC
Organism: uncultured Actinomycetes bacterium; assembly: GCA_946886425.1. The sequence continues at coordinate 2,889 of CAMPIP010000076.1, forward strand.
GGGTGCGGCGGGAAGGAACGATCGCGATGTCGTCGAATCCATAAGCCCGGCGCCCCTTCTTGCCGCGGCCGATTTCGATTTCCAAGTTAGTCCTCCAGGGCTGGGCGTTGAAACAGCCAGCCTACACTTCGGCGGGGACCTCCAAGTCGTGCACCGCCACCTCGCCGAGCAGCCGCTCGACCTGGTTGCGGTCGACAGTGCCGGCCCCGAAGTGCTGGGTCGACTCGGCACCGCAGGCGACGCCGTAGGCGAGGCAGTCCTCCGGCGAGCGGCCGTCGTAGCTGGCAGCGACCCAGCCGGCCACGAAGGCATCCCCGGAACCAACCGTGGAGACCGGCTCCAGCGGCTCGGTGTGGACCTCGAGCAGGCGCCGCTCAGAGCCCTCGCCGACGCTGGCGACGCAGCCGTCCGGACGGGTGATCGCGGCCTGGGCGGCGCCAAGGCGGACCAGCTCGCCCAGGCCGTGGGCGAGGTCGGTTCCATCGGAGAACTCCTGGCCGACCAGCTCCTCGGCCTCGCGCTCGTTGGGGGTAACCATCGAGGCGCCGGCGCGAACGCCCTCCAGCATCGCCTCGCCCTCGGCGTCGAGGACGACGGTGACGCCGCGGCGACTGAGATCGGCGACCAGGCGGGCGTAGAGATCGTCGCCGGCGCCCGGCGGCACCGAGCCGGCCAGCACGCAGATCTTGGCGCCGCCCGCGAGGTAGCCGATCCGATCGAAGAGCCGCTTCACCTCCTCGGGACTGACCGCCGGGCCGCGCTCGTTGATCTCGGTCTGCTCGCCCGAGGTGGGGTCGATCACGGCCAGGTTGATTCGGGTCTCCGAGGCGATCCCGGTGAAGTCGGTCAGCACCGACTCCTCGCGCAGCTCTTCGAGGACCCGCGCCCCGGTCGGGCCGCCGACGAAGCCGGCCGCGATCACCGGCCGGCCCAGCAGGCTCAGGGCCCGGGCGACGTTGATGCCCTTGCCACCGGCCACGGTGCGGCTCTCGACGGCGCGATGCCGGCGGCCGAGCCGGAAGTTCGGAACGGCGACGGTCCGGTCGATCGCCGCGTTCAGCGTCACGGTGAGGATCACTCGAATCTCTCCCGATCTCGGTCGTTTCTGCGGGACATGCGGCGGTACAGCAGTACCCCGCCAATGAGTATCACGAACGCCAGCACCGCGATGGAAACCAGGTTGTTACCGAGGAAGGAGCGGACGCGGTCGAAGGTGCTCGCCTCCGAGATCGTCCGGCCGGCCCGCAGCGGCACGGTCGCGGCCGGGCGACCGTCGACCAGCACGGTCGCGGCGCCGATCGGGGCGCCGCGGCGGATCGGTCCCTCGACCTCCTCGGGGGCGCGGACCCGGACGTCGAGGCTCTGGCCGCGGCGCAGGCCAATCGTCACCGAGCGCGTCGCCCGCAGCGGCAGCTGACCCCCCGAGTAGCGGATCGCCGGGTTGGCGAGATCGTCGCCGGCGCGGATCGGCCGCCGCTGCCGGTACTGACCAAAGCCGTATTCGAGCAGCGCCAGGCTGCCGCCGAAGCGGGCTTCGTCGGTCGGCGCCCCGATCACGGCCGAGATCAGTTCGACCCCCTTGCGCTCACCGGAGCCGACCAGGACGTACCCGGCCGCCCAAGTGTGGCCGGTCTTGACCCCAGTCGCCCACGGGGCCATGTAGAGCAGCTGGTTGAGGTTCTCGATCCGCCGCCGCGGTCGGACGCTGCGCAGTACGGCGCTGCGGGCGTCGGCGATGCGTGCGAAGACCGGGTCGTCGAGCAGGCGCCGCGTCAGGGTCGTCAGGTCGGCCGCCGAGGAGTAATTGCCAGGCGCGTCGAGGCCGATCGGGTTGGCGTAGTGGGTGTCGGCGAGGCCCAGTGCCGCCGCCCGACGGTTCATCTGCCGCACGAAGCGCGCTTCGGAGCCGGCGGCGGCGACCGCGAGGGCGTGGGCGGCGTCGTTGCCGCTGAGCATGATCAGGCCGTGGAGGAGATCGCGGACGCTGATCCGCTGGCCGTCGCGGAGGCCCATCACCGACTCTTCGATTTCGGCGTCGTATGGCGCGGCGCGGACGATCTTGTCGAGCGGCAGCTCCCGCAGCGCCACCCAGGCGGTCATCAACTTGGTGGTGCTGGCGATCAGCAGGTGCCTGGCGGCGCCGTGGGAGGCGATCGTCTCGCCGCTGCGGGCGTCGATCAGAGCCCAGGCCTTGGCCTCGAGCCGCGGGCCCTGCTGGGCGCGACCGGCCTGGGCGGCCGGCGCGCTCGCCGGCGGGGCGCTGACGAGCAGGGCGAGCAGCACCGCAAGCGCGACGCCGGCCTGGCCACGCCTCATCGCAGCTTCAGCGTCTGGCCGGCGATCAGGATCTGCGGGTCGACTTCGGGGTTGAGCGCGAGGATCTCGACGACCGGGACCCCGGTGCGGTGGGCGATCGCGGTCAGCGTGTCGCCGCTCTTGACGACATAGGTCGCCGCCTTGGTGCGGTGCTTCTTGGTCTTCTGGGCGCCGCCGTGCCGCCCCTGCTTCGAGGACGGGTCGGCGCCGCCGTCCAAGGAGCCGGAAATCGCGACGATCACGACGACCGCCGCGACCGCGAGGGCGATCACGGCGACAAGCCGGGCGGCGAAGCTGGTGCGTTTATCCACGGGGCTGGGTCGGGGGATCGGGTTGACGGGCCGGTGATCGTATAGCCGGTCGAGGCGTTCTCAGGCGGTCGAAACGTCCCAAACGGCGTCGCGGAGGCGAACCGCGGCGGCGGCGGGATCGGGATCGGCGGCGATCCCACGCGAGGCCGCGACCAGAGCGGCGGCGGGACCGGGACCGAAGGCGGCGCCGAGCAGCTCCGGCTTGCCGCCCTGAGCACCAACGCCGGGGATCAGGAAGACGGAGCGCGGCATCAGTTCGCGGAGGCGGGCGATGTGACCCGGCTCGGTTGCGCCGACGACGGCGCCCATGCCGCTCAACCCGACCTCGCCGAGCAGGCGCGGTGCCAGGCCGTCGACGAGCCGGGCGAGGCGCTCGTGCAGCGGCCCTTCGGAGGTCTCGAGATCCTCGACGTCGGCGGCCCCCGGGTTGCTGGTGCGAACCAGGGCGAAGACGCCGGCGCCGGCCCTCTCCGCGGCGGCCACCAACGGCTCCAGCGCGTCGAGGCCGAGCAGCGGGTTGGCGGTGAAGGAGTCGACGCCGAGTCCGGGAACCGGTCCCCAGGGGGTCGGCGTCTCGCCCACCAGCGCCTGCGCGTAGGCGGCGGCGGTGACCGGGACGTCGCCGCGCTTGCCGTCGGCGATCGTCAGCAGGCCGGCCTCGCGAGCGACCGCGCAGACCTCGGCGAGAGCCGCCCACCCTGGGGCGCCGAGCCGCTCGAAGCAGGCCAGCTGTGGCTTCACGGCCACGCAGGCCGGACCCGCCCGCTCGATCAGGTCGCGGCAGTGCGCGACGACGGCGGCTGCCGCCTGTTCGGCGGCTGGGGCGTCAGAGGGGACCGTCAGCCCCGACCCGGCCAGCTTGGCGGGGTCGGGGTCGAGGCCGCGGCAGATCGGGCTCCGGCGCTCGTCTACGCCCGCCGCCAGCCGATCCGCGAAGCGCGTCGTCAGGGAGTCAGCCGCCCTTGACCTTGGTCTTCAGGGCCGAGCCGGCCGAGAAGCGGGGCACCTTGCCGCCGGGAATCGTGATCCGCTCACCGGTGCGCGGGTTGACGCCCTGACGGGGGCCGCGCTCGGCGACGTGGAACTTGCCGAAGCCGGTGAAGGCGACCTCCTCGCCGGAGCTCAGCGCGCCGGTGATCGCATCGAGCACAGCGTCCACCGCGTCGCTGGCGGCTTTTTTGCTGCCCAGCCGCTCATCGCCAGCCAGTTGATCGAGAAACTCAGCCTTGGTCACGTCGGAAATCCTCCTCGGGGTTTGAAGATCGGCGCAATCTAACAGCGGCTACGGCGTCAGAGCACGCCTGGGGCGAGGCACCGGCTCAAGAACCGCTGACCGCCAACTCGGCGACAAGCAGCGGCGGGGTCCGCACCGAGCCGCCGAAGGGGACCCAGCGGGACTCGTCGCCAGCCTCGCGGACCGCGCCCAGCATCGCGATCAGCTCGCCCGCGATCGTGAACTCGCGGACCGGCTCGGCCAGCTCGCCGCCGCGGATCGCGCGCCCGGAGGCGCCGACCGAGAAGACACCCGTGACCGGGTTGACGCCCGAGTGCAGGCCGGCGACGTCGGTTACGTAGACGCCCTCGCCGGCCGCGGCCAGCAGCTCCGCGAAGGAGCGCTCGCCGGCGCTGACGACCAGGTTCGAGGGCGAGACGGTGGGCAGCGAGCGGTAGCCGTGGCGGGAGGCGCTGCCGCTCGACTCGCCGCCCTCGCGGCGGGCGGTGTAGGTGTCGTGGAGGTAGGCGCGGAGGCGGCCACCCTCGATCAGGGCGGTGCGGCGCCGCGGCACCCCCTCGCCGTCGAACGGCGCCGAGGCGGCCCCCTCGGGGTCGCGGCCGTCGTCGTGGAGCGCGAAGGCCGGGGCCGCCAGCTCATCGCCGAGCTTGCCGGCGAAGGGCGAGCGGCCGCGCTGGACCGCGTTGGCGCCGAGGACGCCGCCGATCAGGCCGGCGAAGCTGGCCGCAACGGTCGGGTCGAGGACGACCGGGCAGGAGCGCGAGGCCGGCTTGGCGGCGCCGATCATCGCCGCCGCCCGCTCGCCTCCCTCGCGGCCGATCGCCTCCGGGTCGAGGTCGGCGGGACCGCGACCGAGGCCGAAGCCGAGGCCGGTCTCGCGGGCGCCCTCGCCCTCAGCCAGGGCCTGCAGGTAGGCGAAACAGTTCGAGGCCTCGTACTCGCCGGCGAGGCCGGTCGAGGAGGCGATCGCGACGCGCTCCGTGGCGTCGGCGTAGACGGCGGTCTCGACGGCGACCACGCGCGGGTCGGCATCGAGACCGGCGCGCTCGACGGCGAGCGCCAGCTCCGCTCCCTGGGCGGTGGTCCAGGTCTCCAGGCCCGGGTCGCTGATCCCGGGCAGGGCCTCGAGCGGCGCCGGCTCGGGCGGCACCGCGAACTCGTCTTCGTCGGCGACGCCCGCGGCGGCGACGGCGCGGGCGGCGATCTCGGTCACCCCGGCGACCGAGAGGTCGGTGCCGTAGGCGTAGCCGACCTGGGTGCCGATCCAGGCGCGGACGCCGATCCCAGTCTGGGCGGCGGCGGTGAGGCTCTCGACCTCGCCGCCGTGCGCCCGCACCTCGCGGTTGCGCTCGTGGGCGGCGTAGGCCTCGCCGGCATCGGCGCCGGCGCCGGTCGCCGCCTCGACCGCCCGGCGGGCCAGCGCCGAGAGCTCGGTCACAGCTCGGTCCCCCCCACCGTCATCGCCCGCAGCCGCACGTGGCCCTGGCCGGTGCCGACCGGGACTTTCTGGCCGCCCTTGCCGCAGATTCCGGTCTTCATGAAGAAGTCGTCGCCGACCGCGTCGATCGCCTCCAGAGCGTCGAGGCAGTTGCCGATCAGGGTGGCGCCGCGGCAAGGGCTGGTCACCCTGCCGCCCTCGATCAGGTAGCCCTCGGAGACGCCGAAGACGAAGTCGCCGGTCGCCGGGTCGACCTGGCCGCCGGCGAAGGAGACCGCGTAGAAGCCCTTCTCGACCTCGGCGATCATCGCCTCGGGCGTGGCCTCGCCGGGGGCGATGTAGGTGTTGGTCATGCGCGGGATCGGCAGGTGCCGGAAGCTCTCGCGGCGGCCGTTGCCGGTCGAGGCGACGCCGTCGCGCTCGGCGGTCAGGTGGTCGTAGAGGTACTGGGTGAGGCGGCCCTCCTCGATCACCCGGGTCTGCTGGGTCGGCGTGCCCTCGTCGTCGATCGCGTCGCTGCCCCACTCGTGCGGGAGTCGGCCGTCGTCGTAAGCGCTGAGGAGCGGCTGGGCGACCATCTCGCCGAGCTTGCCGGCGTAGACGCTGGCTCCCTTGTGGATGTGGTCGGCCTCGAGGCCGTGGCCGGTCATCTCGTGGAAGAGGACGCCGCCGAAGCCACCGCCGACCACCACCGGCATCGAGCCGGAGGGGGCGGGACGGGCGTCGAGCAGGGTCAGGGCCTTGGCGGCGGCCTGCTCGGCGATCTCGCCGGGATCGTCTTCGAGCAGCTCGAAGCCGCGGTGGGCGCCGAGCGTCTCCGCCCCGGTCTCGACGGTGCCGTCGCGACGGGCGACGGCCTGGACTCCGATCCGGGTGCGGGTACGGTCGTCGCCGGCGAAGAGGCCGTCGGAGTTGGCGACGCTGATGCGGCGTCGGGCCTCGGCGTAGGAGGCGGTCAGCTGGGCGACCTCGGCGCCCCTGCCGCGGCCGCGCTCGTCGAGCTCGCGCAGCAGCTCCGCCTTGCGCTCGGCCGGGACGTCTTCGGGGCGGCGCTCGATTGCTTCCGGCGTCGTCTCCACGGCCTCCAGGGGTCGGGGCTCGCGGCGCTCGGCCTTGAGCGCCGCCGCGGCTTCGTCGGCGGCCCGCTCGAGGTCGGCGGGGTCGAGGCCGTCGACGTGGGCGAAGTAGGTGGTGCCGCCCTCGACGACGCGGACGCCGGCGCCCTCCTCGGCGCCGGACTGGACCGACTCGACCCGCGACTCGTCGATCGACATCGACATGCCGTTGCGGCGTTCGGCGAAGACCTCGGCGAAGCGGCCGCCATTGGCGAGCGCCCGGGCGAGGATGCGCTCGGCGACGGCCGGGTCGAGCAGCTCGTTCACGAGCGCCCCCGCTTGCCGGCGACCTCGATCAGGCGGCCGGCGGCGACGAACAGCTCGGCCCCGGCCGGCGAGCCCTCGGCATGGTCGTGGCTGCGGCCGCCCGGGTAGTAGAGGCGGGCGAAGGGGCGGCGCGAAGCGCGGCGGCGGCGCATGTAGGCGGCCGCCTCGTCGGCGTAGCCGGAGACGCGGTCGAGGAGGACGCGGTGGGGCTTCGGGGCCATTCGCTCAAGCCTCGCCGATCGCGGTGCCGCGCGCCAGGTCACGCAGGGTCGCGCGGAGGTCGAAGAAGAGCAGCGAGGCGAGCGCGAAGCGGTTGGTGACGGCGACGGCGACGAGGCCGGCGTCGCGGACCGCGAAGACCTCGCCCTGCTCGGTGGCGATGTGGACCTGCTCGACCGGCCCCTCGCCGGCGTCGTCTGCGACCGCGAAGAG
>CAMPIP010000077.1 GCA_946886425.1 uncultured Actinomycetes bacterium
GCCCGCCACCGCCGGGACCGAAGAAGGCGCGGCCGCGGCGCCAGTGCCGAGCGAACCGCTGACGATCCCCAACCTGCCCGCCTCCAGCTGCGCCGCCACCGGGGTGCCGCCGCTGCTGATCCCGATCTACAAGCGTGCCGCCGCCGCCTACGCGCTGGGCCCGCAGGGGCCGGCGATCCTGGCCGGGATCAACCAGATCGAGACCGCCTTCGGAACCAACCTCAACGTCTCCTCGGCGGGGGCGCAGGGGTGGATGCAGTTCATGCCGGAAACCTGGGCCAGCTACGGCGTCGACGCCAACGGCGACGGGACCGCGGACCCCTACAACCCCGAAGACGCGATCTTCTCCGCCGCCGCCTACCTCAGCGCGGCCGGGATGCCGGCCGACACCTACGGGGCGATCTTCGCCTACAACCACGCCGACTGGTATGTCGCCGACGTGCTCGCCAACGCCGGCTGTTACGCGGCCGAAGTCGGTGCGCCGGAATTCGGCGAAGGCGGGCTGCAGCCGCGGATCAAGGTCTTCCGCTGCGACCCGGCGCCGGGATGGAAAAAGAACATCCCGGCCGGCTACCTGGCCGCCTTCGAGAAGGCGGCGGGCCGCTACGAACTGGGGCAGCGCGGCGTCTGGGCGCTGGCCGCGGTCGCCCGGCTCGAGTCGAACTTCGGCAAGGGCATGGATCGCCGCCAGCTGCGCCGCGAGGGCGCGCTCGGTCTCGACGCGGGCGAGTGGAAGGAATTCGCCGTCGACGGCGACGAAGACGGGCGGATCCGCCGCGGCGACATCGCCGACTCGGCGGCGACCCTGGCGCGGCTGGTCTGGTCGCGCGGCGGCCTCAGCGCCGGCCTTTTCGCCCACAACCAGGCCGAGTGGTACGTCCAGGAGGTGCTCGACCAGGCCGCCGAGATGGAAGGCGGCTGCGAGGTGCGGTTCGTCGACTGGCGGGTCGCCCCGCTCGGGGCCGGATTCGAAACCGCCGGCGAGCAGGCCGTCCTCAGCGGCACCCTGGCCAGCGCCCCCGAAAGCGCCCCGCCGGCCGTGAAGGCGGCGATCGCGGCGGCCAACTCGATCTCCACCACCCCCTACGTCTGGGGCGGCGGCCACGGCTCCTGGTACTCCTACGGCTACGACTGCTCCGGCGCGGTCAGCTTCGCGCTCTACGGCGCCGGGCTGCTCGACACGCCGCTCACCTCCGGCGACCTGGAGAGCTACGGCGAGCCCGGCCCCGGCAAGTGGATCACGATCTACGCCAATGCCACCCACACTTACGCGGTGATCGCAGGCCTGCGCTGGGACACGGTCGGCAACGAGAACGGCAGCGGCCCCCGCTGGCACGCCGAGCCGCCCTACCCGGACGGCTTCGTCGTCCGCCACCCGCCTGGCTATTAGCTGAGCGGGTACGGTGTCCTCGAACCCGTCGATGCGGAGCGAGAGGAGCCGGATATGCCCACGTATTTGATGCTTACGAACCTGACCGCGGAGGGTGTGCGGACGCTGAAGAACAACCCCAGCCGGGTCGCCGAGGTGAACAAGGAGGTCGAGCAGATCGGCGCCAAGGTGGTGGCCCAGTACGCGACCCTCGGCCAGTACGACTTCGTCACGGTCGTCGAGGCGCCCGACGAGAAGACGATGGCCAAGGTCTCGGTCGAGCTCGGCTCGCGCGGGACGATGACGAGCCAGACCCTGACCGCGATCTCGGCCGACGAGCTGGCCGACGCGATCTAGGCGCGCCTTGCGGATCCTCGTAGTCGGCGGCGGCGGGCGCGAGCACGCGATCGTGCGGGCGCTGGCCCGCTCCGCCCACGCTCCCGAGCTGCTCTGCGCCCCCGGCAACGCCGGAATCGCCGCCGACGCCGAGTGCCTGCCCGAGGTCGGGGTCGAGGACGTCGCGGCGATCGTCGCCGTGGCCCGGGAGCGGTCGGTCGACCTGGTCGTGGTCGGCCCCGAGGCGGGGCTGGTCGCCGGCGCGGTCGACGCTCTCGCCGACGCCGGCATCCCCGCCTTCGGGCCCAGCGCCGCCGCCGCCGAGCTGGAGGGCTCGAAGGCCTTCGCCAAGGAGCTGATGGCCGAGGCGGGCGTGCCGACCGCCGGCCACGTACTGCTGAGGAGCCACGAGGAGGCGGTCGCCCGGCTCGCCGAGATCGACTACCCGACCGTGCTCAAGGCCGACGGGCTGGCGGCCGGCAAGGGCGTGATCCTCTGCGCCGACGAGGCCGAGGCGCGGGCCGCCGTCGACGTCTTCTTCACCGAGCGCCGCTTCGGGGCGACCACGGTCGTCCAGGAGGAGTTCCTGGTCGGCGAGGAGCTCTCGCTGCTCGCCCTCTGCGACGGCGAGAACGTGGTGCCGCTGGCGCCGGCCCAGGACTACAAGCGGATCTTCGACGGCGACGAGGGACCGAACACCGGCGGGATGGGCAGCTACTCGCCGGTGCCGGGCTTCGGCGCGACCGAGGTCGAGGAGATCGTCGACGGCGTCCACCGGCCGATCGTGGCGGCGATGGCGCGGCGCGGCCTGCCCTTCCACGGCGTCCTCTACGCGGGGCTGATGATCGGCCCCGACGGTCCCAAGGTGCTCGAGTTCAACGTCCGCTTCGGCGACCCGGAGACCCAGGCGGTGCTGCCGCGACTGCGGTCTGACCTGGTCGACCTCTTCCTCGCCGCGCGCGAGCCGGGCGGCCTGGCCGGGGCGAGCGCCGAGTTCGGCGAGGACTGGGCGGTGACCGTGGTCCTGGCCTCGGCCGGGTACCCGGAGTCCTCCTCGAAGGGCGACGCGATCAGCGGCCTCGCCGCGGCCGCGGAGCTGGCCGAGATCACCCACGCCGGCACCGCGAGGCGCGACGGCGAGGTCGTCACCGCGGGCGGTCGCGTCCTCAACGTCACCGCCCTCGGCGCCACACCCGCCGAGGCGCGCGATCGTGCGTACGATGCGGCCAGCCGGATCTCCTTCGAGGGGATGCAGATCCGCACCGACATCGCCGCCCGCGCCGTCGAGCGCGTTCCCAGCCAGCACACCTAGAGAGGCAAGATGACCGAGATCTCAGAGGACCCGACGCCCACCCCCGCTCCCGAGCCGAGCCAGACGCCGCCGACGCCGTTGCCCGGTGTCGAGGAGGCGTTCGAGGAAATCGACGTCGCCGAGCCGCTGGTCGGGATCATCATGGGCTCGAAGAACGACAAGCCGAAGATGCAGCCGGCCGGGGCCGCCCTGCAGGACGCCGGCATCCGCTACGAGGTGCGGGTGATGAGCGCCCACCGCGATCCGGAGCTGGTCCGCGAGTACTGCATGAACGCGCGGTTGCGCGGCCTCAAGGTGATCATCGCCGGGGCCGGGATGTCGGCGGCGCTGCCTGGGGTCGCCGCCGCCCACACGGACCTGCCGGTGATCGGCGTGCCGATCCTCGGCAAGAGCCTCGGCGGCCTCGACGCGCTGCTCTCGGCGGTGCAGATGCCGCCCGGGATCCCGGTCGCGTGCGTGGCGATCGACGGGGCGAAGAACGCCGGCGTGCTCGCCGCGCGGATAATCAACGCGTGATCCCGCGCTACACCCGCCCCGAGATCGGGGCGGTCTGGACCCCGCAGGCGAAGCTCGAGTCCTGGCTCGAGGTCGAGCTGGCGGCGACCGAGGCCTGGGCCGAGGAGGGCGCCGTCCCCCGCGAGGCCGCCGAGGCGGCGCGGGCCAACGCCGCCTTCACGGTCGAGGCGGTCGAAGAGCGCGAGAAGGTGACCGACCACGACGTCGCCGCCTTCGTCGACGTCGTCGCCGCCTCGGTCGGCGAGCACGGGCGCTGGATCCACTACGGGCTGACCTCCTCCGACGTGCTCGACACGGCGCTGGCGCTGCAGCTGCGCCGGGCCGGCGAGATCGTCGTCGCCGGGGCGCGCGCCTACCGCGACGCCCTGGTCGAGCGGGCGCTCGAGCACCGCGACACGCTCTGCGTCGGCCGCACCCACGGCGTCCACGCCGAGCCGACCACCTTCGGGCTGCGCCTGGCCGGGTTCGCCTTCGAGGCCGACCGCAACGTCGCCCGGCTCGAGGACGCCTTCGCCCACCTCGCCTTCGGCAAGCTCTCCGGCGCGGTCGGGACCTACGCCTCGGTGCCGCCGGCGGTCGAGGCGCGGGTGATGGAGCGGCTCGGGCTCGGCCGCGAGGACGTGGCGACGCAGGTGGTGCCGCGCGACCGCCACGCGGTCCTGCTCTCGGCGGTGGCGATCGCCGGCGCCGGCCTGGAGCGCTTCGCGACCGAGGTTCGCGGCCTGCAGAAAACCGAGGTGCGTGAGGTCGAGGAGCCGTTCGGTGCCGGCCAGAAGGGCTCCTCGGCGATGCCGCACAAGCGCAACCCGATCCGCACCGAGCGGATGACCGGCCTGGCCCGGGTGCTGCGCGGCTACGCCCAGGCGGGGCTGGAGAACGTGGCGCTCTGGCACGAGCGCGACATCTCTCACTCCGGCGCCGAGCGGGTGATCCTGCCCGACGCGACGATCCTGCTCGACTACATGCAGCACCTCGGCACCGGTGTCGCGTCCGGGATGACGGTCCACGCCGAGCGGATGCGGGAGAACCTCGGGCTGACCCACGGCGCCCTGTTCAGCCAGCGGGCGCTGACCGCGCTGGTCGAGTCCGGGATGACCCGCGACGACGCCTACCGGGTCGTCCAGGAGAACGCGCAGCGCGCCTGGGACACGCGGACCGAGTTCCGCGACCTGCTCGCCGAGGCGGCGCCGGACCTCGACCTCGACGCGGTCTTCGACTACGGCGCCTACCTGACCCACCTGCCGGAGATCTTCGCGCGGGTCGAAGCGCTGAGGGCCTGAGGCGGGGATGGAGCAGCACGAGGCCGACGTCGCGGTTGTGGGCGCCGGCCTCGCCGGGCTCGTCGCGGCGCGCCGGCTCGCCGCCGCCGGGCTGCGGCCGGTGGTGCTGGAGGCGCGCGAGCGGGTCGGCGGCCGGCTGCTCAACGAGGAGATCGGCGACGGCAAGGTGGTCGAGGTCGGCGGCCAGTGGATCGGCCCGACCCAGGAGCGGATCGCCGCCCTCGCCGCCGAGCTGGGCGTCGCCACCTTCCCGACCCACGACGAGGGCCGGCACCTGCTCGAGATCGGCGGCCGGGTCGCCTCCTACGCCGGGCCGATCACCGCCGCCAGCGTCGGCCTGGTCCGCGACCTCTCGCGAGCGATCTCGCCGCTGGCGCTGGCGGACTTCGAACAGGCGCGGGCGCGGCTCGACAGGATGGCCCGCGAGGTGCCGCTGGAGGAACCCTGGCTGGCGCCGCGGGCGCCGGAGTGGGACGGCGAGACCTTCGCCACCTGGGTGAAGCGCAACACCCGCACCGCCGCCGCCCGTACCCTCTTCGAACTTGCCACCGAGGCGGTCTGGGCCGCCGAGCCCAGCGACGTCTCGCTGCTGCACGTCCTCTTCTACACCCGCTCCGGCAGCGGCTTCAACTCCCTGGTCGGCACCGACGGCGGCGCCCAGCAGGACCGCTTCCACGGCGGCTCGCAGCGAATCACCGAGCTGCTCGCGGAGCAGCTCGGTGAGGGAACGGTGCGTTTGGGAGCACCGGTGCGCTCGATATCCCAGAGTGGGAGGGACTGACCGCGTCGGTGGCGCACTTTCCTCCCGCACGGGAGGGAACAAAGTGCGCCACCGAGCTCACGGTCCACGCTCGCCGCGCGATCGTCGCGGTGCCGCCGACGCTGGCGGGGCGGATCGCTTACGACCCGCCGCTGCCGGGGATGCGGGACCAGCTGACGCAGCGGATGCCGCAGGGGACGGTGATCAAGACGATGGCGATCTACGAGCGGCCGTTCTGGCGCGAGGAGGGCTTCTCGGGGCAGGCGGTCGCCGAGCGCGGGCCGGCGCGGGTGACCTTCGACAACTCGCCGCCGGACGGCTCGCCGGGGGTGCTGCTCGGCTTCCTCGAGGGGCGGCTGGCGCGGCAGTGGGGAGCGCGGGACGCGGCCGAGCGGCGCGAGGCGATCCTCGCCGGCCACGCCCGCCTGTTCGGCGAGCGGGCGGCGCGCCCGGAGCGCTTCGTCGAGCGGGTCTGGGCCGAGGAGGAGTGGACGCGCGGCTGCTACGGCTGCCTGATGACCACCGGCGGCTGGACCGAATACGGCCGCGCCCTGCGCCGCCCGGTCGGCCGCATCCACTGGGCGGGCGCCGAGACCGCCACGATCTGGAACGGCTACATGGACGGCGCCGTCCAGTCCGGCGAACGCGCAGCGGCTGAGATTCTCGCCGCGGACTAGCGCCGGGGCGCTGAGGCTGGACGGGTCGGGCGGCCGCGGGTAGGCTGCGCGCGTGGTTCTCTACACCTGCGGGACGAAGAAGATGGGGCCGGGCTTCGCGCATCCCTGCGCCAAAGCCGGCAAGGCGCTCGACGCGGCCGGCTACGAGTACGAGCTGAAGACGGTCGGCGGCTACCGGATGATGCCCTGGACCTGGGGCACCCGCGAGGAGGACCGGGCCGAGATCAAGAAGTTGAGCGGCACCAACGAGGTGCCGATCCTCGTGCTCGACGACGGCGAGGTCGTCTCCGGCTCCGGCGCGATCGCCCGCTGGGCCAAGGAGCACCCGGCGCAGCGTGCCGGCTGAGGCCGCCCGCGCCCGCACCGCCACGCCCGCCGACGCGCCGGTCGTCGCCCGCCTCCTCCACGACTTCAACGCCGAGTTCGACGTCCCGACCCCGCCCGCCGAGGAGCTGGCGCCGCGCCTGGCGGAGCTGATCGAGGCCGGCGCCGCGACGGTGCTGCTGGTTGGCGAGAAGCTGGGCGTCGCGGTGCTGCGGCTGCGCGAGTCCCTCTGGTCGCGCGGGCGAGTCGCCTACCTGGAGGAGCTCTACGTGGTCCCGGACCGGCGCGGCGAGGGGCTCGGTCGGATGCTCCTGGAGGCGACGATCGCCGCGGCCCGCGAGGCCGGCTGCGAGTGGGTCGAGCTGGGCACCAGCACCGGCGACGTCGCCGCCCGCGGCCTGTATGAGAGCGCCGGCTTCACCAACCTCGAAGACGGCGAGACGATGCTCTTCTACGAGTTGGAGCTCTGAGCGCCGCTCAGATTGCGACCGGCTCGGGCGCGCCCGCCGGGCGCCGGTCGGCGACGACGACCGGGGTGCCGCGCTTCGGCGAGAAGGTGATGTTGCGGCGGCCGACCGTTTCCGGGCGCGGCGAGGCGGCGCGGAGGTCGCAGCGGGTCAGCACCTCGCGGAGCACGATCCGCATCTCGAACTCGGCGAAGGCGGCGCCGATGCAGCGGCGGATGCCGCCGCCGAAGGGGACCCAGGCGTAGGTGTCGGGACCCTCGTCGAGGAAGCGCTCGGGCCGGAAGGCGAACGGTTCCGGATAGCTCTCGGCGCGGGTGTGGGCGAGCCAGATCGCCGGCGTCACGTTGGTCCCGGGCGGCAGCACCAGGTCGCCGACCGCCAGCTCGGCGGCGAGGACGCGGCCGGCGATCGGGATCACCGGGCGCAGCCGCAGCGACTCGGAGATCGTCGCCCGCAGGTAGTCCTCCTCGCCGGCGGCGAGCGAGTCGCGCAGGCGGTCCAGGGCCGGCTGGTTGCGGAGCAGCAGGTCGAAGGTCCAGGCGAGCGCCGTCGCGGTCGTCTCGTGGCCGGCCAACAGCAGCGTCATCAGCTGGTCGCGCAGCTCGGTGTCGCTCATCTCCTCGCCGTCCTCGAAACGCGCCTGGATCAGCATCGAGAGGATGTCGTCGCGCTCGTCGAGGTCGGGCAGGCGGCGGTGCTCGGCGATCTCGGCGTAGAGCAGCTCGTCGACGGCGCGCAGCTGTCCCTCGAAGCGGGCCCAGGCGCCGCGACCGCCGAGGCGGCGGGTGGCGAGGGACAGCAGCTGGGCTCCGGGCGAGGCGGTTTCGGAGAGCACCGTCGCCAGCATCGAGCGCAGCTTGTCGAGGCGCGGCCCTTCGGCGACGCCGAAGACGGCGCGGAGGATCACCTCCAAGGTCACCGCCTGCATCCGCTCGTGGATCGGGAACTCGGCGCCGAGCGGCCAGGAGTCGATCTCGGCCCCGATCGCCTCGCCGACCACCTCCTGGTAGGAGAGCATCCGCTCGCCGTGGAAGGGCGGCAGCATCAGCCGGCGGCGGGCGAGGTGTTCGGCGCCTTCCTGGATCAACAGCGAGCGGGAGCCGACGATCGGCTCGAGGATGATGTTGCGGCCCGGGGGCAGCTCGTTGGCGCGCTCCGCGTAGAGGGCCTTGATCGCGGCCGGGTCGGAGATCATCACCATCGGCGTCTCGAAGCCGAGGAAGGTGAGGCTGAAGGCGTCGCCGTAGCGGCGCCGGCACTCGTCCATGAAGGCGAGCGGCCGGAAGCTCCAGCGCAGCGTCTGGACCAGCGCCGAGCTCTTCGGTGCGGGCGGCAGCATCGGCCAAAGGGTCCCAGACGTGGCGCGACCGTCTGTTGGGGTCCGCTTAACCGCGCCGGCGGGGTCTGCCGCCGCCGCGAGTAGCTAGCATCGGCGCGGTGACGTCGGTGGCCGAGCTGAAGCTCCTCTCCTCGGGGAAGGTGCGCGAGATCTACGAGTGGGAGGACGACCTGCTGATGGTCGCCTCCGACCGGGTCTCCACCTACGACGTGGTGATGCCGACGCCGATCCCCGACAAGGGCAAGGTCCTCAACCGGATGTCCGAATTCTGGTTCGAGCTGACCGGCGACATCGTCCCCAACCACTTCCTCTCCGACGACGTTCCCGAGGAGGTCGCCGAACGGGCGATGCGGGTGCGGCGACTGCGGATGTACCCGGTCGAGTGCGTGGTTCGCGGCTACCTCTCCGGTTCCGGCTGGAAGGAATACCGCGAGGGCGGCGCCGTCTGCGGGATCGAGCTGCCCGCCGGGCTGGTCGAGTCCGACCAGCTGCCGGAGCCGATCTTCACGCCGGCCACCAAGGCCGAGATCGGCGACCACGACGAGAACGTCGACTTCGACCGCGCCGCCGAGATCGTCGGCGACCGCGGCCTGATGGAGGAGCTGCGCCGCATCTCCATCGCGGTCTACGAGCGCGGCGCCGAGCACGCGGCCGAGCGCGGGATCATCCTCGCCGACACCAAGTTCGAGTTCGGCAGCCACGCCGGCGCCGAGATCGTCCTCGGCGACGAGGTGCTGACCCCGGACTCCTCGCGCTTCTGGCCGGCCGACAGCTACGAGCCCGGCAAGACTCCCCCCTCCTTCGACAAGCAGTACGTGCGCGATTGGGCCACCGCCCAGGGCTGGGACAAGAAGGCGCCCGGCCCGGAGCTGCCGCCCGACGTGGTCGAGCAGACGCGGGCCAAATACGTCGAGGCCTACGAGCGGGTCACGGAGCGGTCTTTCTGATGGCGCGGGCGCGGGTGCTGATCCGGCCCAAGGAGGGGATCCTCGACCCCCAGGGCAAGGCGGTCGAGCGGGCGCTGCCGGCGCTCGGCTTCGAGGGGATCGAGCAGGTGCGGGTCGGCCGCATGGTCGAGCTCGAGGCCGAGGACACCGAGCGGCTCGGCGAGCTCTGCGAGAAGCTGCTCGCCAATCCCCTGATCGAGGACTACGAGATCCAGCCCCTGTGATCTGGGGCGTGCTCCAGTTCCCCGGTTCATGCGACGAGCGGGACGCCCTGCACGCCTGCTCGCTGCTCGGCGAGGCGCGGCTGGTCTGGCACGAAGAGCGCGACCTCGACGACATCGACGCGGTCGTCGTCCCCGGCGGCTTCTCCTACGGCGACTACCTGCGGGCGGGCGCGGTGGCGCGCTTCGCCCCGGCGATGGAAGCGGTCGGCGAGATGGCCCGCGGCGGCGCCCCCGTGCTCGGAATCTGCAACGGCTTCCAGGTCCTCTGCGAGGCCGGCCTGCTCCCAGGAGCGCTCCTCGTCAACGAGAGCCTCCGCTTCACCTTCCGCCAGGTCGAGCTGATCGAGCAACCGAGTGGGGCCTTGTCCAAGCCAGAGGCTGGTCAAGTGCCCCCACCACGGTCGTTACCCGCCCAGCACCGGGCGCGGGGTGGTATAAAAAACA
>CAMPIP010000078.1 GCA_946886425.1 uncultured Actinomycetes bacterium
ATTGGGTGGAAAGGGAACGGACAACTCGGATCTCCCCGCCGATCAGGACGATCTCGCCGGGGGCGGGAGCGTCGGCGAGCGCGAGCGTGACCGTGTCGTAGTGGGAGCGCACCCAGATCTCGTCCTTGAAGCAGAGAGGTACGTCGACCGAGGCACCGGCGGCGCAGCGCTTGGTGGTCGAGGGAAGCCAGGCCTTGCCGCCGCCGAACTGGTCCCGGAAGGCGTTGCCGAAGACGGTCGTCTTGGCGGCGTTGCCGTGCTCCTGCTCGCCGGCGATGCCGACCAGGACGGCCTTGCCGTGGCTCTCGACCGGGACCCCGAGCGCCGTGGCGCAGCGCTCGCCGATCAGCTCGCCGAGCTCGGCCGAGGCCTCGACCAGCTCCGAGAGGTCCTCGGTGAACTCGCGGCCGCTGTAGGGGTTCTCGAAGACGACGGCGCAGGCCGCCTTGCGCAGCGGCTCGCCGTCGGCGCGGCCGCCTTCCGTGCGGACCTCCTCCACGAAGGTCGCCACCTTGCGGATCTCCAGGCTCATCGGGTCTCCTTCCCACCGTTTTCGTCGTTGTTGGCACTGCTCGATGCCGCCCCATGGGCGCGGCTGAAGAACTCGACCCCGGCCTCGATGCCGCGCGCCGCCCGCTGGTTGGGCGGCAGCCACTCCATCTCGGCCAGGAACGGCTTGCAGGCGCCGAGCGCCCGGGGGTCGCGAGAGGCCAGCTCGGCGCTCAAAGCCGCAGCCGCGGCCGGCAGCTCGCCGCTGGCGGCGACGCCGTTGAGGAGGCCGAGCCCGAGCGCGTCCGCGGCGCTCAGGGACCTCCCCGTCGCGACCATCTCGCGGGCCAGCTTGCGGGGCAGGTAACGCTCGACGTAGGTCATCACCAGGGTTGGCGGGAAGCCGCGCTCGACCTCGTCGAAGGCGAGGGTCGCGCCGGCCTCGGCGAGCGCCAGGTCGGCGTGCAGCACGAGGCCGGCACCGAGCCCCCGGGCGCGTCCCTGGACCGCGGCGAGGACGAGGACCGGGAGGGTGCGGATGCGGTCACCGAGGTCGAGGACCATCGCCAGGCTCTCCCGCGCCGCCGCCGGGTCCGAGTCGCCGCCCGGGTCGCGGCCGAGGCAGAAGTCGGCGCCGCTCCCCTCCAGCACGATCACCGCCGGACCCTCCCCGGCGAGCTCCTCGAGCCCCTCCGCGAGCTGGCGCAGGTCCTCGGTCCCGAGCCGGTTGCCGCTCTCCCGGCCGGAGAGGAGCGCGCGGCCGACGCGATCCTCCAGGGAAAAACTGATGTGCGTTTTCATTTTCGTTGGCGGGCACCGTAGAGACGGCTTCGCGCCCCTGTCAAGGAGACCCCACGGATGGGGGGACGGTGCCCTCGGGTGAGCGCAACGCTTGACAGGACCATCGATAGAGATATCATAGTTAAGTACCGTTCTTTTGTCAGTAGTCTTGGAAATGCATCGCCTGGGAATCGGGGTGATTGGATGGCGAGCGAGGGAGTTGCGACGGAAATCGAGGCGGTCCGTCAGGACCGCTTCCGCGAGGCGATGGCGCTGTTCGCGACCGGCGTCACCGTGATCACGACCCGGAGCGGGGAGGAGCCGAGCGGGATGACCGCCTCCGCGGTCTGTTCGCTCTCGCTGGAGCCGGTGCAGTTGCTGGTCTGCGTCAGCACCCACCTGCCGACCCACGAGGCGCTCACCCGCAGCGGCTGCTTCGTCGTCAACGTGCTCGGCGAGGGGCAGGGAGCGCTGGCAAAGCGATTCGCGACCCCGGAGATCGACCGTTTCGCCGGCCTTGCGGTCGACGAGCACGACGGCCTGCCGCTGCTGCGCGACGCGATCGCCCACTTCGTATGCGACGTCCACGAGCGCATCCCCGGCGGTGATCACTCGATCTTCATAGGCGCCGTCCGGGCGCTTGGGACCAGGCCCGAAGCGCGGCCGCTCGTCTACTTCCAGAGTGCCTTCGGGTCGCTTGCGAAACCCGAGACGGCACTGCTGGAGAGCTGGCTCGGGGACGGCGGAGCCTGACCGGGAGTGAACGAGGAGCATCCCCCATTTGTCCTACTCGACCCTTGACAACCCGTCCGGGACCTGCCTAGGGTCTGATCATGAAATCGACTTTCACGATCAGATGAGCAAGGGCACGGCGCGTGGCGCAGCCCGGCCGCGGGTCAGCACGGTGGTCAAACTCCGGGACCTGCTGCTCCTCTTCTCGGCCCAGAAGCAGATCTGGGGATTGACCGAGCTGGCCGAGGAGCTCGACTGGGACACGGCGACCACGCACCGGCTCGCCAACGCGCTGGTCGAGATCGAGCTGCTCGCCCGCCTCGACGGCGAGAGCAGCTACCAGCTGGGCCCGTTCGCGCTCGAGCTCGGCTCGGCCTACCTCAGCACCATGCCGCAGCGGCGCCAGATCGTCGAGGCGATGGAGGCACTGGCGACCGATACGGGTTTGACCGCGCAGCTCGGCATCCTCGCCGGCGACCGGGCCTCGATCGTCGAGAGCCGCGAGAGCGACAGCCCGCTGCGAGCGGCGGCGCTGCTCGGCGAGCGGCTGCCGCTGCACGCCACCGCCGTCGGCAAGGCGATCCTCGCCCAGCTCGGCGACGAGGAGGTCAAGGCGCTGCTGCCGGCGAAACTGGAGCGCTTCACCGGGCAGACGATCACCGAGCGGAAGGCCCTGATCGAGCAGTTGCACGAGGTCCGCGAGGACGGTCTGGCCCGCGTCGACAACGAGCTTTCCGAGGGCCTCTGCGCGCTGGCGGTGGCGCTGCCGGCCGGCAGCTACAGCCCCGAGATCTCCTCCCTGACCTGCGCCGGCCCCTCGCCCGCGATCGTCCCCGAGAGCTGGCGGGAGGCGGAGGGGCGGCTGCGCGTCGTCGGCAAACGCTTCGCCGCCGAGACGGGGGCCGAGGCATGAAGGCACTGATCCACAACATCGGCGAGATCCTCAGCGGCGACATCGGCGCGCCGCTGCTGGACGGCAAGGCGGTCCTGATCGAGGGCGGCGCGATCGCCGCGATCGGGAGCCGCGGCGAGATCGAAGCCGACCACGGCGAGGCCGGCCTGGTCGTCGACGCCGGCGGGACCACGCTCTCGCCGGGCCTGATCGACTCGCACACTCACAACGTGATCGGCGACTACACGCCGCGGCAGAAGACCGTCGACTTCCTCGAGAGCTACACCCACGGCGGGGTCAGCCGCTGCATCTCCGCCAGCGAGGTGCACGCGCCCGGCCGGCCGCGCGACCCGGCCGGGGTCAAGGCGCTGGCGTTGACCGCGCAGCGCTGCTTCGCCCACTACCGGCCCGGAGGGATGACCGTGCACGCCGGCTCGATCATCCTCGAGCCCGGCCTCGAGCCCGAGGACTTCCAGGAACTCGCCTCCGAGGGGGTCTGGCTCGCCAAGGCTGGGTTCGGCGACTTCCCGGTCCCGGGCGAATGCGCGCCCCTGGTCCGCGCTGCCCAGGAGGCCGGCTACGTGGTCATGTGCCACACCGGCGGCGCCTCGATCCCCAGCTCTTCGCCGGTCACCGCCGACGACCTGCTGGCGATGATGCCGGACGTCAGCGGCCACGTGAACGGCGGACCGACCTCGATGTCGGACCCCGACATCGAACGGGTCCTGGCCGAGCCGGGCATCGCCCTGCAGATCGTCCAGGCCGGCAACCTGCGCTCGGCGCTGAGGATCGTCGACGCGCTGGCCGCCGGCGGTGAGCTGGAACGGCTGCTGATCGCCACCGACACGCCGACCGGGACCGGGACGATGCCGCTGGGGATGATCAAGTCCGTCACCGAGCTGGCCTCGCTGGCGGAGATCACGCCCGAGCAGGCGATCGCCGCCGCCACCGGCAACGTCGCCAGGGTCTACCGGCTGCCGCGCGCGGGCACGATCGCGGTCGGCCAGGAAGCCGACCTGATGCTGCTCGACGCACCGCTCGGCTCCGCCGCCGCGGACGCCCGCTCGGCGATCGCCCGCGGTGACCTGCCGGCGATCTCCTGCCTCTTCACCGACGGCCAGCTGCGCTTCACGACGAGCCGCAACTCGCCGCCGCCGACACGCGAGATCAAGGTGACGACCAGCGATGAAAGGGCGATTACACATGCCAGCTAGCGCCGACGCACGCGGCCGGGAGCTGATCGAGCTCGCCAACCGGCAGGGCTACGTCCCGCCGCCTCCGAAGTACCGCTCCGAACACGACTACCGGGGTCGCGAGGAGGAGACCGCGATCGACTACATGCAGCTGCTGCTCGATCCCCAGCGCACGGCGCTGCTGGCGATCGACATGCAGAACATCTTCGTCCGCGAGGGGGCCCCGATCTCGGCTCCGGGCGCGGCCGAGATCGTGCCGCCGATCAACCGGGTCGTCGCCGCCTTCCGGGAGCTGGAGCTGCCGGTGATCTGGACCGCCTGGTGCCACCGACCCGACGGCAGCAACATGGGTCGCAACGGCGCCTTCTGGCGCGGCATCGCCCCGCTCGACCCGCGCGGCGACCTCGCCCAGATCCACCCCTCCCTCGACTATCGCGAGGGCGAGGACATCCTCCTCGAGAAGCCCAAGTACTCCTCGTTCTGGGGCACCGACCTGGAGGCGATCCTCAACACCTTCGGCACCGAGTCGCTGGTGTTGAGCGGGATCGCCACCGACGTCTGCGTCGGCCAGACGCTCGTCGAGGCCTTCCACCGCGACTACAACTGCGCCGTCGTCGCCGACGGCACCGCGACCACGACCCCGTTCCAGGACGAGACGCTCTGGGTCCATGAGAACTACTGGGGGCGGGTCATGACTGCCGAGGAGATCGAGACCGAGCTCCTCACCCTCGCGGGGCGCCGCCCGGACGCGGCGCGATCGCTGGCCGGAAACAACACCTCGACGAAGGGAGTTGCATGACGTTCCGACGAATCTCCAGGGGCCGGCCGGCGGCATTCGCCACGGTGGCCGTACTTCTCGCCGGCCTGGTAGTCGCCGGGTGCGGCGACAGCAGTTCCGGCGGCGGCGACTCCGGCGACGGGCCGGTCAAGGTCGGCGCCGTTCTGCCGCTGACCGGGCCGGCGGCCTTCTTCGGCCCGCTGCAGCGCGACGGGCTGCGGCTGAAACTCTCCGAGGCCGGCGCCAAAGCGGCCGGGAGGCCGGTCGAACTGATCATGCTCGACGGCGGCAGCACCCTCGAGAGCACCCAGACCGCGGCCCGCAAGCTGATCGAAGAGGAAGGCGTCTCGATGATCATCGGGCCGCTGCAGTCGGACATGATGGCCGGGATCTCGCCCTACTACGAACAGCAGGGCATCCCCGCGATCGCGCTGCTCAACCTGCCGCCGGAGCTGGGCGGGAAAGTCTTCGCCCCGCAGGGAGACCTGCAGTCGACCTCGGCTCCGGTCGGTAAGTACGCGGCCGAAAAACTCGGCGTCAAGACCGCCTCCGCCGTCGTCTCCGACTACATCGCCGGCGAAGACGTCGCCACCGGCGTCGAAGAGGGGCTGGCCGAAGCCGGCGGCAAGGTCGTCCAGAAGCAGAAGGTGCCGCTGACCTCGACCGACTACGCGCCCTACCTCTCGAACATCACCTCCTCCGAAGCGTTGAGCCCCTGGATCCTCGGGGCGACCCAGAACTTCCTCGAGGAATACATCAAGCGCGGTGCCTTCGACCACGTGCTGATCGGCTACGGGGACGCGCTCACCGAAGAACAGCTGGACGCGTTCGGATCGAAGGCGAAAGGCTGGCTGGCGCCGCTCACCTACGCCTGGCGCGTCGACACGCCGGCCAGCCGCGAGTTCACCAAAGCGGTCGAAGAGCGCTATGACCGCAAGCCCGTCGCCCAGATCGACGAGGGAGCCTACGAGGCGATGATGGTCGCCCTGGAGGCGCTCGAGGCGACCGGGGGCGACACCGACCCGGACAAGCTCAAGGAAGCGATCCTCGGGCTCGAGTTGGACACCCCGGCCGGCAAGGTCACCTTCAAGGAGGACGGCTTCGGCGTGCGGCCGATCTACATCCTCGAAGCGACCGAGCTGGAAGGGCAGATGGCCTGGAAGCCGATCCACACCTACGAGAACGTCGGGGAGGAAGGGTGAGGCGGCGGCGCTAGCCGTCTCACCGAGGAGATCCCATGGCCGATTTCGCGATCACCACGCTGGACGGGCTTTCCTTCGGGATGATCCTGTTCCTGATCGCGGCGGGGCTGTCGCTGATCATGGGCGTGATGCAGATCCTCAACCTCGCCCACGGGGCGATGTTCATGCTCGGCGGCTACGTCGGCTGGACGGTGGCGGTGGAGGAGGGACTGGGCTTCTGGCCCAGCCTCCTCGCCGCCGGGTTGGCGATTGCCGCGCTCGGCTTCGTCGTCGAGCGGCTGATGCGGGGCATGCACGACCGCCTCGACAACCAGGTGCTGGCGACCCTGGGGATCTCCTACATCATCACCAACGTCGTGATCTGGGTCTGGGGCGCCCAGCCCAAGGTCCCGTACCTGCCCTCGGCCTTCGAAGGCTCCTTCACGGTCGGGTCGGAGACCTACCCGGTGGTTCGGCTGGCGGTGATCGGTTGCGGGCTCGTCCTCGCGGTCGGCCTCTGGTGGTTCCAGGAACGGACCCGACTGGGGGCGATGGTGCGGGCCGGCATGGACGATCGCGAGACCGCCTACAGCCTCGGCGTCAACGTCGGCGCGGTCTCGGCGATCGTCTTCGTGCTCGGTTGCTTCATCGCCGGGATCAGCGGCGTGCTCGGCCAGCAGTTGAGCGGGCTGAAGCCGGCCGACGGCACGACGATGCTGTTGCTGGCGCTGGTGGTCCTCGTCGTCGGCGGCGTCGGCCGGGTTCAGGGGGCGCTGGTCGGGGCGCTGTTGATCGGGCTGATCAACGCCTTCGGGCTGCGGTTCTTCCCCTCGATGGCGGCCTTCCTCGTCTACGCCGCGATGATCCTGGTGCTGGTGGTCCGGCCGCGCGGCCTGCTCGGCCAGCCCGAGGGGGTGCGGCTGTGAGCGCCGCGACGAAGGCCGCCGAGGCGCGGCCCGCCCCGGGTCGGGGGCCGCGGCTGGCTGGCCTCGCCGCGGCGCGGGCGCTGGCGCTGGCGGCGGTCGCGGCGGCGCTGCTGATCTTCCCGGCCTTCATGCCCGACTACTCGCTGGCGCTGGTCCAGAAGATCCTCATCTTCGCGATCCTGGCGATCAGCCTCGACCTGATCTACGGCTACGCCGGATTGCCCTCGCTCGGCCAGGCCGCCTACCTTGGAGTCGGCGGCTACGCGGTCGCGATCCTGATGGTCAAGGCCGGGGTGACGACCGCCTTCCTGGTCGTCCCGCTCGGCATCCTCGCCGGCGCCATCGCGGCGGCGATCTTCGGCCCGCTGGTCCTCCGCACCAGCGGCCTCAACTTCCTGCTCGTCACCTTCGCGGTCGGCCAGCTGCTCTACACGGTCGCGATCAAATGGTCGTTCCTGCACAGCTTCGGGGTTGAGGGAATCGTCGGAGTCGGCTTCCCCTCGCTCGGCTTCGAGTGGGGGATGAGCTCGATGTACTACGCGGTCGTCGTCGCCTTCGCGGCCGCCTTCTTCTTCGCCCTCTGGGTGACCCGCTCGCCGCTCGGGTTCGCCGCGATCGGGGTCCGCGAGAGCGAGCAGCGGATGCGGGTCTTCGGCTACAACACCTTCTGGGTCAAGTACAAGCTGTTGATCGTCTCCGGCGCGATCGCGGCGCTCGCCGGGCAGCTGCTCGCCTACACCTCGGGCAGCGTCCTGCCGACCAACTTCGACATCACCTACTCGGGGCTGGTCTTCCTGATGGTGGTGCTGGCCGGCGCGGGGACCATCTATGGCCCGGTGATCGGCGCCGCCGTGATCATCCTGCTCGAATACTACGTAAGCAACGAGGTCTCGGACCGCTGGCCGCTGGTGCTCGGCGCTGTCTTCGTCGCCACCGCGGTCTTCTCCCGCGACGGCCTCGTCGGCATGTTCCGGCGCGGTTTCGCGGCCCTCGCGGCGCGCCTGGGCCGGGGCGGGTCGGCGACCCCCAGCGGCGGGGAGGTGGCCCGGTGAGCCTGCTCGAGGTCGAGAACGTCAACCGCCGCTTCGGCGGCGTCCAGGCCCTCACCGACGTCTCCTTCCGGGTCGAGAGCGGCGACCGGTTGGCGATCATCGGCCCCAACGGGGCGGGCAAGACGACCCTCTTCAACTGCCTGACCGGCTCGCCGCCGCCGAGCGGCGGCAGCATCCGCTTCGATGGCGAGGACGTCACCTCGATGGCGCCCAACGCGCGCGCCGACCGCGGCCTCGCCCGCTCCTTCCAGACCGTCAACCCGTTCGGCCACCTGACCGTGGAAGAGACCGCCCTGATCGCGGTCAACGGGCGCCGCTCCTCGCGGTACGGGATCCTGCGGCGGCTGCGCGGCTACGGCGAGCAGGCCGAGGAAGCGCGGGCGCTGATCGAGCGGGCCGGGCTCTCCGAACAGGCCGGCACCAAGCTGGAAACGCTCTCCTACGGTGAGCAGCGGCGGCTCGACCTGGCGATGACCCTGGTCGGCGAGCCGCGGCTGTTCCTGCTCGACGAGCCGAGCGCCGGGCTCAGCTCGGCCGAGAGCGAAGCGATCGTCGGCATGGTCCGGGCGCTGCCGGCCGAGGTCGGCGTGGTGATCATCGATCACGACATGGACGTGGTCTTCACGCTCGCCGAGCGGATCCTCGTCCTCCACCACGGCAGCGTCATCGTCGAGGGCAGCTGCGAGGAGGTCCGCCACGACCCGACCGTGCGCGACGTCTACCTCGGAGGGGGCCTCGCCGTTGCTTGAGCTGAACGACGTCCACACCTACTACGGCGAGAGCCACATCCTCCGCGGGGTCACGCTCGAGCTGCCGGACGGCGGGATCGTCTCGCTGCTCGGCCGCAACGGGATGGGGAAGACGACGACGATCCGCTCGATCGGCGGCCTGACCCCGGCGCGCCGCGGCACGGTGCGGATCGCCGGCACCGACGTGACCGCGATGCGCTCCTACAAGATCGCCCGGCTCGGGGTCGGCGTGGTGCCCCAGGGCCGCCGCATCTTCCCCTCCCTCAGCGTCCGCGAGAACCTCCTGCTGGGAGCGCGGCGCGGCGAGGGCGGCGAACACTGGGACCTCGATCGCGTCCACCGGCTGTTCCCGATCCTCGAGAAGCGGGCGGCGGTGAAGGGGACGCTCCTGAGCGGCGGCGAGCAGCAGATGCTGGCGATCGCGCGGGCGTTGATGAGCAACCCGCGGCTGCTGCTGATGGACGAGCCCTCCGAGGGTCTGGCGCCGATCGTGATCGAGGAGATCGCGGCGGCGATCAAGAAGCTCGGCGACAGCTCGATGTCGATTCTCCTGGTCGAGCAGAACCTCGCCCTGGCCCTCGACGTCGCCGACCACGTCTACGTGATGAGCAAGGGCAGGATCGTCCACGACGACTCGCCCGCCCGGTTGGCGAGCGACGACAAGGTGAAGGCGCGCTACCTCGGCGCCGCTGGGGAGCTCGACGACGAGCCCGGCAGCGGCGACGAGGTCGGCGCGGCGACCGGAAGGAGTTGAGCGATGGGGGACGCGAGCACGGGAGCGGGGATGCAGCACCTCTCCGCGAACGGGGCGGCGGCGCTGATCGCCGCCCGCCAGATCACCTCCGAGGAAGTCGTGACGGCCTGCCTGGAGCAGATCGAGCGGCTCGAGCCGAGCGTCGAGGCCTGGGAGTTCCTCGATCCCGAGCGCGCCCTGGCGGCCGCCCGCGAACGCGACTCCGAACCGAGCCGCGGGCCCCTGCACGGCGTCCCCTTCGCGCTCAAGGACGTGATCGACACCGCCGCGATGCCGACCGCCTGCGGCACCCCGATCTACGCGGGGCGCCAGCCCGGGATCGACGCCGCCTGCGCCCGCTCGCTGCTCGACGCCGGCGGTGTCCTGCTCGGCAAGACCGTGACCACCGAGCTCGCCACCTGGCATCCCAACAAGACCCGCAACCCCTACGACCCCGCCCACAC
>CAMPIP010000079.1 GCA_946886425.1 uncultured Actinomycetes bacterium
CCACCCCAACCGCCCGCACGCACCCAACCCGAGCGGCGGCCCCCGCTACACCTTCCGCTTCACCGACGCGGCACCCGGTGTCGCCTTTCGATGCCGCCTCGACAAGCGCCCGTTCAAGCCCTGCTCCTCGCCGACCGTCTACCGCAACCTGAAGCGCGGGCGCCACGTCTTCCAGGTGAAATCGGTCGATTCCGCGGGCACCGAGTCCGCCCTGAAGACGGTCCCGTTCAGGGCTGGCGCGCGGCGCTGACCGAGGGCGCGCTCATACCTTGAGCGGCGGCCCGACGAGCGGGGGCCCGATTACGCGATCAGCGAAGGGTGATCGCCCTGGTGGTACTGAGGCTGAGGTAGAGCAGTGGCCGCTACCAAAGGTTCAAGCGTTTTCCTTGGGATAGCCAGGTTGCAACCAAAGCTTCCTTGGGAGGGCCAGGATCTGGGGAGCAGGTTCAATTTCTCCCCCGCCGGGAACGTAGCTCCCATGGGGTGGCGTCAGGGATCCGTGCGGTTGTCACAGACCTCTACATCGATCCGTGTAACGTTTGATGGCGATGGCTGAGCGAGGGGCGGCACCCAAGGTTCCGAAGATGCGGCGGAAGGCGCTGGATGCGGTGCGCTCGCTTTTTTCGCCGCTGCTTCCCGACGACTATCTGGAGCTGATCAATCCGCTCTGGTCGACGAAGGAGCTGCGGGGGCGGATCGAGAGGATCGATCACGAGACGCCGAACGCGGTGACGGTCTTGATCCGGCCCGGCTATGAGTGGCCGGGGCACCGGCCGGGGCAGTATCTGCGGATCGGGGTGGTGGTCGACGGGGTCCACCACTGGCGGGCCTACTCGCTCACCTCGGAGCCCGGGCGGCCGGACGGCTGCATCAGCATCACGCCGAAGCTGGTCGAGTCCGGGGTCGTCTCGCCCTACCTGACCCGGCGGGCGAGGCCGGGCGATCTGGTTCGGCTGGGCGGCGTCGAAGGGACTTTCGTGCTCCCCGAGGAGCCGCCCGAGAAGCTGCTCTTCATCAGCGCCGGCAGCGGCATCACGCCGATCATGAGCATGGTCCGCGACCTGCACCGGCGCGAGGCGCTCACCGACGTGGTCCACATCCACTCGGCCCGGACGGCGGATGACGTGATCTTCGCGGACCGGCTGGGGAAGATCGCGCGGGCATGCCCGCGGTTCGACCTGCAGCTCCACATGTCCGGCGAGCGAGGGCGGATCGCGCCCGGCCACCTCGACGAGCGCTGCCCGGATTGGCGCGAGCGCCAGACCTACGTCTCGGGCCCGGCTGCTCTGCTCGACGCCCTCTGCGAGCACTGGGAGCGCGAGGGCGAGCCCGACCGGCTCCATCTCGAGCGCTTCCAGCCGATCATCGGCGCCGCCGGCGGCGCGGCCGGCGAGGGGGCGGGCGGCGCGATCCGCTTCCTCAAGAGCGGGGTCGAGGCCGAGAGCGAGGCGGGCGTGCCGATCCTCGTCGTCGGCGAGGAGTCCGGCGCCACCCTCCCCTTCGGCTGCCGGATGGGCATCTGCCACACCTGCGTCGGCCGGCTCTGTTCGGGGGAGGTTCGAGACCTCCGAACCGGTGAAGTGCACGGCACCCCCGGAGAGATGATCCGCACCTGTGTGAATGCGCCAGAAGGCCCGATTGAGATCGCACTTTGAGCACCGCAGGGACACCTGAACCCATGAAAGGCCCGAGATGACCCAGACCGCACCCACTTCGCCGACTGACAAGCCCGAGAGCCCGCTCCAGCACCTCACCGAGCAGCAGCTCGAATCGCTCGCCGACGAGCTCGACGCGATCCGCGACCGCGCCTTCGCCGAGCTCGGCGACCGCGACCGTCGCTACATCGAGAGCATGATCGAGATGCAGCGCCGCCTCGCGGTGATCGGCCGGGTGCTGCTGCTGGCCGCCGCCAACCGCCCGGCGAGGCTGGGCGGCACGGCGGCCCTATCGGCGGCCAAGATCCTCGAGAACATGGAGATCGGGCACAACGTCCTGCACGGTCAGTGGGACTGGATGAACGACCCCGACATCAACTCCACCACCTGGGACTGGGACACCGCCTCCACCGCCGAGGCCTGGAAGCACTCCCACAACTACGTCCACCACACCTACACCAACATCCGCGGCAAAGACAAGGACCTCGGCTACGAGATCATGCGGATCGACCCGGAGCAGCACTGGCACCCGGTCTACCTCCTGCAGCCGTTCTACAACCTGATCCTCGCCGCCTTCTTCGAGTGGGGCGTGGCGCTGCACGACCTCGATTTCGAGGCGATCCGCAAGGGGAGGAAGTCGAAGGCGCAGGTCAAGCGGGAGCTGAAGGGCATCGGCGCCAAGGCGAAGAGCCAGGTGGTCAAGGACTACGTCGCCTGGCCGCTGCTCAGCGGCCTCGCCGCCGCCGCCTTCGACCTCGCCCGCGAGTCGCTGAGGGAGTCGGGAGGCACGGGCAGGAGCGTCCGGGGTCGGCGCCGTCGCGGCGGCTTCGGCCCGCGGCTGGGGCACGCCCTGCGCAGCGGGGCCAGGACCTACCGGAAGGCGGCGGCGGCCAACGCTTCGGCCAACGCCGTCCGCAACGTCTGGGCCTACGCGATCATCTTCTGCGGCCACTTCCCGGACCAGACCTACACCTTCAGCCCCGAGGAGGTCGTCGACGAGAGCCGCGGCGGCTGGTACGTGCGGCAGATGGTCGGGGCGGCCAACATCGAAGGCAGCCCGCTGTTCCACGTCGCCAGCGGCAACCTCAGCTTTCAGGTCGAGCACCACCTCTTCCCCGACCTGCCGAGCAGCCGCTACGCGGAGATCGCGCCGCAGGTCAAGGACGTCTGCGAACGGTACGGGTTGCCCTACAACACCGGACCGTTCTGGCAGCAGTTCGGGATGGTTCAGCGGACGATCCTGAGGCTGGCCTTCCCCGGCGGCGAGCCGCGGCCGAAGCCCGGCCCCTACAGGGCGCCCCGCTCCGACCTCTGATCGGGGCCGGCTGTCACAGATCGGCGTCGCGCCTCGTCTCATCTGTGCAAGCGAGGAAAGGAGCGACCATGAAGGTCCTGGTAGCTGGAGCGACGGGAGCGATCGGCAGGCAGCTGGTGCCACGCCTGGTGGCGAATGGCCACGAGGTGGTCGGGATGACCCACAGCGCGGCGAAAGCCGACGCGGTGCGGGCGCTTGGCGCCGAGCCGGCGATCGCCGATGCGCTCGACCCGGAGGCGGTCGCGGCGGCGGTCGCCGCCGCCGAACCGGAGGCGATAGTCCACGAGCTGACGGCGCTCGCGGGCTCGCTCGACCTGCGCAAGCTCGACAGCGCTTTCGAGCTCACCAACCGCCTGCGGACGGAGGGCACCGACCACCTGCTCTCGGCCGCCCGCGCGGCGGGCGTGCGGCGCTTCGTCGCCCAGAGCTTCGCCGGCTGGCCCTACGAGCGCAGCGGCGCCTGGGTCAAGGACGAGAGCGAGGCGTTGGACACCGACCCGCCCGCGGCGATGCGCGGTGCCCTCGCCGCGATCCGCCACCTGGAGGAGGCGGTGACCGAGGCGGAGGGAATCGAAGGCATCGTCCTGCGCTACGGCGGCTTCTACGGGCCGGGGACCTCGATCTCCCCGGGCGGCGAACACGTCGAGGCGATCCGCGGGCGCAAGTTCCCGATCGTCGGCGGCGGCGCCGGCGTCTGGTCCTTCCTGCAGATCGAAGACGCCGCCGAGGCAACCGTGCTCGCCCTGGAGCGCGGCCGGCCCGGCGTCTACAACGTCACCGACGACGAGCCGGCACCGGTCGCCGAGTGGCTGCCCGCGGTGGCGGCATCGCTCGGGGCGAAGCCGCCGCGGCGAGTGCCTCGCTGGCTCGGTCGCCTCGTCGCCGGCGAAGCGGCGGCCGTCATGATGACCGAAGTGCGCGGTGCTTCGAACGAGAAGGCGAAGCGCGAGCTGGGCTGGGCCCCGGGCCACCCGAGCTGGCGCGAGGGCATCCCGGAGGCGGCGGCGTGAGGCGAGGCGAACGCGTCGGGTGAGCGACGACCGCGAAGCGCTGCTGGAGGAGCTGCGGCCAGGCGCCCTCGCGGTCGCCTACCGCATGCTCGGCAGCGTCGCCGAAGCCGAAGAAGTCGTGCAGGAGGCGCTGCTGCGCCTGCACCAGGCGCTCGCACGGGGCGAGCGGATCGCCTCGCCTCGCGCTTACCTTGCGACGGTGACGACGCGGCTGGCGATCGACGCGCTGCGCTCGGCACGGGCGCGGCGCGAGAGCTACGTCGGCGACTGGCTGCCAGAGCCGCTGCCCAGCACCGGCGTCGAACCGCTGCCCGGCGCCAGCGGCGGTGCCGACCCGGCGCGCCAGGCCGAGATCGCCGACTCGCTCTCCTACGCCTTCCTGCTTCTGCTCGAGAGCCTGTCCCCGGAGGAACGGGCGGTGCTGCTCCTCCACGACGTCTTCGACTACGGCTATGCGGAGGTCGCCGAGGTCGTCGGCAAGAGCGAGGCCAACGCCCGCCAGCTGGCGGTGCGGGCGCGCCGCCACGTCGCCGCCGGCCGGCCGCGCTTCGAGCAGAGCGAGGAGAAGCGGCGGGAGCTCGGCGAGCGCTTCTTCGCCGCGGTCGAGGGCGGCGACGTCGAGGCGCTGGAGGGCATGCTCGCCCGCGACGTCGTCCTGCGCGGCGACGGGGGCGGCAAGGTGCCGGCGCTGGCGCGGGCGATGCGCGGCTCCGAGCGGGTCGGCGACGCGCTGCGGGCCTGGCTGCGGGCCGGCCTGCGCGGCGCCGCCGCGGTCGAGCGGCGCGAGATCAACGGCCTCCCCGGAATCCTCGTCTTCGACGCCGAGGGCGGCCTCGTCGGCGTGCTCTCGGTCGAAGTCTCCGGCGGGGAGATCGTCGGCATCAACTCGGTGGTCAACCCCGACAAGCTGCGCCACCTCGGCCGCGTCGGGGACCTGCGCGCGATGCTCCGCCGCGACTGAAGGGACAGGCCGAACTCAGCCCTGGTCGGACCCGGCCGCCTCGGGGTGAACGATGAGGACGCTGCGGCGACTGTGCTGGGCGACCGCTGAGGCAACGCTGCCGAGCAGCACTTTCGGCAGGCCGGTCCTGCCGCGCGAGCCGATCGCGATCACGCCCGCGTCGAGATCGTCCGCGATCGCGACGATCGCCTGCCAGGGACTCGGGGCGATCTCGACCCGCGCCTCGGCGACGAACCCGGCCTCGCGTGCGAGCTGCGCCCCTTCCTCCGCCACGGCGGTCGCCTCGTTCTCCGCCGACTCCTGCATCGCCGAGACGGTCGCGGGATCGAGCGTGGTCGTTCCCCCATATCCAGCGAAGGCGATCTGGTCGAGCGGCTCGCGAACAGTGAGGACGACCGCGCGGCGGCCGGCACCCAGCTCGCGGGCCGCCTCGACGATCGCGCCTTTCGCCTGGCGCGATCCGTCGTAGGCGATCAGCACAAGACGCTGCTCCCCGTCCGCCGTCGATGGCATCGGACAACGGTAGCGGTCAATTGGCCACACCGCTACCGCAGGGCGCTCGACACGCTCGGCGAGCGATTCGACGTGCGAGTCGGACCCACGCTCTTCTACAGCGGCTCGGTCCCCTCGCTCAAGTTGATGGCCTCGCAAACGCCGACGGGGAGTTCAGCCGTAGGGCGAGAAGAAAGGAAATGCCGCACCATCGGTTGTCAGCGATTTGGGTGGTATTCTCGCTTATGTGTCTGACGTAGATCACGACTCGCTCTACGCACACGCCGAGGCTCAGGCGGGTTACTTCACGGCCGGACAGGCGCTTGAGGCGAATATGGCCCGTGCCACCCTCCGTCACCATGCTCGCCCGGGCGGCCGCTACCAGCGGGTCGGGCGGGGGCTCTACCGCCTGCGCCACTTCCCCACCAGCCCGCACGAGCACGTGATGGCGGCGTGGCTGTCGCTGCGCGGTCGCGGCGCGGTGGTCTCACACGAGAGCGCGCTCGAGGTGCAGGACCTCTCCGACGTGATCCCCGCCGCCGTTCACCTGACGGTGCCCCGCTCGGAGCGCGGTCTGAGGCGGCGCGCGGGCGTCCAACTCCACACGAGCGAACATCCGCCTGGAGCCAAGGAGATCCGGCAGATCGCGGGCCTTCCCGTGACCGGCCCCGAGCGCTCGATCTTCGACGCACTCGAATCCGGCGCGCAACCCGAGCAGATCGAGATGGCGATCCACCAGGCGCTCGACCGCGGGATGACCACCTCGTCGCGCCTGCGGCGCTCAGCCGCCTCCCGCCCTGAGCGGGTGCGGAGGTTCACCGAGCGCGCAATTGCGGAGGGACCGACGTGAGATACGCGAACGCCGCGGCGTTTCGCATGGCACTGGACAGCGACTGAAGGACAGCGCCAGGGACGGTTCCGACCTGAGCCGTAACCGCGAGCGCGTCGCCTTCGACCGGCTCCTCGTCCGCCTGCAGGCGGTGGCGGCAGATCGGTGGGTGCTGAAGGGCGGGTTCGCTCTGGACCTGCGGCTGGCTGCCCGGGCGCGCAGCACCAAAGACGTCGACATCGAGTGGCGGGCGGCCGAGGACGCACTGGCGGACACGCTGCTCGATGCGGCCGATCACGACGCCGGCGACTTCTTCGTCCTCTCGATCGAGCGGACCGGAACGCCCGCGGACCGCCTCGGCGGCGCCCACCGCTTTCGGGTCTCGACCTCGCTCGCGGGCCGGCCCTTCGAGACCTTCGTCCTCGATGTCGGCCTGCGGGCCGACGGTTCGGCCGGCGTCGAGACCCTTCCCACGGACGACCTTCTGGGCTTCGCCGACATCGAGCCGATCGGAATCCCGGCCGTATCGCTGGAGCTTCAGGTCGCCGAGAAGCTCCACGCCTACACCCACCTTTACGAGGGCGGGCGCGCCAGCACCCGGGTCAAGGATCTGGTCGACCTCGCCCTCATCGCGGAACTCTCGCCGCTCGACGCCATGACACTGCGGCGGGAGATCGAGGCTGTCTTCGACCGCCGCGCAGCACAGGTCCCGCGCTCCCTGCCCTCTCCGCCCCGGGGGTGGGCGCTCCCGTTCGGGCGCCTCGCCGAGGAGGTCGGGATCTCAGCCGAACTCGCTGCAGGACACCGGGAGGCCGCGGCCATGCTCGACCCTGTTCTGAGGGGAGAAGTCACAAGCGGCGATTGGAGGCCCGGCGAGCGAGCATGGTCGGGGGAGGCCCACCATCGCTGCCGACTCTGATCGTCGTCAATGTCAAGTAGGCGCAGTTGTTCGCCAGACAACCATTAATCGGCGGCGGTGCTTGCGCATGGCAGCGCTCCAAGGGCGTCCGCGCTGAGGTCTACCGCGTGGGCGCGGCGAGGGCGTCGATCGCCGGCCGCAGTACCGCCAGGACCCGCTCGCGGGGCGCCGCGGCGTTGACGGCGAGGGTCGCGTTGGCGCGGGTGATCGAGACGCCGACCGCCAGGGCCACCAGCAGCTCGCCGCGGAGCTCGGGGTCGGGGACGCCGCGGCGGCCGAGCTCGGCGACGAGCGGGCCGAGCAGGCGGTCGCGGACGGCGGCGCCGATCTTGGCGCGGACGTCGCCGCTCAACGCCGGGCTGGCCAGCGCCCGGCTCAACGGGCTGTGGCCGTAGTCGTCCCAGCGCTCGAGCAGCCAGGCGACCAGCTCGTGGGGGTCGGCCGGCAGCTCGACCTCGTCGGCCGCCGGCGTCGCGCAGGCGGCGAGGAAAAGGCCCTCCTTGCCGTCGAAGTAGCGGGCGATCAGGGCCGGGTCGACGCCGGCGCGCTCGCCGATCTGGCGCACGGTCGCGCGGTCGAAGCCGAGCTCGTCGAAGAGCTGGCGCCCCGCCTCCAGCAGCGCCGCGCGGCTGGCCTCGGCGTCGTGGGAACGCCGGGCCGTGCTAGCTTTGTCAGCGCTTGATGACATCCCCCGCTGACGATACCACCGCTCCCCTCGACCGCCAGCACTACGGCATCACCTTCGCGGTCCTGGCGATCGCGGGGGTCGCGTACTCGCTGCTGCAGTCGACCGTCGCACCGGCCCTGCCGAACATCCAGGAGGAGCTGCACGCCTCCTCGACCGCGACCGCCTGGCTCTTCACCGGCTACCTCCTCAGCGCCTCGGTGCTGACCCCGATCATCGGCCGCCTCGGCGACATGTTCGGCAAGGAGCGCGTCCTCGTCTGGACCCTCGCCGGCCTCTGCGCCGGCACCCTGCTCGCCGCCCTCGCCAACTCGATTCCGCTGCTGATCGCGGCGCGGATCATCCAGGGCGGCGGCGGCGCGATCTTCCCGCTCGCCTTCGGGATCATCCGCGATGAGTTCCCGGCCGAGAAGGCGGGGCAGGGGATCGCCCTGATCTCGGCGATCCTCGGCATCGGCGGCGGCCTCGGGATCATCCTCGCGGGCCCGATCATCAGCGCCTTCGATTTCCACTGGCTGTTCTGGTCCCCGCTGATCGCCCTCGCGATCTCGCTGGTGGCGACGATCAAGTTCATCCCCGAGTCGCCGGTGAAGTCGCCTGGCCGGGTCGACTGGCTCGGCGCCGTGCTGCTCTCCGCCTGGCTGGTGCCGCTGCTGGTCGGGGTCAGCCAGACCTCCGAATGGGGCTGGGGCGACGCCCGCGTCTGGGGCCTGGTCGCGATCTCGGCGATCCTGCTGGCGGTCTGGATCCGCTTCGAGCACCGTGCCCACGAACCGCTCGTCGACATGGCGATGATGCGGGTCCGCGGCGTCTGGACCGTCAACGCCGCCGCCTTCCTGGTCGGCGCCGGGATGTACAGCTCCTTCATCCTCGTTCCCGAGCTCACCGAGCTGCCGACCTCGACCGGCTTCGGCTTCGGCGCTTCGGTCACCCAGGCCGGCCTCTTCCTGCTGCCGGCGACCGCGATGATGATGGTGGCCAGCCCGATCGGCGGCTCGCTGGCGACGAGGATCGGCTCGCAGCCGATCCTGCTCGCCGGCTGCCTCCTCACCACCGCCTCCTTCACCCTGCTCGCGGTGGCCCACGCACAGGCCTTCGAGATCTACCTCGCGACGGCGCTGATGGGGACCGGCATCGGCTTCGCCTTCGCCTCCCTCGCCAACCTGATCGTCGAGGCCGTCCCGCCCGAGGAAACCGGGATCGCGACGGGGATGAACACCGTGATGAGGAGTTTGGGAGGGTCGCTGGGGGCCCAGATCGGGGCCAGCGTCCTCGCCGGCACCGTGGTCGCCTCCGGCTTCCCGACCGAGAGCGGCTTCACCGTTGCCTTCCTGATCTCCGCCGGTGCCTGCCTGCTCGCCGCCGGCGCCAGCCTCGCGGTGCCGCGCCGGCCGCGTGGGTTGAGCGGTGCCACCAGGCCGGCGATGGCGACCGAGTGAGAGGGCGGCGCGGGGCGGTTGAGCTCCGGAGGCCGGCTACGCCTCCAGGAGGACCGTGCCGGGAGAGAGGAGGGCGGGGGCGAAGCAGGCCTGGCGGTCGGAGAAGGGCAGGAGGTCTTCGGCGATCTCCAGGCGAAGGACGTCGGTCATGAAGGCGCGGCGGGCGGCGATGCGGCGCCAGGCCGCCGGGTAGCGCTCGGCGAGCTCGGCGCGGAGGTCGGCGTCGGCGAGGGCGAGCGAGTCCTCGACGTTCGCCGCGTAACCGGGCCAGCGGTCGCTGACCGGGATGATGTCGCACTGCAGGGCGGTCCCCGAGCGCAGGATGGCGGTCCCGCCGGGCATGAACGGGGTGTCGAACCACTCGTCGAGGTGGGTCAGGTGGCCGGCGTCCAGCATCGCCCTGACGTCGCTCCGGCCGAGCGCGTCGCGGACCGCGCCCGAGACCTCGCCGCCGCTGGCGCCGATCCTCACGCTCGCGTACCAGGCCCGGATCGCCCCGAGGTAGGGAACCGCGAAGCGCTCGAGGTAGGGCACCGAGAGCGAGCCCGCGATCTTCATGAGCGCGTCCTGGGCTT
>CAMPIP010000080.1 GCA_946886425.1 uncultured Actinomycetes bacterium
GTCTTCATCGTCGGCGCCCTGGCCAGCGCCGCCGCGCCGGGAGTCGAGGTGCTGGTCCTCGCCCGCGTCGTGATCGGCGTCGCGATCGGGTTCGCCTCCGCCGCCGCCCCGGTCTACATCTCCGAGGTGGCGCCGCCGGAGAGCCGCGGCCGCCTGGTCAGCTTCTTCCAGCTGGCGGTGACGATCGGGATCCTCGTCGCCTACCTGGTGGGGTTCGCCTTCGACGCCAGCGAAGGCTGGCGTTGGATGCTCGGCCTCGGCTGCGTGCCGGCGCTGGCGCTCGCCTTCGGGATGCTGCGGATGCCGCAGAGCCCGCGCTGGCTGGTGATGACCGGCGACGACTTCGCGGCGCGGGCGACGCTGGCGAAGATCCGCGTCGACGACCCGGACACGATCGACCGTGAGATCGAGGAGATCAAGGAGAGCCTCGACGAGAAGCCCGGTGCCTGGAGCGAGCTGCTGCAGCCGGTCGTCAAAGCGGCGCTGGTGGTCGGCGTCGGCCTGGCGATCCTCCAGCAGGTGACCGGCATCAACACGGTCATCTACTACGCGCCGACGATCGTCGAATTCACCGGCGTCGACTCCTCGGCCGGCTCGATCCTCGCCGCGGTCGGGGTCGGGGTGATCAACGTGGCGATGACGCTCGTGGCGCTGCGGCTGCTCGACCGGGCCGGGCGGCGGACGCTGCTGATGATCGGCATCTCCGGGATGGTGATCTCGCTGTTCGCGCTCGGCGCCGCCTTCGAGACGGGCGCCTCCGGGACCCTCGGCTCGGTCGTCGCGATCGCCAGCCTGATGACCTACGTCGCCTCCTTCGCGATCAGCCTCGGGCCGATCTTCTGGCTGCTCAACGCGGAGATCTACCCGCTCAGCGTCCGCAGCAAGGCGGCCGGCGTCGGCACGATGGCGAACTGGACCTTCAACTTCATCGTCTCGCTGACCTTCCTGCTGCTGATCGAAGCGCTGGGCCAGTCCGGCGCCTTCTGGTTCTACGGCGCGATCGGCATCGTCACCCTGGTCTTCTGCTGGAAGCTGGTGCCCGAGACGAAGGGCAAGCACCTGGAGGACATCCAGGCCGAGTTCCAGGCGCGGGTGGACCGGCGCAAGTCGGCGTAGCTCCGCCGGGTACCCTGCTCGGGTGCGGATCGATCAGATCATCGCGACCCGGGCGCCGACCTTCTCGGTCGAGTTCTTCCCGCCGAAGAGCGCGGAGGCGACCGAGCAGCTGTTCGAGACGGCGCGGGAGCTGCGGGCGCTGGAGCCCGACTTCGTCTCGGTCACCTACGGAGCCGGGGGGTCGACGCGCGACGGCACCGTCGAGATAACCCAGGCGCTGAAGGACGAGCTCGGCTACGAGACGATGGCGCACCTGAGCTGCGTCGGCGAGAGCCGCGACGGGTTGGCGACGACGCTGGACCGGATCGCCGCGGCCGGGATCGAGAACGTCTTCGCGCTGCGCGGCGACCCGCCGCGGGGGCAGGAGGACTTCGAACAGCCCGAGGGCGGGCTCGGCAGCGCCGCCGAGCTGGCCGCCTTCATCTCCGAGGGCTGGGACTTCGCGATCGGCGGCGCCTGCTTCCCGGAGGTGCACCCGGAGGCGCCCGACCTCGACACCGACCTCACCTACCTGAAGACCAAGGTCGACTCCGGCGCCGGCTTCCTGATCACCCAGCTGTTCTTCGACAACCGGGTCTACTTCGACTTCGTGCGGGCGGCGCGGGCGAAGGGGATCGAGGTGCCGATCCTGGCCGGGGTGATCCCGGTCGCCAGCTACGCGCAGACGGTGCGGATCTGCGAGCTCTGCGACGCCTCGATCCCGGCCCCGCTGGAGGCGGCCTTCGAGGCCGTCGGCGGCGACCCGCAGCGCGAGTTCGAGCTCGGCATCGCCTACGCGTCCCAGCAGTGCGACGAGCTGCTGATCGCGGGGGCGCCCGGGATCCACTTCTATGCCCTCAACCGAGCGCCGGCGACGTGGGCGGTGCTATCCGCGCTGCGCGCCTCGAAACCGTGGGAGCGGGTGCGGGGCGAAACTGTGTCGGCGCTCAGCGGCGGCGCTCAATAGGCTGGCCGCCCCCAGGGATGGCGGACGAGCCCAACAGCGACGATTCGAAGCGGTCGCGGCTGCTGGTCGCCTACGCGGTCGTCTCGACGATCGTGATCGCCGCCGCGGTGCTGATCTTCGTCCTCCTCAGCGGCGGGGACGACGACGGCGAGGCCAGGACCGGCAGCGCCCACATCAACATCAACACCTCGATCGGCTCGACCAACGGGATCGTTCCCGACGACCGGCTGGGCACGGCACCGCCCGCCGTCAAGGTCGCCAACCTCGGCGACGCCGTCAACGCGGCCGGCTGCGTGCTGAAGCTGCGCCTCCCCGACGAGGGGCACAACCACATTCCCGCGGGCTCGCCCAACCCCGGCTACAAGACCAACCCGCCGACCTCGGGCGACCACGTCGAACCGCCCTACCAGCAGGCCGACGGCGCCTACTCGGAAACGCCGGCGGAAATCGACGTCGTCCACTCGCTCGAGCACGGGCGGCTGGCGATCCAGTACTCGCCCGACCTCGACGAGGAAGCGCAGCTGGCGCTGAAGGGGCTGTTCGACACGATGTACGGGGCGACGCTGCTGTTCCCGAACGAGGCGATGCCCTACGCGGTCGCCGCGACCACCTGGACCAACCTGCTCGGCTGCCCCGAGTACAAGGGAGCCGCGACGCTCGACGCGATCCGCGCCTTCGGCAAGGCGACCTGGGGCAAGTACGGCGGCGAGCCGATCTACGCCTTCACCTTCACCGGCCCGACCCCGCGCGAACCGGAAGCGTAGGCGCGGCTAGGGGGCGCGGTAGGCGGGGAAGTAGCCGCCCGCCTCGCGGCCCGCGGCGAGCTCCGCGTAGCGGGCCTCGTCGCAGACGATCTCCGAGGTGTGCCAGCGCAGCGAGCGGTTGGCGAAGCCGCGCTTGAACTCCTCGAGCGCGTCGCCGTCGCGGATGCCGCCGCCGAGGTTGAGCGGCAGCTGCAGCTCGGCGGCGTGCTCAACGAGGCGGGCGACGACGTTCTTCATCGGCGCGGCGCGCAGGTGGCTGTCGGCGCTGCCGCTGAGGTAGTAGTGGAGGAAGCCGTCGCTGACGGTGGCGATCGAGGCGGCGGCGAGGGTGCCGTCGCCGGCGTGGGCGAGGGCGAGCCAGGTGCGCGGGGCTTCGAGGATCGTGTCGAAGTAGGCGGCGCCGAAGAAGTAGTGCGGTGCCGCCTCGGTGCGGCGCATCGTCTGCTTGTAGACGTCGAGGAAGCCGGCGCGCTGCTCGGGAGTCGTCTCCGGCCCGGGGACGAGGCGCAGCTCGTAACCGTCTTCGAGGTTGCGGCGGACCTGGCGGCGGTCGCTGGGGCGGCTCTTCGGCGGCAGGGCGGGGTCGGCAAGGTAGACGAGGTTGCGCGGCGTGCTGCCGGCGAGGGGCGGCGGGCCGAGGCGGTGACGAACGAAGAGGCTGACCAGGCCGGTGGCGGAGAAGTCGACGCTCGCGGGGTCGAGTGGTGGTGCATCCGTCGGAGCCAGGCCGGGGTAACCGTAGGGCGAGACCGCGTCGCGGCCGTCGGCCCCCTCAATGTCCCGGACGAGCAGCGGGGCCAGCAGCGTCGCGTCGCTTCCCTCGATCCGCAGCGTGTGGGTGACCCCCTCGGCGGCGAGGAACTGGGGCGAGCGGAAGAACTCGGGGCCGGCCACGGCGGCGCCCCCGTCCTCGATCAGCTCCGCCCGGGCGCTCACTCGAGGAGGTCCGCGGCGGCGGCGCGGAACTCGTTCGGGAGCACG
Organism: uncultured Actinomycetes bacterium; assembly: GCA_946886425.1. The sequence goes on from CAMPIP010000080.1 coordinate 3,808, forward strand.
CCCCAGACCTCGCAGTCGTCAGGCTCGCCGTCGCGGCGGGCGAGATGGGCGCGCATCGTCCCCTCGTGCTGCCAGCCGAGGCTGGTGACGGTCTTCTTGGCGATCTCGTTGCGGGCGGGGATGCGGCCGTAGACGCGGTGGGCGCCGAACTCGTCGAAGGCCTTGGCGATCGTCAACGCCTCGGCGCGGCGGCCGACGCCCTTGCCGCGCACGTCGTCGCCGATCAGGGCGCCGAGCTCGGGAGCGGTCTGGCGGAAGAGGCCGTAGAGGGCGGTGAACCCGACCGGCTCCTCGTAGCCCTCGACGACGATCGCGAACTTGCGGTCCTCGCCGGAGTCGTCACTCGCCCGTTCGGTCCAGGCTTCCGCCTGCTCGAGCGAGAACGAGTCGCGCTGCTCCATCAGCGAGGCGGTCGCCGCCGGGTTGTTGAACCAGCGGTGGACGGCGGGGGCGTCGCCGGGCTGGAAGCGGCGCAGGCTGACCTCGGGTCGATCGCTCACGGCGGGAACTCTATGACGAGTCGGGGTTGATTCCCCGGCACAAGGGGGGGTGCCTCAGTCCGGCGCGAGGCCTTGGCCGGTGAGCACCAGCCAGACGGTCCTGGCGAGGATGCGGGCGTCGAGGGCGGCGGAGCGGTGGTCGACGTACCAGACGTCGAGCTCGATTCGCTCCTCCCAGGGGATGCCGGCGCGGCCCTGGACCTGGGCCCAGCCGGTGATCCCGGGGAGCACCTCGTGGCGGCGGCGCTGGCGCGGCGTGTAGTCGTCGACCTGGGCGGGAATGGTCGGGCGGGGGCCGACGATCGCCATCTCGCCGCGGAGCACGTTGACGAGGTTGGGGATCTCATCGAAAGAGGTACGGCGGAGGGTGCGGCCGGCGCGGGTGACGCGCGGGTCCTCGCGGGTGACGACGGTGCCGACGCCGACCGGGTCGGACCCCCGCACCATCGTCCGCAGCTTCCACATCTCGAACTCCACCCCGTCGCGGCCGACCCGGCGCTGGCGGTAGATCACCGGCCCGCGGCTGCCGAGCTTGATCGCGATCGCGGCGACGAGCAGGAACGGCGAGAGCACGATTAGGGCGACGGCGGCGATGGCGATGTCGACAGCGCGCGGCATCAGCGGGTTCCCTCCGCCTTCTCCCAGCGGCCGGTGGCGCCGTGGCGGGCGCGGTCCCAGAGGCCGGCGGCTATCGAGGCGGTCGTCAGCACGTAGTAGCGGGCGACGCGAAACGGGGTGGCGGACAGCCACCGTCCCAGCAGCGCCGCCGCGAGCAGGGCCAGCTGGGCGACGAGCGTGAGCGTGTAGACCCAGCCGTCGCCGAGCAGGGCGACGTTGGCGGCGAGGGCGACGAGGTGGAGGAAAGGGCTGAGGTAGCGAAGCAGCCGGTGCGAGGCCAGCTCGAAGGCGAACAGCGGCGAGTAGCCGCGCGGGGAGAGCATCCCTTCGCCGACGACGATGTCCCAGAGCCCGACCATCATCCGACGTTTGCGGGCCCACTCGCCCTCGATGGTCGGGACCATCTTCTCGCTCGCCTGGGCGGCCGGTTCGTAGAGCGAGCGGCCGCCGCGCTTGGCGAACAGGAACGGGAAGGAGAGGTCGTGGCTGCCGGCCGGCGGCAGCGCCAGGTAAGCGTCGCGGCGGACCGCGTAGATCGCCCCGTTGCCGGCCGTGATTCCGCCCAGCCGGGACTCCATCTCCCGGACCGCCATCTCGTAGCGCCAGTAGGCGCCCTCGAGGTTGTTCCCCTCGGGGTCGGTGAAGCGGACCTGGCCGCAGACGTAGGCGACCGCGGGATCGGCGAGGGGGGCGACGAGGCGGCGCAGGGCATCCGGTGCCCAGGCGCTGTTGGCGTCGGAGAAGGCGAGGACCTCGCCGGTCGCCCGCTCGACCGCGGCGTTGAGGGCGGTGACCTTGCCGCCGGGCGGCAGCTCCAGCACCAGGTCGGCGCCGGCGGCGCGGGCTCGCTCCGCGGTGGCGTCGGCGGAGCCGTCGGAAGCGACGATCACCTGGAGACGGTCGCGCGGGTAGTCGAGCGCGAGGGCGTTGGCGACCTTGGCGGCGATCACCTCCTCCTCGTCGTAGGCGGGAACGATCAGAGAGACAGTGGGGAGTGCGGTCGTCTTTTGTGTCGCTATGCGGTCCAAAGGACGACCGCGCTCCCCTCGCATCCGCGTCAGAGCCGTCAGCACCAGCGGGTAGCCGAGGTGGGTGTAGACGATCACGCCCGCGCTGACCCAGAAGAGGACGGTGGCGGCGGTGGTCATGGGTGGCCCCCGAGCAGGTCGCGGTAGAGGTCGAGGGTGAGGCGGGCGGTCTCGTCCCAGGAGAACGGGCCCGCCGCGGCGGCGCGGGCGGCGTCGGCCATCGCGGTCCGGGCGGGCTCGTCGGCGGTGAGGTTCGTGAGCGTCGCCGCGAGGGCGTCGGCGTCGCCGGGCGGGACGAGGCGGGCGGCGCCGGTTGCCGCGACCTCGGGGAAGCCGCCGACGGCGCTCAACACCAGCGGCTTGCCGAAGGCGAGGCCGGTGTAGAGAACGCCGGAGTGCTCGGCGTCGAGATACGGGAGAACGACGAGGTCGGCGCGGCGGAAGATCGCCGGGATCTCGGTGTCGTCGACGAAGCGGGTGACGAAGCGGGCGCGGCCGGGCGCGGCGGCGGCGAGAGCGTGGAGCGGGGCGACGTCCATGCGCGGATTGCCGACGATCCAGAGCTCGGCGCCCTCGACGCGGCGGAAGGCCTCCAGCACCACCTCGATCCCCTTATACGGGCGGAGCAGACCGAAGGAGAGGATCACCGGCCCCTCGGCTCCCTCCAGCTCCTCCGGTAGCGGCTTCTCCTCCGGCAGCCGGGTCAGGTAATCGAAGGCGCCGTGGGGAATGACGCGGACCCTGCCCGGATCGATCCCGACCTCGTCGCGGAGGCGCGCGGCGCTGTGCTCGGAGTGGGCGACGACGGCGTCCATGGCGCCGAAGGCGCGGCGGGCGGTCGCGACCTGGCGGCGGCTCGGGTCGGGCGGGAGGATGTAGTGGGCGGTCATCACCCGGGGGCGCTTGGGCGGCAGCAGGTGGACGTCGAGCGGCGGGAAGGTGAGCCACTGGTAGTGGACGACGTCGGGGCCGGTGCCGGCGGAGGTGCGGCTGGCGAGGGCGCGACGGAAGCGCAGCATGTCGGCGAGGTGCTCGGCCGCCTTGAAGGGGAGCCGGGCGCGGGTATCGAGGCCGCGGGCGGTGCTGCGGCGGTAGAAGCGCTCGTCGGCCCGGTACCCCTCGGCGGGGGGTACCGGGCCGTAGAGGAAGCGGCTGGTCAGCAGCTCGACCTCGGCGCCGCCGCGGGCGAGCGCCGCCGCGAGCGCGCGATCGTAGGGCGGCGTGAACGCCGACGGGTCGACCAGCTGGACCTTCATCGGCGGCGATTATCGTGCCCCCCTTGGCGCCCACGCTCTCCTATTGCGTCGTGAACACGAACGGCCGCGAGTACCTGCTCGCCTGCCTGGCCGCGATCGAGCGCACGCACCCCGCCGGAGTCGAGGCCGAGGTGCTGGTCCTCGACAACGCCTCCGAGGACGGCTCGGCCGAGACGGTGCGGGCGTTGGACGGGGCGTTGCCGCTGCGCCTGATCGCGCTGGAGCGGCGGACCGGCAAGGCCGAGAACGACTCGACGCTGATGCGCGAGGCGCGCGGCCGCTACTGCCTGCTCCTCAACGAGGACTCGGAGCTGCGGGCGGGTGCGACCGAGGCGCTGCTCGCGGCGCTCGAGGCCGACCCGCGGGCCGCGGCGGCGGGACCGCGGCTGCTCGACTCGGCCGGCCGGCCGGTCCCCTGCGCCTGGCGCTTCCCGGGCGTCGCCACGGCGCTGGCCGGGGCGCTGTTCCTGCACGGGCGGTTCACGGTGCAGAGCAAGGGAGCGGTGACGCGCCGTGTCGACTGGGCCCAGTCGAGCGCCCTGCTGGTTCGTCGCGAGGCGGCGGCGGAAATCGACTACATGGATCCGGCCTTCTTCGTCTACTCCGACGAGACCGACTTCGCCAGGCGCCTCGCCGACGCCGGCTGGCACTCGCTCTACGTCCCCGCCGCCGAGGCCTACCACCACGACCAGCTCTCCACCGACCTCGCCGCCGGTCTGCCGCGAATCGTCGAATTCCACCGCAACCGAGATTTGTACATGCGGAAGCACCACGCGGCCTCGGCGGCGCTGGCGGTGCGCCTCCTGACCGCCTGGTCCTACGCGATCCGCGCCGCCGCCGCCAGCCTGATCCCGGACCAGCCCGCCCGCGTCTACTGGGCGCACGCCCGCCAGGCGCTGCTGCCCGGCCGCGGCGAAAGCATCCGCGACCGAGCCTCCTGAACGCATTCGACTTTTGCCCCAGCCCACTGGGGTCAAACTCCGCTACGGGCTAGAGCCTGGCGTCCTCGTCGCGCAGCTCTGCCTCGTAGGTCTCGGGCAGCCGCCCGTCGACCGCGGCGGGCTCGGCTCGCATCGCCCGGACCTCGGCGACGATCGCGCCGGGGTGGCGGAGGCGGGAGATCCAGGCGCGCTCGCCGGGGGTGAAGAAGCGGCCCAGGTAAAGGGCTAGCGGGTAGGCGGCGAGCAGGACGGCGCGGCCGAAGAAGCCGGCGACGCCGTCCGTCGGCACCGCCAGTTCGGCGATGCCGACCAGGGCCGCGGAGGCGAGGACGATCTTGGCCAGCCGTCCCCACTCGTAGGCGACCGGGAAGAGGCGCTGGGTGAAGACGTACATCAGCGCCAGCACGACCAGGTAGGAAGCGACCAGGGCGAGGCCGGCGCCGACGATCCCCAGCGGCGGCACCAGGACGAGGTTGAGGACGACGTTGACGACCAGGGCCGCGAGCGTCGCCGGGAGGTTGAACTCGGTGCGGCCGGTGCGGCCGAGAATCACCACCAGCACCAGGTAAAGGGCGTAGAGCGTGACCGCGATGGAGATCAGGCCGACGGCTTCGTAGGAATCGAAGAACTCCGGCGCCGCCAGGAGGCGGACGATCCAGCGCGCGAACAGCCACATCCCGGTGACCACGAAGGCGCAGCCGGCGACGAAGAGGGTGACGACGGTCGCGTAGGCGCGGCGGGCCTCACCATCGTCGCGGATCGAGTACGCGAGCGGCGGCCAGGCTAGCTGGAAGCCGCGGACGAGCACGTTGACCGCCTGGGCGAACTTGACGGCCAGCGAGTAGAGCCCGGCCTCCCAGAGGCCGAGGGTGCGGACGATGATGATCCGGTCGACGAAGTTGAGCGCGTAGAGCGAGACCTCGGCCGGCATCGTCGGCAGCCCGAACCGGAACAGGCGGCGCAGCAGCGCCGGGTCGAAGCGCAGCGAGAGCTTGCGCCACTGCAGCGCGATCAGGACCAGGACCGTGACGGCCCCGGCCGCGTAGCTGCCGATCAGGAGGCCGCGGGCCCCCTCGTCCAAGCCGACGACGAGGACGACCGTCAGCGCGATCGTCGCCAGCACGTTGACGATCGCGGTCGTGAAGAACGCGCGCGCGCGCTCTTCGAGGCGGAACATCGTCAGCAGGAACTCCGACATCGTCAGCACCCAGAGGCCGGCGATGGAGATCTGCGCCAGCTGGGTCGCCGAGATCCGCTCCATCTCCGCGGGGGATACGTCGAGCAGTGCCCTGGAGATCGGCTCGGCGAACGGCAGCGCGATCGCCATCGCGGCCGTCGAGAGCCAGAAGAGCCCGGCGAAGGAGCTGGCGACCACCTCGCGCGGCTGCTCGTCGTCCTTGTAGTAGAAGCGCAGCACCGCCTCGATCAGCCCGAAGCGGACGATGATGCTGGCGGAGACGACCGCCGCGAACATCACCTCGGCGGCGCCGTAGTCGGCCGGGCTGAGGTGACGCGTGTAGAGCGGCAGCAGAACGACCGCGATGACCTTGGAGACGATGCTTGCCGCCGTGTAGGCGGCGCCGGTCGTCGCGAGGCGGCGCAGGTATCCCGACACGGGAGGACCCTACGCGGAGTCGCGGACCGCGGGGGCGGCCAGCGAGACGCCGAGGGCTAACAGGACCCAGGTGATCGGGTCCTCGATGAAGCCGGCGTAGGACAGCGTGTGCAC
>CAMPIP010000081.1 GCA_946886425.1 uncultured Actinomycetes bacterium
GCTTCGCCGCGCCCGACCTCGAGGTCCTCGAGCTGACGAGCGGCGAAGAGGCCCCCTTCGGCGCCATCGCCGCCGCCGGCTTCGGCCTCCCCGCATGGGGTGCCGAGTTCTTCGCCCACCTCCCCGGCCGCCCGGGCTGGCACTGCTACGTGGCCCGCATCGACGGCCGCTCCCAAGCCTGCGCGGCGATGCTGATCGACGGCGACGTCGCCGAGTTCGGCATCGCCGCCACCCTCGAGCCCGCCCGCGGCCGCGGCGCCCAACTGGCCCTGCTGCACCGGCGGATCGCCGATGCGGGAGCGGCCGGCTGCGAGACCCTCTTCGTCGAGACCGGAGAGCGGGTGCCCAACCGCCCGTCAGCGAGCTACCGCAACATCCTCAGGGCCGGGTTCGAGGAGGCCTATTTACGGCCGAACTGGGTTGTGGACGCGACCTAGCCTCGAAGCGGCGAATCCTCGCGAATGCCTCGTGGACCTCAACCTGATTCTCCAGCCGCTGGAACGCGTGGTGACTGTCGCCCACCAACTCATACCCTTCAGCCCACACGTCAGGGGTTCGCAGCGAATCGAGTCCCTGGCGAGTGACGGCCCACTCGCCTTTTGGCAAAGCGGCGACTGACTCGACCCAGCGCCTCGGCGAAAGCACCCAGAAGGGCCAGCGAATCGAAGGCTTCCTCTCCCTCCCGCGCTCCGGCCTCCTGCAGGTTCATTGCGAGGCGGGTGAACGCCTTCCGCCGGTTCGACCAACGCCACGGGCACGCTGAGAAGGCGCCTACCGGAATCGAACCGGTGTAAACGGCTTTGCAGGCCGCTGCGTAGCCACTCCGCCAAGGCGCCGCGTGGCCGGTCAAGCCTAGCGGCGGATCGGCGGCTTGGCCGGCTGGTTCGGGGTCAGCCTTCGTAGTCCTCGACGGTCTCGGGGTCGCGTTCGCTGGCGTCGTCTGGGTCGAGGCCGGATTGCTCGTAGGCGCGGCGTTGGCGGAGGTAGTCCCAGGCTTGGTCGAGCTGGACTTTCAGCGCCGCCATGCGGGTCTCCTCTTCGGGGCTGAGGCCGTCGCCCTCGTGGCGGTGGAGAAGGTCCTCCTCCTCGCGCACCAGCTCGTCGATTCGGCTGAGAAGCTGCTGGTCGTCCATGGCGGGGCGCTTACCCGGATGGCGCCGTCGTCACACCTCGCGGCTGGCGCACCTTAGCCCTCCATGCACGGGACTAAAGTGCGCCACCCGCGATCAGCTGATGGCGCCGGTCCCCGCCAGGATCAGGATGGCGACGCCGAGCACGACGCGGTAGATCACGAAGACGCCTAGGGAGTGGGTGCTGAGGTATCGCAGCAGCCAGGCGATCGCGGCGTAGCCGACCACGAAGGCGACCAGGGTGGCGACGATCGTCGCCCAGACCGAGGGGCTGCCGTTCTCCCCCACCTTGCGGAGCTCGAAGAGGCCGCTGAGGACGACGGCGGGGACCGAGAGCAGGAACGAGTAGCGGGCGGCGGCGAGGCGGTCGAAGCCGCGGAAGAGACCGGCGGAGATGGTCGATCCGGAGCGGGACACGCCTGGTATCAGGGCCAGGGACTGGAATAGGCCGATGAAGATGCCGTCCCGAGCGTTCATCTCGGTGATCGCCCGTTGCCGGGCCCCGACCCGCTCCGCCGCCACCATCACGAGCGAGAAGAGGATCAGGGTCGAGCCGATCAGGTAGAGGCTGCGGGTCCCTGTTTCGATCGCGCCGCCGAAGGCGAAACCGAAGACCGAGATCGGGATCGTGCCGAGGACGATGAACCAGCCGAGGTTGGCATCGGTGCTGCGCCGCCGATAGGGGAGCCGCAGCTCGGACAGCCAGGCGCGGCCGATCCGCCAGAGGTCGACGCGGAAGTAGATCAACACCGCCGCCATCGTCCCCAGCTGGATCACCGCGGTGAAGCCGGTGCCGGGGTCGTCCCAGCCGAGGAAGGCGGGAACGACCCGCAGGTGCCCGGAGGAGGAAATCGGCAGGAACTCGGTCAGGCCCTGGGTGAAGCCGAGGACTATCGCTTCAAGGGTGGTCATCGCCCGCTTTCTTCATGGTCGGAGTCGGCAGTTGCTGTCAGACCGCCGCCGGCGGCCGATCGGCGTGCGGTTGCCGGACAGCGCGGACGAAACGCATCGCTCCGTCTTCGAGCGGGCCGTGACGCAGGGCCCGCAGGTCGACGGGGTAGTTCTGGCGCAGCTTCCAGGGCTCCTTCGAGCCCTGCTTTGGCAGCTCGTCGAGCGAGCGGAGGACGTAGCCGGAGGTGAAGTCGAGCAGCGGCTCCTCGGTCACAGAGGGGTCGGTCACCCGCGGCACGCACTCGCCGTAGCCGCCGGCGTCCATGTGGTTCAGCAATCGACAGACGTATTCGGCGACCAGATCCGCCTTCAGAGTCCAGGAGGCGTTGGTGTAGCCGATCGTGAAGGCGAAGTTGGGGACGCCGGCGAGCATCATCCCCTTGTAGGTGAAGGTCCGCGCCAGGTCGGGTTCCTCGCCATCGACGCGGAGGCGCATGCCGCCGAGGAAGAGCAGGTTGAGGCCAGTGGCGGTGACGACCACGTCGGCGTCGAGCGCCCGCCCGGACCGCAGGCGGATGCCGGTCTCGGTGAAGGACTCGATCCGATCGGTGACGATCTCCGCCGAGCCGTCGGCGAGCGCCGCGAAGAGGTCGCCGTCAGGGACCAGGCAGAGACGCTGGTCCCAGGGGTCATACGGCGGCTTGAAGTGGGTGTCGACGTCGTAGCCGGCCGGCAGCGAGTTGACGACGCCGCGCCGGACCAGGCGCTTGACCAGCCCCGGCCAGCGCCGCGCCGCCCGGTAGCTGAACATCTGCAGGATCACGTTCTTCCAGCGCACCGCCGCATAGACGGCGCGGTCCGGCAGGAAGCGGCGCAGCAGCTGGGCGACCGGGTCTTCGCCCGGCATCGAGACGATGTAGGTCGGCGAGCGCTGCAGCATCGTCACGCGGGCGGCATCGCGGGCCAGCGCCGGGACCAGCGTCACCGCGGTGGCGCCGCTGCCGATCACGACCACCCGCTTGCCGGCGTACTCGGCGTCGGCGGGCCAGTGCTGCGGATGGATCACGGTGCCGGCGAAGCCCTCGATCCCCTCGAACTCGGGCGTGTAGCCCTGGTCGTAGCGGTAGTAGCCGCTGCAGGTGAAAAGGAACCCGCAGGTGAGCCGCACCGTCTCCCCCGTGTCCGAGCGCTCCGCCTCGACCGACCAGCGCTGCTCGGCCGAGGACCACTCGGCCGCCACGACCCGGTGGTGGAAGCGGATCCGCCGGTCGATCCCGGCCTCGCGGGCGGTCTCGCGCACGTAGGCGAGGATCGACTCGCCGTCGGCGATCGACTTCGCCGCCGTCCAGGGCCGGAACCGGTAGCCGAGCGTGTGCATGTCGGAATCGGAGCGGATCCCCGGGTAGCGGAACAGGTCCCAGGTGCCACCGATCCCCTCGCGTGCCTCGAGGATCGCGTAGCTCTTGCCGGGACAGCGGTCCTGCAGGTGATGGGCAGCACCGATCCCGGAGAGGCCGGCACCCACGATCAGAACGTCGAGGTGCTCGGGCGCCTCGCTCACGAGGAGAGCACCTCGAAGCCGATGCCGGCGCGCCGCAGCCGGGCCAGCAGCGCGTCCCCCATCGCCTGCGCGGTGGTGACCTGGCCGGCGGCCTCGGGCAGCTCGTCGAAGGCGAGGCAGAGCCCGGACTCGGCGAGCATTTTCGCGGTCTCGGTGTAGCCCGGGTCGCCGCCGGAGACGCGGGTGACGACGCGCTGGCCGCCGCCCTCGCCGACGAAGGTGACCTTGAACCAGCTCTTCGCCCGGGTCTCCTCGCTCGGCCCCTCGCCCGGCGATTTCGCCTTCAGCAGCAGCTTGCGGGTCGGCGGCAGCGGCGCCAGCAGGGCGATCGCGCCGACGCCGGCGCCGAGCCCGGCGAGAGTCGCGAGGTGCTTGGCGACGAGGTTGTGGCCGTAGGTGAAGTTCGGTCCGTAGCGGTCGAGCGCGGCGGCGGAGCGGCGCACGATCGGACCGTCGATCGTCGGCAGCGGCCCGGTCCAGCCGCCCAGCTCGGCGTTGCGGGTGAGCCGCGGCGAGGCGCTGTGGACCTCGCGGCCGGCCGGCCGCGGCTCGGCACGGCGGCGCTCCCTGGCGGCGGCGACCGTCTGTCGCCCCCGCGCAAACGCGTTGATCGCCGAGTGGTAGGTGCCACCGGAGAACTCGGCGCCGGCGCGGACGTAGCCGTTGACGGCCAGCGGCACGCCCTCGCGCAGCTGCTGGACCGTGAAGTAGGCGCCGAGGTCGTGCGGGATCGAGTCGAAGCCGCAGCAGTGAACCAGCCGGGCACCGGTCCGCTCCGCCTCGGCGTGGTGCAGCGTCCACATCCGGTCGACGAACTCGGGCTCGCCGGTGAGGTCGACGTAGTCGGTCCCCGCTGCCGCGCAGGCGGCGACCAGCGGCTCGCCGTAGAGGGCGTAGGGACCGACCGTGGTGACGACGACCCGCGCCGCCGCGGCGACGGCGTCGAGCGGGGTGCGGTCGGCGGCATCGGCCTCGAGCAATTCGGGCGCCGGCGCCGTGCCGTCCAGCCGTGCCAGCCGCGCGCGGACGTCCTCCAGCCTGCCGCGGTTGCGCCCGACCAACGCCCACCGCAGCCCCGCCGGGGCGTTGCGAGCGAGGTACTCGGCGGCCAGCCCGCCCGTGAAGCCCGTGGCCCCGAACAGCGCCAGGTCGAATTGACGGTCAGCCGCCATCGCCGGGCATTCTCGCAAGCGAAGCGCCGAAGAGGCGAGCGCGTCCGCTACGGCGCCTGCGGCAGCTTCGCGGCGCCCCGCTCGGTGACCGGGCGGGACGGCGGCGGCACCACCGGTCCGATGTCCCCATCGGGCGCCTCGTCGAGGTCGACGACAACCGGCGCGTGGTCGCTCGGCCCTTTGCCTTTGCGGGCCTTGCGATCGACCCAGGCGGCCCGCACCCGCGCGGCAACCGGGTCGCCGGCGAGAATCAGGTCGATCCGCATCCCCAGGTCCCGATGGAACATTCCGGCCCGGTAGTCCCAGTAGGTGAAGACCCTCTCCCCCGGCCAGCGGTCGCGAACGACGTCGCGCAGCCCGATCGCCCGCAGCTCCACCAGCGCCGCCCGCTCGGGCTCGGTCACATGCGTCTGGCCGGCGTAGGCGTCGGGGTCGAAGACGTCCTCGTCGGCGGGGGCGATGTTCATGTCGCCGCAGACGACCACGTCGGCGGGGCCCGCTGCGACGACGTCGCGCAGCGCCGCCAGCCACTCGAGCTTGTACGCGTAGTGGTCGGACCCCGGCTCGCGCCCGTTCGGCACGTAGAGCGAGTGGACCCGGACGCCGTCGCAGGTGGCGGCTATCGCCCGAGCCTCCGGATGCGGGAACCCGGGAGCGCCGTCGAGCCCGGTGACGACATCCTCCAGCCCGACCCGGGAGAAGATCGCCACCCCGTTCCAGCTCGCCTCGCCGTGCACCGCGACCTCATAGCCGCGATTCGTCAGCTCGTCCCCGAACAGATCGAGGCAGGCATCGTCCGCCAACTTCGTCTCCTGCAGGCAGACCACGTCCGGATTCCGTTCGTCCAACCAGGGCAGCAGCCGCGGCAACCGCTGCTTGACCGAGTTGACGTTCCAGGTCGCGATCCGCACCGGCCCTACCGTACTCGCCGCTTGTTACCGTCGAGCCGTGGGGATTCGGCGGATGGAACACGTCGGCGTCGTGGTCGAGGACCTCGCGGCCGCGATCGAGTTCTTCGTCGAGCTCGGGCTCGAGCTGGTCGCCGAGTGGCCGGCCGAGGGCGAGTGGGTTGACCGGATCATCGGGCTCGACGGGGCCCGGGCCGAAAACGCGATGCTGCAGGCGCCGGACGGGGGCTGCCAGATCGAGCTGATCAAGTTCCTCTCGCCGCCGAGCCCGGCCAGCGACCGGGCCGCCCCGTCGAACGCGCCCGGCCTCCGTCACCTCACCTTCGCCGTCGACGACATCGACGCCACCGTCGCCGCCCTGCGCGCCCGCGGCGGCGAGCTGATCGGCGAGGTGGTGCGATACCAGGACAGCTGGCGCCTCTGTTACGCCCGTGGCCCCGAGGGGATCATTCTCGAGCTGGCCGAGAAGCTCGGCTAGCGGTCGCCCCGCTCGGCAGCGGTTCGAACACCAGCGCGGTGACCACCGGGCGCGACTCGGGCCCGGGCTGGTCGACCGAGCCGTAGGGACGGGTCAGCAGGTGACCGCGGTGGACCAGGGTCGCTGACCCGCCGCCATCGAGGTTGATCGCGTCGGTGGCGCCGAGCGAAACCAGCAGCCGGGCGAGCTCGGCGAGGTCGAGACCGGCGTCGACGCCGGTGCGGCGCCCGTCGCAGCAGACCGCGAACAGCTCCTCCTCGTAGACGCCGAGCGCGGAGCGCGGATGGCGCTCGGCGGTGATGTCGGAGTCGAACTGCCCGGCGCCCGCCGAGAAGCCCTCGCCATCGTCCTCGTCGACGACCACGCGACCGCCGGCGACCAGCCTGGGGCCAGCCTGGACGAGGTCTCCGGCCGGGGCGGCCGCGATCTCGCGGCGCGGGGCAAGCGTCACCGCCCCGCCCGGCGCGATGTGGACGCAGCTGCGTGCCGGCCCGAACGGATCGGCGATCGGCTCGTGCTCGACCGGACGGCCGCCGGTCCGGACCTCCCCGAGCGGCCGCCACGGATCGCGAACGAAGAAGCCGGCGACGATCGCCTCCGGCTGGCCGTTCGCGGCGCACCAGTGGTCGAGGCGCTGCGCTCCCTCGAAGCACTGCACCCGCACGCGCGTCGCGCGCCGGGGGTGAACGACGACGTAGACCGTCGTCTCGCTGCCGTCGGCCAACCCGAGACGCGACAGCTCGTATCGAGGTGCCCTTCGGCTCAACCCAACCCGAGATCCGGAGGCGGAGCAGCGATGTGAACAGCGGCCACTGCGGCATTGTCGCCTGGCGCCGAGCCCGGAACGCCGACGACGGTCGCCCGGTCGCGCGCGGTACCGGTCGCGACCGCCCTTGCCGCGATTCGGATCGTGAGCGAATCGCCGGGGGCCAGCGAGGGCGCCCGGCATCGCACCGTCTGGGTTCCGGCGGAGGCGTCGACCCGGCACTGTCCGCGCGTGGCCGTGACCGAGAGGATCCGCAGCCGAGCCCCCCGCAGGACATCCTTGACTTCGGCCGGCCTGAGGATCTCGCTGCCGGTGTTCCGGAGCACGATCGTGGCCGCGACCCGCCGCCCGAGGACGGCCCTGCTCGGGACGACCGACTTGGTCATCGCGACCCGCGTCACGGGGACGATCTGGTCGGTGAGGCACTCCGGGAGATCGGCGGTGGCGATCGCGACGCGTGCCTCGCCGTCGTCGCGCCTGACCCTCCAGGTGACCGATCTGGAGATGGGAACTCCCCGGACCGCGAAAGCGGCATCGACGAAACCTGGCGCGAAAGTCTCGGGCTGCCCCTGGCCGTCGGGCCCGGGCTCGATGGAATTCCGCTCACCGATGGGAACCCTCAACGGATGGGATTTCTCGCTGAAGTAGCCGAAGGTCGCGTCGTACGTCGAGCCGTTCCTGGTCACGCAGGTCGCGAAGATCCCGAATGGCCTGGCGGGCGGCTCCGGCCGGTCGCACTTGACGTCGAAGTCGGCCGTCGCGATCGCCATGCGGGTGTCGGTGAGGGCAAGCGTCCATCTCAGCGCGACCGAGCTGGGAATTCCGGTCACTTTGAAAGCTTCCCCGGAGCGCCCGGGCCCGAAGGTCGTGGGTTGACCGCGATCCCCCGGACCGGGCGAGAGGTGATTGGCCGCCCCGATCGGGACCGTCTGCGGATCGAGGTTCTCGCTGTCGTAGCCGAACACGGCGTCGAAGCCCGAACCGTGGTTGGTCACGCAGGTCACGAAGACGCCGATCGGGACGACGGGCCTCGGTTCCGGCGGCGGCGGCTCCGGTGGCACCGTGCAGGGGGTTGACGAGCGGCTGACGGTCGCGCTGTTGGACCGCCCGTTGTGCTCGACGGTCCAGGTCAGCTCAGACTCGGTGATGTCCTGCACCCTGAACGCAGCGAGCACGTAGCCGTCGCTGAACCTGGTCGCCTGACCGCGATCGACCGGCGCCGGCGAGAAGCCGTTCGCTGGCCCGCGAGGGATCTCGACCGCGCCGGCGCTGCTGTTGTAGCCGAACTGCGCGTCGAAGCTCCCGTCGTGGACGTCCACACAGGCGAACACATCGATCTCGCCGGCCGGGGGCGGCGGGCGGACGCAGCCGTTGGTCCAGATCGCCTCGCCCTGCTCGTCCCAGTTCCTTCCCGGGTAGTGCCGCACGCCTTCGGTTGGCGACAGGCGGTAATGGAACGGCGGGACGATGTCGTTCGCGTGCCCGCCGTGGCCTTCCCGGTTGACGATGCTGCTGACGTTGACTTCGTTCCGCGTGAAGGAGTTGCCGGCCGCGTGGCAGATGACGACGCTCGCGGTTCCCGGCAGGACCTCCTGGCTCGGTTCACTCGGCGCCGCGCCGGCGTGCGGTACAGCGGCAAGCGGCAGCACCCCGACCAGCACCACCAACCCACGTCGTATCAAGGCACGCCCTGCTGCGGCCATGCCTCAGGCTAGCGACAGCGCGCTGTTCCGCTCGGTCATTCGTCCGGGCGATACGTGACCCCAAGCCGGATCCGCGGGGGCGCCTTCCTCCGGCCGCGCGCGACCCTATTGTTGCCCGCCCTTGTACGACGCCTCTCAGCAGCTGACCGGCGCCGGGGCGCGTCTGCGATCGCTTCCGGAGTGGCCCGACACCCGACCCCTGCGCTCCTGGCAGCAGGAGGCGACCGAAGCCGTACGGGCGCACACCGCCACCAGCTTCCTGGCCTCGGCGACGCCGGCGGCCGGCAAGACCACCTTCGGCCTCCACATCGCCCACCGGATGTTGAGCGCCAGGTTCGTCTCGCGCGTCGTCGTCGCCGGCCCTACCACCCACATCTGCCGCCAGTGGGCCGCCGACGCGGCCCGCTATGGCATCGACCTCGAGCCGAACCGCCCGAACTCGGATGGACCGGAGTCGGGCGACTTCCACGGCGTCGCGATCACCTACCAAACGATCGCGGCCGGACCGGACACGCACCGGGGGGCCGCCGCCCGCCGCCCGACCCTGCTGATCGCCGACGAGCCGCACCACATGGGCGACCTGGCCGCCTGGGGCGTGCAGACCCGAAGGGCCTTCGACGGCGCTCGCTTCCGCCTGCTCCTGTCGGGGACCCCGTTCCGCTCCGACAACTCGGCGATCCCCTGGGTCACCTACGACGAGGATGGTCTCAGCCGAGCCGACTACGCCTATGGGTACCCGCAGGCGCTGCGCGACCGGGTCTGCCGCCCGATCACCTTCCTGCCCTACGACGGCGAGATGGAGTGGCTCTCGGACGGGCGGCTGCGCAGCGCCGACTTCGACCTCGCCCTGCCGGCGGCGGAGGCGGCCCGGCGCCTGCGCACCGCGTTGAGCCCGGAGGGCGAGTGGATGGGCGAGGTGCTGCGCGATGGCGACGCCAGGCTCACCGAGGTGCGCGCCGACGGCCACCCCGACGCCGGCGGCCTGGTCATCGCCTCCGACCAGGAGCACGCGCGGGCGATCGCCGCCCGGCTCGGGTCGATCTCCGGTCAGCAACCCGAGCTGGTGATGAGCGACGAGCCCGGCGCCAGCCAGCGGATCGCCGACTTCGCATCCTCGGATCGTCGCTGGCTGGTCTCGGTCCTGATGGTCTCCGAGGGAGTCGACATCCCCCGCCTGCGGGTCGGGGTCTACGCGACGGCGGCCCCGGCGTGGCGCCAGATGAGCTACCTGCTGATGCCCGCCGACTCGCGGCTCAAGGCACTCGC
>CAMPIP010000082.1 GCA_946886425.1 uncultured Actinomycetes bacterium
CGCTGGGCCTCCCCCGCCCGCGCCGAGCTTCGGTTGCCGAGTCCATCGCCCCGGAGTATATTTACCGATTATCAGTCTGTAATTACCACCCGAGGAGAGGACAGACATGAAGACGTACGTGATCCGCCGCGAGAACGCCTGGCCGAGCCCGGCCGAGCTGGAAGCCACGGCCGCCCGCTCCAAAGAGGTCGCCGAGAATGACTTTCCCGACGACATCCGCTGGATCCGCAGCTACGTGATCGCCGAACCGGGCGGCACGCTCGGCACGGTCTGCATCTACCAGGCGACCAGCGCCGAGGCCGTGCGGGAGCATGCCGGCCGCGTCGACATGCCCGCCGACGAGGTGCTCGAGTGCGTCGACACGGTGGTGGTCAGACCCGATCCCACCGCGGACTCGGCGGCGGCCTGAGCGGAAGTCGTCTGCGACAATCGGCCGATGGCAACGGTCGAGCGCTCGGGGATCGGCAACCACGAGGTCTTCAACCAGCCTCCGCCGCTGGTCGACTACAACGTCTTCACGAGCGACGCGGCGCTGGCTGAGGCGGTGCGTCGCGAGGGCGCCGAGTGGGCCGAGGAGCGGATCGCCGCGGTCGGCGAGTTCGCCGGCGGCGAGCGCGCCCAGACCCTCGGCCGGCTCGCCAACGAGAACGGCCCGAAGCTGCGTACCCACGACCGCTACGGCAACCGTGTCGACGAGGTCGAGTTCCACCCCGCCTGGGACGAGCTGATCGGCGAGGCGGTCGGGTTCGAGCTGCACGCCTCGCCCTGGAAGCAGCCCGGGCCGGGCGCTCACGTCGCCCGCGGCGCCGCCTTCATGTGCTTCTCGCAGGCCGAGGCCGGGGTCGGCTGCCCGATCTCGATGACCTACTCGGTGATCCCGGCCCTGCGCACCCAGCCGGAGCTGGCCGCCGAGTGGGAGCCGCGCTTCTTCTCCTCGACCTACGACCCCGCCAACGCGCCGGCGCCGCGGAAGGCCGGGGCACTGGCCGGGATGGGGATGACCGAGAAGCAGGGCGGCTCCGACGTCCGCGCCAACACCACCGTCGCCCGGCCGGTCAACGGCGGCGGTCCCGGCGCCGAGTACGCGCTGACCGGCCACAAGTGGTTCATGTCGGCACCGCAGTGCGACGCCTTCCTGGTCCTCGCCCAGACCGATGGCGGCATCTCCTGCTTCCTCTTCCCGCGCTGGACCCCGGACGGCGAGCGCAACCGCTTCCGCCTGCAGCGGCTCAAGGACAAGCTCGGCAACCGCTCCAACGCCTCCAGCGAGATCGAGTTCGACGCCGCCTCGGCCTGGCTGGTCGGCGAGGAGGGCGCCGGGGTGCGGACGATCATCGAGATGGTCAACCACACCCGCCTCGACTGCGTGATCGGCGGCGCCACCGGGATGCGGGCGGGGGTCGTCCAGGCAATCCACCACGCCTCGCACCGCTCCACCTTCGGCCGCGAGCTGGTCGAGCAGCCGCTGATGCGGAACGTCCTCGCCGACCTCGCGGTCGAGTCGGAGGCCGCGACGATCGCGGCGATGCGGCTGGCCCGCGCCTACGACGAAGCGAACGCCGGCGGCGCGGATGCCCAGCACCTCAAACGGATCGCCAACGCGGTGCTCAAGTACTGGATCTGCAAGCGGGCGCCGATGCACGCCGGCGAGGCGCTCGAGTGCCTCGGCGGCAACGGCTACGTCGAGGACTCGGGCATGCCCCGCCTCTTCCGCGAGAGCCCCCTCAACTCGATCTGGGAGGGCTCGGGCAACGTCCAGTGCCTCGACGTCCTGCGGGCGATGATCAAGAGCCCCGCCTCGCTCGAAGCCTTCTTCGCCGAGGTCGAGGAGGGCGCCGTGAGCGAGCCGCGCCTCGGCGCCTACGCTCAGGCGCTGCGCGAGGAGCTGCCCGGCGACGTCGAGACGATCGAGACCCGCGCCCGCTCGCTGGTCGAGCGGATGGCCCTGGCGATCCAGGGCTCGCTGCTGGTCCGCTTCGGCGACGAGGCCGTCGCCGACGCCTTCTGCGCCTCCCGCCTCTCCGGCGATTGGGGCCAGGCGTTCGGGACCCTGCCGGCCGGGACCGACTTCGGACGGATCATCGACCGCCACCGCGCGGCCGCCTGAATTTCAAGACCCTCCGCTCCCTGGGAAGTAAGGTCAGCGCTCACGCGGGCGAACCTTGAGGAGGACTGAGATGGCACTGGACCAGAGCAAGATCGGGCGGGTCGTGGCCGAACAGATGGAGGCGATCGAAGGCGACTACGGCGACGACTGCGAAATCGGCGACGTCTGCACGATCGTCGAGGTGGTCGGGCCGCACGGCTCCCACGTGCGCGTGCGCAGCAGCGACATGCGCCCCCACAGTGGCCTCGGCCTGGTGAAGATGGCCGAGCAGGCGATGCTGGGCAGCCTCGGCGGCCCCGAGTAACGGCCTGCCGCTCTCTATCCTCAGCGATTCATGGGCGAGGCGAAGACCGACATCGTCGTGATGAAGTTCGGTGGCACCTCCGTCGCCGGCGCCGAGCAGATCAAGCGCGCCGCGTCCCGGATCGTCGCCGCCCGCGAGGCGGGCAAACGGGTGGTCGCGGTGCTCTCGGCGCGCGGCAAGACGACCGACGAACTGGTCGCCCAGGCGATGGAGATCTCCGACCGGCCGGTCGCCCGGGAGATGGACATGCTGCTCTCGACCGGCGAGCGGATCTCCTGCGCCCTCTGCGCGATGGCGATCCACGACATGGGCCACGAGGCGATCTCGCTGACCGGCTCCCAGGCCGGCATCGTCACCGACTCGACCCACACCAAGGCGCGGATCATCGACGTCCGCGCCGACCGCATCAGGCAGGCGCTGGAGGAGGACCGGATCGTTCTCGTCGCCGGCTTCCAGGGCGTCTCCACCGACAGCCGCGACGTCACCACGCTCGGCCGCGGCGGCTCCGACACCACCGCGGTGGCGCTCGCCGCCGCCCTCGACGCCGAGGTCTGCGAGATCTACACCGACGTCGCCGGCGTCTTCAGCGCCGACCCGCGAATCGTCCCCGCCGCCCGCAAGCTCGACCACGTCTCCTTCGAGGAGATGCTGGAGATGTCGGCCTCCGGAGCCGGCGTCCTGCAGCTGCGATCGGTCGAGTACGCCCGCAACCACGGCGTCCGCATCCACTGTCGCAGCAGCTTCGAGGACGGCCTCGGTACCCTCGTCGTTGCCGAGGACGAGACCGTGGAGAACCCCTTCGTAACCGCCGTCACCCACTCCAACGCGGAGGCCCGCGTGACGCTGCACGGCGTCCGCGACGAGCCCGGCGTCGCCGGCCGCATCTTCACCGCCCTCGCCGAGGCCAACGTCAACGTCGACGTGATCATCCAGAACGAGCCGGTGGGCGACGACCAGCTCGCCGACCTCTCCTTCACCGTCGACCGCGACGACCTGGCGACCGCCAAGGACACGATCGCGGCCCTCGGCGACGTCTCGCTCGAGGTCCGCACCGACGAGCGGATCGGCAAGGTCTCGATCGTCGGCGCCGGGATGCGCTCGCACCCCGGCGTCGCCGCCAAGGTCTTCGAGGTGCTCGGCAAGGAGCGGATCAACATCGAGATGATCTCCACCTCCCCGATCAAGATCTCCTGCGTCATCTCCGCCGACCGCGTCGCCGATGCCGTTCGGCTCCTGCACGAGACCTTCGAGCTCGGCGACGACGCGATCAGGCCCGAGGACCCGACCGGTCCTGAGCACCGGCCGACGGTCGCCGGCTAACCGGCTCGTCATACTCGGACGATGGCTGGCGACGGATACAGAGTCGGGGTGCTGGGCGCGACCGGGTTGGTCGGGACGACGATCCGCGAGCTGCTGGCGGCGCGCGATTTCCCGGTCGCCGAGCTAGTCCCGCTGGCGTCCGAGCGCTCGGCCGGCAAGGAGCTGGCCTGGAACGGCGGCAACGTCACCTGCCAGGCGCTCAACGAGGACTCGATCCAGGGCCTCGACCTGGTGCTCTCCTCGGCGGGCGGCTCGATCAGCGCCGAGTGGACCCCGAAGCTGGTCGAGGCGGGCGTGACCGTCGTCGACAACACCAGCTACTGGCGGATGCACGACGACGTGCCGCTGGTCGTCGCCGAGGTCAACCCCGAGGCTCTAGGGGAACACCGCGGGATCGTCGCCAACCCGAACTGCTCGACCATGCAGATGGTCGTGGCGCTGAAGCCGCTCTTCGACGAGGCCGGGATCGAGCGCCTGGTCGTCTCCACCTACCAGGCCGTCTCCGGCACCGGCAAGGCGGCGATCGACGAGCTTCGCGAGCAGGCCCGCGCCGTCCTCGACGGCGAGCCCGCCCAGGCGAGCATCTACCCGCACCAGATCGCCTTCAACGCCCTCGCCCAGGCGGGCTCGTTCCCCGAGGGAGACGACCACACCGACGAGGAGCGCAAGCTGATCAACGAGACGCGCAAGATCCTCGGCGACGACTCGATCAAGGTCTCCGCCACCTGCGTCCGCGTCCCGGTCGTGACCGGCCACTCCGAGGCCGTCAACGTCGAAACCCGCGAGCCGCTCGGCGCCGAGCGGGCCCGCGAGCTGCTCGCCGCCGCCCCCGGAGTAACCGTCGTCGACGACCCCGCCGCGGGCCGTTATCCGCTGGCCACCGAGGCCGCCGGCAGGGACGACGTCTTCGTCGGCCGGATTCGCCGCGACGCCGGCAACGAGCGCGCCCTCGACCTCTGGGTCGTCGCCGACAACCTCCGCAAGGGCGCCGCCACCAACGCCGTCCAGCTCGCCGAGCTCCTCGTCGAGCGCGGCCTCGTCGGCGCCCGCAGCGCCGCCTAGCGCGGTCCGCGAAACGTCACACTTGCGTGAGCCGCGTGTAATGTTTTGTCTGCTAGGCTGACTCCATGGAACAGCCCCGGCAGAACTGGAACGACGCCCGGCTCGACGATCTCAACGAGCGCGTGCGGGAGGGCTTCAAGCACGTCGACGAGCGGTTCAACTCGCTCGACGCGCGCTTCGATGGGATGCAAGCGCGCTTTGATGCCATGCAGCGCACGATGCTGCTGGTGATGGCGTCGATCCTGGTCGGCTTCGCCAGCCTTGTGGCGAGCCAGATCTGACTAGCTCTGACTAGGCGGCGACGCCGGAGCTAAGCCGCTCTTCAACCCAGCTGGTTGAGGCGATGTGCTTGCCCATGCCGAGCTGCTTCGGCTCGGCGCCGAGGGCGAGGCCGACGAGCTGGGGCAGATGGAGGACGGCGAGGCCGAGGTCGCGGTTGACGACCTTGGCCGCCTCCGGCTGCTGCATGTCGAGGTTGAGGTGGCAGAGCGGGCACGGGGTGACCAGGCAGTCGGCGCCGGCGTCGATCGCGTCGCCGACATGGGTGCCGGCCTGCTTCAGCGAGGTCTCGCGGTTCATCGTGATCACCGGGAAGCCGCAGCACTTGCGGGCGCCGTCGTACTCGACGACCTCGCCGCCGAGGGCGACGATCACCTGCTCCAGGTAGACGTCCCGGTCAGGGTAGTCCTCGTAGCCGAGGCGCTCCTTGGGACGGACGATGTAGCAGCCGTAGAACGGGCCGACGCGGAGGCCGGAGAGCGGCCGCACGACCTGCTCCTTGAGGCGGTCGAGGCCGTAGTCCTCGACGAGGAGCCAGAGGAAGTTTTTGTTGTTCCAGCCGCCGTCGGTGGACTTCTCGTAGGAGAGGCCCTGGCCGGAGAGCACCTCGTTGATGTGGGCGCGGTAGGAGGAGTCGGCGTCGAGGCGCTGCTGGCACTCCGACTGGGCGCCCTGGCAGGTCGAGCAGATGTTCATCATCGAGAGCCCGGTCTGCTGGGCGAGCGCGAAGGTGCGGGCGTTGAGCGTGTCGGCCAGCTCCTGGTTGTGCTCGGCGATGACGCCGGCGCCGCTGCAGTTGGCGCGATCGAGGGTGACCAGCTCGATGCCGATCTTCTCGGCGACCCAGGCCATCGAACCATGCAGCTCGGGCGTGAAGCCGCGGGAGACGCAGCCGGGCCAGTAAGCGACCTTGATCTTCTCGCTCACGATGAGGCCTCCTCGTTGGCGTTGGCGTGAGCGCGGGGCGGCTCGAGACCCTCCTCGATCGCGGCCTCCTCGTCGCCCTCCTCGCCCTTGATGTAGAGGTTGAATTCCTCGTTGTGCTCCTCGGCGTGCTTGTAGATCGCCTTGACCTCGTCCTGGGCACCGTCGGGAAGCTTGTGGTGGACGCCGGGGATCAGCTTCGGCAGCGAGCGCATCTTGCCCGTCTTGATGCCGCGGATCGCGGTCGGCAGCGAGCCGAGCATTTCCTTGATCGCCCGTTTGGTCGGTTTCAGCTTGCCTTTGACGCCCGGGGCGAAGGACTCCTGGAGCAGCAGGGACTCATCGAGGGTGCCCTTCTTCTCGATGATCTTCACGAAGGCCATCTCGTGGTCGTGGCCGCTGTTGGGATCTTCGATCCCCTCTTCGCCGGCACGGCGGCGCAGGCGCATGATCTGGTCCATCGGGGCCACACCCTTCGGGCAGGCGTCGATGCAGCTGAAGCAGTGGGTGCAGTCGTAGATCCCGTGCGGGTCATTCGCAAGGTCGTGGAGCCGCTCGGTGGTCTCGGCGTCGCGCGGGTCGCCGACGAAGCGGTAGGCCTTGGCCAGCGCGGCCGGGCCGATGAAGTCGGGGTCGGCTTCCATCGAGAGGCAGGAGGAGACGCAGGCGCCGCACTGGATGCAGGCCATCGACTGGGTGATGTCGATCATCGACTCCGGCTCGACGACGTACTCGCGCTCGGGCGGCTCGCCATGCGGCAGCAGCCAGGGGGTGACGCGGCGGATCTTGGTCCAGTGGGTCGACTCCATGTCGGTGACCAGGTCCTTGATCACCGGCATGTTCCCCATCGGCTCGATCACGATCGGGGCGTTCTCGACCTTCTCGCCGCTGGCGCTGGCTACCTTGTCCGCACGCTCTTGTGCCTCGCCGATCTGGGTCTTGCAGCCGAGCCCGGACTGGCCATTGATCTTCATCCCGCAGGAGCCGCAGATCGCGGCGCGGCAGGAGCAGCGCACGGCCAGCGAACCGTCCTCGCGGTCCTTGGCCTGCAGAAGGCTGTCGAGGACCGATAGCGAGGGCTCAAGGTCGACGTTGAACTGCTCCCAGTAGGGCCCCTCGCCGCTCTCGGGCTGGAACCGCCGGACTTTGATCGTGTACTCGGCCATCAGTACTTCCTCTCTTCAGGTTCCCACTGGGTGATGGTCACCTCTGAGTATGAGATCTGGGGCCCGTCGTCGCTCAACTCCAGGTCGATGTGTTTGAGCCACTCCTCGTCGTTCCGCTCCGGGAAGTCGGTGCGGTACTGGGCGCCGCGGCTCTCCTTGCGCTCCAGGGCGCTGACACAGGTGCACTCGGCGTTGTCGAGCATGTACCCCAGCTCGATCGCTCCCAAAAGGTCCTGGTTGAAGACGCTGCCGTGGTCGTCGATGTAGGCGGTCTTGGCCTCCTCCTTGAGGCGGCGGACCGTCTCCAGCGCTTCCTGGATCCCGGCCTCGTCGCGGAAGACGGCGACTTTGCCGTCCATCGTCTGGCCCAGCTCCAGCTTGATCTCGGAGACCCGGCGGCCGGAGCCCTTCTCGCGGGAGACGATGTCGGCGATCATCGCGTCCTCGTCCTCGAGGATCTTGCGCGAGGGCGTCGAGCCGTCGATCCGCTTCGAGCGGGCGGCGGCGTCGCGGCCGGAGCGCTTGCCGAAGATCAGCGTGTCGAGCAGCGAGTTGGCGCCGAGCCGGTTGCCGCCGTGGACGGAGACGCAGGCGGTCTCGCCGGCCGAGTAGAGGCCGGGGATGTCGGTGCGGCCGTCGACGTCGGTCTTGACACCACCCATCGTGTAGTGGTTGCCCGGCTTGATGTGGATCGGTTCGCGGGTGATGTCGACGCCGGCGAAGTCGCGGCCGACGAGGACGATCTCACGGAGCGCCTCATGGACGCGCTTTTTCGGGACCACGGTGATGTCGAGGGCGACGGTGCCGTCGGGGAAGCCGCGCCCCTCGTTGATCTCGGTCTGCTCGGCGCGGGAGACGACGTCGCGCGAGGCCAGCTCCATCTTGTTGGGCGCGTAGCGCTCCATGAACCTTTCGCCCTTGGCGTTGAGCAGGTGGGCGCCCTCGCCGCGGGCGCCCTCGGTGATCAGGAAGCCCTTGCCCGCCAGCGTCGTCGGGTGGTACTGGATCATCTCCATGTCCATCAGCTTCGCCCCGGCCCGGTAGGCCATCGCGATGCCGTCGCCGGTGCAGATCAGCGCGTTGGTGGTCGGTTTCCAGACCATCCCGTTACCGCCGGTGGCGAGGATCACGGCCTTGGCCTTGAAGAGCTCCATCGAGCCGTCGGCGACGTTGCGGGTAACGACGCCGCAGCACTCGCCGTTCTCGTCCATCGCCAGCGAGGTGCAGAACCACTCCTCGTAGCGGGCGATCTGCTCGGAGTACTTCATCAGCTGCTCGTAGAGCACGTGCATGATCGCCTGGCCGGTGATGTCGGCGACGTAGTACGTGCGGGCGGCGGAGGCGCCGCCGAAGGCACGGGTGCCGAGCTTGCCTTCCTCGTTGCGGTGGAAGGTGACCCCGAGGTGCTCGAGGTGGAGGATTTCCTCCGGGGCCTCACGGGTCATCACTTCGATCGCGTCCTGGTCGCCCAGGTAGTCGGAGCCCTTGACGGTGTCGTAGGCGTGCGACTCCCAGGTGTCGTCCGGGTTGAGCGCCGCGTTGATGCCGCCCTGGGCGGCATTGGAGTGCGAGCGGACCGGGTGGACCTTGCTGATGATCCCGACCGATACGCCTTCCTCGGCGGCGGCGAGGGCGGCGCGCTGGCCAGCGAGGCCGGCGCCGATCACTAGAACGTCATGGGATGGCACGGGGGCCGATCCTATAGAGGCGAAATCCGAGCATGCAGTCGGATTTCGGTTGCGCGGGGGAGGGATTGGGGAAGGCCCTCTCTCGCAACAGCGGGGAGGCTCGTTCGGGCCTTCCCCAATCCCTCCCTAGAGCCAGCGACGTCCGAGAGCGGGCACGGTGGCTCTCGATCGGCCCCCCTTAGAGCCAGTGTTTGGCGAGACGGCGCACGGTGGCCTCGGAGAGTCGGACCCCGTCCGCGACGGTGTCGAAGTTGACGTTCTCCGCCAGGTCGTGCCACCAGTGGTAGTTGGCGGGCTGTTTGAGGTCGGTGCAGCTGGCGAGGACGGCCGAGGGGTATCCCGCCGCCAGGGGCTCCAGGCCGTCGGTGCCGTTGTGGAGGCGGAGGTTGGGGAAGAGCCAGATGCCCTGGTCCTCGGCGAGGCCGTCCATCAGGGCCAGGGCTTCGGGCGGGTACTCGCGCATCTTCAGGAAGCCCTCGCCGCGCAGGACCAGTAGATGGGGCGAGCCGAGGGTCTCCAGGCAGAGGAAGAAGGTGCTCTCGCGGGGCAGCTCGTCGAAGTGGCGCTCGCCGAAGGCCTTGATCCCCTCGCTGAAGGACTCCTCGGAGCCGACCGAGAGGAGGACGACGCGGATTCCCCGCACCGGCTCCTCGCGGAGGCGCTCGGCGAGGGCGAGCAGGGCGACGACCGCGGTGCCGTTGTCGTTGGCGCCGGGGACGACGTCGCGCATGCCGATCTCCGCCATCGCCGCTGCCGAGCCGAGGCCGAGCAGGCCGCCGAGCCGCGAGAGCGGCCGCCAGCCGGTGACCGCGCCAAGCGCCGCCAGGAGCGGGCCGCCGACAACCGGGGCCATCAGCATCGGGCTGGTGTCGGTGCGCTCGATCAGGCCGAGGCGGTCGCCGATGTGGGGCAGCGCCGGGTGGAAGACCAGGCCCGAGTGGGCCGCGTCGTGGTGGGCGATGAGGACGATCGTGCGCTCGGCCTCCAGGTCCCCCACTTCGCAGACGACGT
>CAMPIP010000083.1 GCA_946886425.1 uncultured Actinomycetes bacterium
CCTCCACTGGCTCGGCGGCACCGCGATCCGGGCCGGGATCATGAGCAAGGAGGGCGCCGAGTCGGAGGGCCGCCGCCCCCACCCGCTCGGCGCCGCCCTGGCCCGGGTCCCGGAGCTGATCGGCTTCCACATCGGTCGCTGAGGCGGAGAGTTTTCGTCCGCTGGCGCGGGGCATGGTCGCGGACCTCCCCGGTGGCGGCACCGAGGATCTCGAGGCCGCTCGCCGCGCGGAGCGGAAGCGCGAAGCGCGCAGGGACACGGGCCGCTTTGGCGATCGTTCTTGACACCTGGGCGCTGCTGGCGCTCTTGAACGACGAGCCGGCAGCGGCCCGTGTCGAGGGCGCCTGGCAGCGCGAGCGGCCGGTCATCTGCTCGGTCAACCTGGGCGAGGCTTTCTACGTGCTGATCCGGGCCCATGGGGAAAGCGCGGCACGCAAGACGGTTGGCAGGGCCCGCGCCGAGCTCACCGTTCTGGACCCCGACTGGAACCTCGTCGTCGAGGCGGCTCGGACAAAGGCCGTAGGTGGGCTCTCCTACGCCGACTGCTTCGCGCTGGCGACCGCCCGCCGGACCGGGGCCCGGCTCTGGACCGGGGACCCGGAGCTGATCGCCATCGCCGCGCAGGGCGAGATCGTCGACCTCACCAGCGGCTAGTCACGACCTTCTTGCGGGTGTAGAACTCGACCGCGTCGCTGCCGTTGGCGTGGAGGTCGCCGTCGATCGAGTCCTTCCAGCCCGAGAAGGGGAACCAGGCGACCGGGGCGGGGACGCCGACGTTGACGCCGAGCATCCCGGCCTCGACGCCGTAGCGGTAGGCCCGTGCCGCCGCGCCGGAGGCGGTGAAGATCGAGCCGGCGTTGCCGTATCGGGAGCCGTTGACGAACTCGATGGCGGCCTCGAGGTCGTCGACCTCGACGAGGGTCAGCAGCGGGCCGAACAGCTCGTCGCGGGCCAGCTCCGACTCGGGGTCGGCGGGGACGGCGAGGGTCGGCCCGAGCAGGGTGCCGGCGGCGCCGGCCTCGCCGCGGCCGTCGAGCAGCAGCTCGGCCCCGTCGCTGAGGGCGCCGTCGATCGCGGCGACGACCCGCTCGCGGGCCGGCGCCGAGACCATCGGGCAGACGTCGGTGGCGGCGTCCGCGCCCGAGCCGAGCGTCAGCTCGCCGGCGGCCGCGACCAGCGCCCGGCGCACCTCCTCGCGCCGCCCGGCATCGCCGACGACGACGCAGACCGAGCCGGCCAGGCAGCGCTGCCCGGCGGCCCCGAAGGCCGAGCCCATTACCGCGGGCATCGCCGTCCCAAGGTCGGCGTCGGGCATCACGATCAGCGAGTTCTTGGCGCCGCCCAGCGCTTGCACGCGCTTGCCGGTCGCCGCCGCCCGGGTCGCCACCAGCCGCGCCGTCTCGGCCCGGCCGACGAAGGAGATCGCATCGATGCCGGGGTGGTCGAGCAGGCCGTCGACTGCGTCGCGGCCGCCATGCACGAGGTTGACGACGCCGGGCGGGAACTCGCCGGTCGCGGCCACCGCCTCGGCGATCAGCGCCGACGGTCGCGGGTCCGCCTCGGAGGGCTTGAGGATGAACGAGTTGCCGCAGGCGACCGCGTAGGGGAGGAACCAGAGCGGGATCATCGCCGGGAAGTTGAAGGGCGTGATCGCGGCGACGACCCCGACCGGCTGGCGGACCATCTCGACGTCGACGCCGGCGGCGACGCCCTCCAGCGTCTCGCCCTTGAGCAGGTGCGGGACCGCCGCCGCCGACTCGACCGACTCGAGGCCGCGGCCGACCTCGCCGTCGGCGTCGGCCAGCGTCTTGCCCATGTCGGCGGTGACCAGGGCGACCAGCTCCTCGCGGCGAGCCAGCAGCTCCTCGCGCAGCGCCAGCACCGCCCGCGCCCGCCGCTGCGGCGCCACCGCCCGCCACTCGGGCTGGG
Source organism: uncultured Actinomycetes bacterium (assembly GCA_946886425.1). The sequence continues at coordinate 1,930 of CAMPIP010000083.1, forward strand.
CTGCCCGTGCCGCCCGCACCGCCGCGTCCACCTCGGCCGCCCCGGAGAGGGGCACAGTCGCCAGCGTCTCGCCGCTGGCCGGGTCGACGTCGGCGAGCCCCTCGACGCCCTCGGCCGCGACCCACTCGCCGCCGATGAAGTTGCGCAACAGCGTCACGTCGCCGCGGCGGTGCCCGCCACCGGCACCGGCGCCGCCTCCTGCTCCGGGCGCACCGAGGCCATCTTTTCCGCCCGCTGCTGCTGCCAGGTCGCGAAGCCCATCGCCAACACGGTAAACCCGAAGAGGATCATCGCGATGCAGTTGACCTCGACCGGGATGCCGCGCTGGGCCGCCCCGTAGATGTAGAGCGGGAAGGTCACCGTCGTCCCCGAGTTGAAGTTGGAGATCACGAAGTCGTCGATCGAGAGCGCGAAGGCCAGCATCGCGCCGCCGAAGATGCCGGGCATGATCAGCGGCAGGGTGACGAGCCGAAAGGTCTCGAAGGGACTGGCGCCGAGGTCCTGGGCCGCCTCCTCGAGGCTGCGGTCGAACCCGATCAGCCGCGAGCGCACGACCACCACCACGAAGCTGATGCAGAACATCACGTGAGCGATCAGCAGCGTCTGGAAGCCGAGCGGCGGCGCGTTGAGGATCAGGAAGAAGGAGAGCAGCGCCGCCCCCATCACCACCTCCGGGGTCGCCATCGGGATCACGATCAGGAAGTTGGCGGCGCGGCGCCCCCGGAACTGATGGCGGACCAGGGCCACCGCCATCAGCGTCCCCACCGCGGTCGAGATCAGCGTCGCCAGCAGCGCCAGCTTGATGCTGGTGAAGAAGGCTTCGTTGAGGTCGGGCAGTCCGAAGGCGTTCTGCCAGTGGGAGAGGGTGAAGCCGACCCAGGTGAAGTTGTAACGGCCGGCCGGGTCGTTGAAGGAGAAGACGAAGATCACCGCGATCGGGACCAGCAGGTAGAGCACGACCAGGCCGGCGGCCATGTTGACCGCGTGCTCGCGGGCCCACAGCCAGGCTCGGGAGAGGGCGGTCTCGTCGCTCATCGCGACTCCTCTCCCATCAGCGCCTCCGAGCCGGCGCAGCGGATGTAGATGACCACGGCGATCATGATCAGCGCCATCAGCACGAAGGAGAGGGCGGCCGCCGAGGGGTAGTTGGACTGCGAGAGGTAGCTGGCCTGGATCACGTTGCCGATCATCTGGTTACCGGCGCCGCCGAGGAACTGGGCGTTGACGTAGTCGCCGGCGGCGGGGATGAAGGTGAGCAGGGTGCCGGCAATCACGCCCGGTGCCGAAAGCGGCAGCGTGACCCGCCAGAAGGCCTGGCTGGCCGACGCGTAGAGGTCCTTGGCCGCCTCGATCAACCGCTCGTCGATCCGCTCCAGGCTGGCGTAGATCGGCAGGATCATGAAGGGCAGGAAGTTGTAGGTGAGGCCGGCGATGACGGCGCCGCTGGTCGCCAGGACGTGCCCGCTCGGGGCCAGCCCGATCGCCTGCAGGACCGAGGTGACCGGGCTTTCGTCGGAGAGGATCGTCTCCCAGGCGATCGTGCGGATCAGGTAGGTGGTGAAGAACGGGGCGACCACCGCGAAGAGCAGGAGGTTGCGCCAGCGCCCCGCCTTGAAGGCGATCGTGTACGCGAGCGGATAGGCGATTACCAGCGCGATCAGGGTCGCCGCCCCCGCGTAGACGAACGAGCGCACGAACTGCGTGTCGTAGAGGCTCAGGGCGTCGCTGTAGTTCGCCCAGTTCCAGGTGAATTCGAGGCTGCCGAGGACGCCGGACTCGAGCGAGAGCCGCCCCATGTAGAACAGCGGCACGACGAAGAACAGCAGCAGCCAGATCGTCCCCGGCCCGAGCAGCAAATAAGGGACGATCCGGCGGCGCAGAGCGGACATCGGTTCAGCCGGTGATCACCGCGTCGAAAGCCCGGGTGACGTTCTGCAGTTCTTCGGACGAGAGCTTCGGCTGCGTGAAGCAGTCCTTGGTGAACTCCTCGCTGGGGAAGATCAGCGGATTCTTGGCCAGCTCCGGTTCGCGTTTGGCGAGGATCTCTTTCACGCCTTCGACCGGCGTCACGTAGTTGACGTATTCGGCGATGTCGGCCTGCACCTCGGGGTCGTAGACGAAGTTCATCCAGGCCTCGGCCGCGGTGGGGTTCGGCGCTCCGACCGGGATCACCATGTTGTCCGACCAGAGACTGCAGCCCTCGGTCGGCATCCGGAACTCGATGTTGGGGTTGTCCGCCTGCAGCTGCACCGCGTCGCCGGACCAGCCGATCACCGCGACCGCGTCGCCGCTGGTCAGGTCGCGGGCGTAGTCGTTGCCGGTGAAGCGGCGGATCTGGCCCGATTCGACCGCCCCTTCGATTTTGTCGATCGTCTTCATCCAGTCCGCTTCGCTGGCGCCGTCGGGCTCGACCCCTTCGCAGGACATCACCAGCGGCACCGTTTCGATCACTTCGTTGAGGAAGTCGACCTTGCCCTTGTACCGCGGGTCGAAGAGGTCGCAGATCGAGCGCACGTCCGGGGCCAGGTCGGTGCGGACGATCAGGCCGCCCATGCCGCTCTGCCAGGGGACGCTGAATTCGCGGTCCGGGTCGAACGAGGGATGGCGGAGGGATTTGCTGAGGTTTTCCTCGACGTTGGGGATGCCAGCCTTGTCGAGGTTCTGCAGGTACCCGAGTTCGCGCATTTTCGCCGCCATCCAATCGGTGACGACGAAGAGGCTGCGGCCCCCGGATTCTCCCTGCGAGAGGAGCGGCTGCATCTTGCCGAAGAAGCTGGCGTTGTCGTTGACGTCCTCGATGTATTTGACCGAGACGCCGGTCGCCTTTTCGAAGGCCGGCACGGTTCCCTGGTCGATGTAGAGCGGCCAGTTGGAGATCGTCACCTCGCCGGACGGTTTGCCTTCCAGCTTCACGGTCTCGGCCTGCTCTTCCCCGCCACCTTCGATGCCGCCGTTGCCGCCGCCGCAGGCAGTGACGCCGAGCGCCAGGGCCAGGGCCGCGATCAGGGAGGCGATGGCCTGGACCGCCTTGCCGGTACTCCTCTTCCTGTTCATCCCCCTCATGCCTCCTGTATCGCTTTCGCTTCGGCCGCCGCCGGCGACCCGTTTGCCTCCGCCTTCGCCGGTACCCCGTTTGCCGAATCCCGGACCACGGACGTGTGCTCCGGGGCCCAGCTGAGGCTGACCTTGGCACCGCCGCCGGGCAGGCCCTGTCGGGCGCCCTCGTCGGCGTTCGGGACCAGCACCGTCATCCGCGCGCCTTCGCCCAGGGCGACGACGATCTGGGTCGCCGTGCCGAGGTAGAGCGAGCTCTCGACGACGCCCTCGACGCGGGGAAGGTCATCGGCCGGCGCCGCCCCGTCGGCGTGCTCGACCCGCAGCTTCTCCGGTCGCACCACGGCGAAGCAATGCTCGCCGACGGTCAGCGAGGCGGTCTCGGCGGCCAGCTCCGGTCCGCTCTCCAGCTTCACCCGTCCGGGCCCCGCGACCCGCGCCGGCATCAGGTTGGAGACGCCGATGAAGCCGGCGACGAAGGTCGTCTCCGGCCAGTCGTAGATCTGCTCGGGGCTGCCGATCTGCTCGACCCGACCGCGGTTCATGACCGCGATCCGGTCGCTCATCGTCAGCGCCTCCTCCTGGTCGTGGGTGACGTAGACGAAGGTGATCCCGACCTCGCGCTGGATCCGTTTCAGCTCCACCTGCAGGCCCTTGCGGAGCTTCAGGTCGAGCGCCCCGAGCGGCTCGTCGAGCAGCAGCACCTTCGGCAGGTTGACCAGCGCCCGGGCCAGGGCGACCCGCTGCTGCATGCCGCCGGACAGCTGCGCCGGCCGTCGCTTTGCCTCCGCCGCCAGCCCGACCCGCTCCAGCTCCGCGGCGACGCGCTCGGCGATCTCAGCCTTGCTGACCCGCTTGCGCTTCAACCCGAAGCCGACGTTGTCCTCGACGCTGAGGTGGGGGAAGAGCGCGTAGCTCTGGAAAACGGTGTTGGTGGGGCGCTTGTGGGCCGGGAGGCGGGCCACGTCCTCGCCCTCGATCCGGATCGCGCCGGCGTCGGGCCGCTCGAACCCGGCGATCATCCGCAGCGTCGTCGTCTTGCCGCAGCCGCTCGGGCCAAGCAGGGTGAAGAACTCCCCGGAGGCCAGGTCGAGCTCGAGGTCGTCGACCGCGACGAGCTCGCCGAAGCGCTTGGTCACCCCGCGCAGCTCGACGCTGGGACTCTGCCGGGTGCCGATCGCGGTTCCTTCGCTCTCCATCCCTTCCTTTCGGCTAACCGAAATGGCGTGTCCTGCCAGCGACGGTAAGCCCGTCCGCATGATGGTGCAAGTGGCAGATATCCCAAAAGGACAGGCACACTTTGGCCACTGTGTATAACGGAAATGCCTCGACTTGACCGATTGACCACTTGCGTCCTGGAGAAACCAGAGCTAGCGTTGTCCAGAACGTCGTAGCGAGAGAGGAGAGTGGTATGGCCACCGCATCGCAGCAAGTGGACACCGAGCTCCAACAGCTGGCTCGACGACATTTGTGGATGCACTTCTCGCGAATGGGGTCGTACGGCCCCGACCACGAGATCCCGGTGATCGCCCGCGCCGAGGGTTGTTACGTCTATGACGACCACGGCAACCGCTAGCTCGACGGCCTCTCGGGGCTGTTCTGCTTCAACGCCGCCCACGGCCGCACCGAGTACGGCGAGGCGGCGGCCCGGCAGATCGAGGAGCTCGACTTCTACACGCTGTGGAGCTACGCCCACCCGCGGGCGATCGAGCTGGCGGCCCGGATCGCGACCCTCGCTCCCGGGGATCTCAACCGTGTCTTCTTCACCTCGGGCGGCTCGGAGGCCGTCGAGTCGGCGCTGAAGCTCTCCCGCAACTACCACCGCGCCCTCGGCAAAGGCCAGAAGCACAAGGTGATCGCTCGCGAGGTCGCCTACCACGGCACCTCGCTGGGGGCGCTCTCCGCGACCGGCATCACCGACCTGCGCAGCCAGTTCGAGCCGCTGACGCCAGGCGGCTGCCACGTCCCGAACACCAACATCTACCGCTGGCCCGAGGAGCGCGAGCCGCTCTGGGCGGCCGACGCGATCGAGGAGCGGATCGTCTTCGAGGGGCCGGAGACGGTCGCCGCGGTGATCCTCGAGCCGGTCCAGAACGCCGGCGGCTGCTTCGTGCCGCCGGACGGCTACTTCCAGCGGGTCCGCGAGATCTGCGACCGCCACGACGTGCTGATGATCTCCGACGAGGTGATCTGCGCCTGGGGCCGGCTCGGCCACTGGTTCGGCTGCGAACGCTTCGACTACCAGCCGGACATGATCACCGTCGCCAAGGGGCTGACCTCGGCCTACGCGCCGATGGGCGCGATGATCGCCTCCGACGAGGTGGCGGCGCCCTTCATGGAGGGGAACGCCTCCTTCGCCCACGGTTTCACCTTCGCCGGCCACCCGATCGCCGCCGCGATCGCCCACGCCAACCTCGACGTCTTCGAGCGCGAGGACCTCTGCGGCCACGTCCGCGCCAAGGAGGCCGAGTTCCGGCAGACGCTGGAGAGCCTCCACGAGCTGCCGATCGTCGGCGACGTGCGCGGCGCGGGCTACTTCCAGGCGATCGAGCTGGTCAAAGACAAGGAGACCAAGGAGAGCTTCGACGACGAGGAGTCGGAGCGGCTGCTGCGCGGCTTCCTCTCCGGCGAGCTCTACAAGCGCGGCCTGATCTGCCGCGCCGACGACCGCGGCGATCCGGTGATCCAGCTGGCGCCGCCGCTGATCGCCGACACCGAGCAGTTCGAAGAGATCCACGACGTCCTCCGCGGTGTCCTGACGGAGGCCTGGGAGCGGGTCGTCCGCTAGGGGCCGACGTTGCTCACCGTCCAGAGCCTGCTCGACGAACTCGACCTCGACCTTGCCACGGGCGCGGAGTCGGCGGCCTCGCCGGTCCGCTGGGTCCACATCTCCGAGCTCGAGGACCCGACCCCGTGGCTCTCCGGCGGCGAGCTGATGCTGACCACCGGCATCCCCCTCGACACCGCCGCCAAGCAGCGCTCCTTCGTCCGCCTGCTCGCCGACCGCAACCTCGCCGGGCTCGGCTTCGGCACCGGGTTCAGCCACCGGAAACTGCCAAAAGCGCTGGTCGAGGAGGCCGAGAAGCGGGACTTCCCGCTCTTCGAGGTGCCCTACTCGACTCCCTTCATCGCGATCACCGAGAAGGCCTTCGCGAAGCTCGTCAACGAGCAGTACGAGGTACTGCAGCGGGGCATCGCGGTGCAGCGTCGGCTCGAGCGGCTGGTCCTCGAGGAGCGCGGCCTGGAGGAAATCGCCGCCACCATCGCCTCCGCCGTCGGCGGCACCGTCGCCGTCCTCGACGGCCGCGGCGAGCGCCTGGCCGGACGCGGCTTTCGCCGCCAGCTCTCGGCCGACGCGATCGCCGGGATCCGCAAGGAGGCGCTCGCGCACGCGGGCGACGGACACCCCTTTGTCCCATCCCATCCCTCCGTCGCCGGTCGGGCGCTGGCCCACCCGGTGATCTCGCCCGGCGGCGGCCCGCCGCAGGCCTGGGTGGTGATCGTGCGCGACTCGGGCGGGCTCGGCGACTTCGAGCGGCTGATCCTCCAGCAGGCGGTCGCGATCGTCGCCCTGGAGCTGATGCGGCGGCGGGTCGCTCGCGAGACCGAGCGCCGGCTCGCCGGCGACGTCCTCGCCGGGGCCCTCGGCGGCCGGATGGAGGCGACCGAGTTGCGCCGGCGGCTGGAGCCGTTTGGCATCGGCGACGAGGCAGCGGTGCTTGTCTTCTCCCTCGAGCACCCTGCCGCCGCCGTCGGTGCGCTCGAACGCGCTCTCGCCGCCGACGCATGCCCGGCGGTGGTGGCCCCGCACGCGACCGGCAGCCGCGAGCTGCTCTGCGCCGTGATCGACGCCGCCGACCGCGACCCGATCGACGTCGCCGCCGACGCCCGCCGCGCCCTCGGCCCCGAACGCGGCTCGGTCCGCGCCGCCGCCAGCCGCCCGGCCGCGCCGGAGCGGCTGCGCCACTCCTTCCACGAGGCGCGCTGTGCCCTCGAAGCGACCGCTTTCGACAACGGCAACGCCCCGGAGGTCGCCTCCTGGCGGGACCTCGGCGCCTTCACGCTGCTGCTCTCGATCCAGGACGACGAGGCGCTGAACCTCTACTGCGACAGCGTCCTCGGCCCGATCGAGAACGGCGACGAGGAGTACGGCGGCGAGCTGCTGCGCTCGCTGGAGGCCTTCATCGAGCAGAACGGCCAGTGGGAGCGGGCCGCCCGCCAGGTCTACTGCCACCGCCACACCCTCCGCTACCGGATGCGCAAGGTCGAGGAGCTGACCGGCCGCGACCTCTCCCGCGCCCACCATCGGATCGAGTTCTGGCTGGCGCTGCGGGCCCGGGAGCTGGTCGCATGAGCGAGGACGGGCGATGACGGCGATCGGGGTTCCGCGCGAGATCAAGGAGGACGAGTACCGCGTCGCGATCACCCCGGCCGGCGTCCGCGAGATGGTCGAGCACGGCCACCGGGTCCTCGTCGAGGCCGGGGCGGGGGAGGGCAGCGCGATCACCGACGCCGACTACGCCGCCCAGGGAGCGGAGCTGGTGGAGGGCGCCGAGGAGGTCTTCGCGCGGGCCGAGATGATCCTCCACGTCAAGGAGCTGCAGGCGCCGGAGATCGAGATGCTGCGTCCCGGGCAGCTGCTCTTCACCTACCTGCACCTGGCGCCCGACCCCGAGCAGACCGAAGGGCTGCGGCGCTCCGGCGCCACCTGCATCGCGTATGAGACCGTCGAGGACGCCCGCGGCGGCCTGCCGCTGCTGGCGCCGATGAGCGAGATCGCCGGCAAGATCGCCACCCAGGCC
>CAMPIP010000084.1 GCA_946886425.1 uncultured Actinomycetes bacterium
AGGTCGCGGACGCGGCTGGCGCCGACGCCGACGAACATCTCGACGAAGTCGGAGCCGGAGATCGAGAAGAACGGCACCCCGGCCTCGCCGGCGACGGCCCGGGCGAGCAGCGTCTTACCGGTGCCCGGCGGCCCGTAGAGAAGAACGCCCTTGGGGATCCGCGCCCCGAGCGACTGGAATTTCTTCGGGTTCTCGAGGAATTCCTTGATCTCCTCGAGCTCCTGGACCGCCTCGTCCACCCCGGCGACGTCGCGGAAGGTGATTTTCGGGGCGTCCACAGACATCCGTTTGGCTTTCGATTTCCCGAAGTTCATGACCCGGGAGCCGCCGCCCTGCATCTGGTTCATCAGGAAGATCCAGAAGCCGAAGAAGAGGATGAAGGGAAGGATGTAGGTGAGCAGCGAGAGCAGGCTCGAGCCGCCGGTCCCGTGCACCTTGGTCACCTTGAGGGCGTTGCTCTGTTCGCCTTCTTCGAGGACTTTCAGCAGCGTCGGTTCGGTGTTGGGCGGGTAGCCCGTCGAGAAGCTTTCGCCGTTGGTCCGCTTGACGTCGAGGGTGCTGTCCTTGACGTTGACCGAGACCTCTTCGACTTTGCCCGAGGCGATCAGGCCGGTTTTCGGCTTGACCAGCTCGGTGTAGGAAGGCGCCGGATTGCCGTCGGGCTGGCTGATCACCTTCTGGGCAACGAAGGCCAGGATGACGACCAGCAGGATCGGGAACGCCGCGCTTTTGAAAAACCGCTTCAAGGGAAGAAATCAGCGTACCAGGGCGGTTTTTCCGTGCTACTCGTTCAGTGCGGCGACGTAATCGAGATTGCGGTAGCGCTGGGCGTGGTCGAGGCCGTAGCCGACCGCGAACCGGTTTGGGATCTCAAACCCGACGTAGCGCGGCGAGAGGTCGACGCGGAGCCGGTCCGGCTTGGTCAGCAGCGCGCAGACCTCGAGCGAGGCCGGGTTGCGGGCTCGCAGGTTCCGCATCAGGTAGTGGAGGGTGAGGCCGGAGTCGATGATGTCCTCGACGATCAGCACATCGCGGCCTTCGATCGGGGCGTCGAGGTCCTTGAGGATCCGCACCACGCCAGAGGAGTCGGTCTGCGACCCATAGCTGGAGACCGCCATGAAGTCGATCTCACAGGGGACCTCGATCGAGCGCATCAGGTCGGCGAGGAACAGCACCGCGCCCTTGAGGACGCCGATCATGAACAGGTCGCGGCCGGCGTAGTCGCGGCTCAACTCGGCGCCGAGTTGGGCGACCCGGCGCTGCAGATCCTCCTGGGCGACGAGGGTCTCGCCGATCGCTGGGTCGGGCGACATCGCGGCCAGTCTAGATATAGAGAGCGTCCACCGGCCCGCCCCTCAGCCGCGCTCGGCGCGCAGGACGCTCCGCTCGACGACGGCGCGGACGCCGCCACCGAGATCGAGCCGGGCGGTGCCGGTGCGGCGCAGGCCGGCGACCTGGTCCGCGAAGCGGGCGGCGCCCGGGACGGGGCGCCCGGCGGCGCCGTCGGCGAGCCGCTGCAGGACCAAGCGCCGCAACGCCGGGTGGAGCTCGCCGAAACGCTCCATGGTGACGGTGTTGCGCGGCGAGCCGGGGATGCCGCCGACCTCGGCGTCGACGAGGGTGTCGAGCACCTCGGCCTCGTCGCGCAGCAGCTCGGCGGTGCGGAGCACGTTCGCCGCCGCCGCCGGATGGATCGTCGCCAGCTGCGGCAGCAGGCCGTTGCGGACGCGGTTGCGGGCGAAGGTGGCCTCGACGTTGCTGGGGTCGTCGCGCCAGGCGAGCCCGCGCTGCTCGCAGTAGGCGGTCGTCTCGGTGCGGGTGAAGGGGAGCAGCGGCCGGACCAGCCGACCGTCGCGGCGGCGCATCCCCAGCAGAGCGCGGCGGCTGGGCGAGGAGGCGAGCCGGTAGAGGATCGTCTCGACCTGGTCGTCGGCGGTGTGGCCGGTGACGACCGCCGCGTCGCGCGGATCCGCCAGTCGCGCCGCCGCCGCGTAGCGGGTGTCCCGGGCCCAGGCCTGGAGGTTGCCGGGGCCTTCGGGGCGGACGGGGCGCTCGACGACCAGCTCTACCCCGAGGCGCTCGCAGAGCACGGCGCAGTGACGTTGGTCGGTGTCGGCGCCCTCGCGGAGGCCGTAGTTGACGTGGAGCGCCGTCACCGCCTCCACCCCGCTCGCCCTCGCCGCCAGGTCGAGCAGGCAGACCGAGTCGCGCCCACCGGAGACCATCGCCACCACCCGCTCGCCGGCCGCGAGCGTCCCGTCAGCTAGGACTCTCTCCAGCATCTCCTCGGACGTCACGACCTGAGTCTAGGAGCGTCGCCGAACGCGGACGAGGTAGAGCTCGGTCGGGACCGGGAAGCCCTTGAGGCTGACCTGGCCGATCGGCTCCATCGTCAGGTTCTCGCGGCCGACGATCGCTTCGCAGACCCGGTCGGTGACCAGAACCTCGCCGGCCAGAGCGCGGCCGACGACGCGGTGGGCGAGGTTGACCTGGCCGCCGAAGTAGTCGCCGTCGCGGTAGACGGCCTCGCCGTAATGGATCCCGACCCGCGGCTGCGGGCGCTCCGGCAGCCGCCGCAGCAGCTCCAGCGTCCACTCGGTGAGGGCGGCGGCGTCGGGCGAAACGATCATCACCTCGTCGCCGATCGTCTTCACGATCGTCGCCTCCGGCGGCAGCGTCGCTTCCACGGTCTCGACGAACTTCTCGACCACGTCGAGCGCCTCGAGGTCTCCCTCCTCCTCGGTGTAGCGGGTGAAGCCGGTGAGGTCGATGAAGCAGAGGGTCACCGTCACCTGGCCGAGTTCGATTTCGGCGGTGTCGGCGCCGAGCCCGGACTCCATGTGACCGACCACGTCCTGCTCGGTGAAGTAGCGCAGGTAGCGGGTGTGCAGGTACTCGGTCAGGGGCGCGGCCAGCGGCAGGATGTCGGCGGCGAGGTCGCCCATCTCCTCGGCCATCTGCAGCTCCGGGACGGCGTCCCGGATCAGCGGTTCGTGAACGTAGAGGTGGAAGAGCCGCACCTCGGCGTCGGCGATCCGGCGCATCGACTGGACATAGACGCGGACCAGCTGCAGGAAGGCGACCAGCGGGAAGCCGGCGGCGAGCACGCGGGCGCAGTGGCGCAGCGCCTCCGCGTCGTCGGGGCTGACCCGGTCGCGGCGCTCGGTCGGGGTGCCGAGGATGGTGAGGATGCGGTCGATCAGCTCCGGCTCCAGGCCGGTTTCGGCGGCGATCTCGGCGACCGGCAGCGACTCCTCCTCGCCGGAGAAGAGCTCTTCGGTGAAGGCGTGCGCGAGCCGCCCCTCGCTGCCGGCCCGCTTCAGGTCCTCGAGCGAGTAACCCCGCTCGCGCATCCGCGAGACCACCCGCGCCTGCGCCGCCGCAACCGCCGTCCAGCGCCCCCGCCGCACCGGCACGATCTTCTCTTCCGCCCAGCGCTTGAGGGTGCTGGCCGGAACCCCGGACCGGCGAGATGCCTCAGAGAGGGAAATGCGTTCGTCGGCCACAGAGGAGGCGAGGCTAACCACTGGGACGGAGGGGCGGGTGCCGGCGCACCCGCCCCCTTCACATCGGTGTTAGGTCGGGATCTCCGACTCCTCGTGCAGCTGCAGGACCGGCTCGCCGCCCTCGCCGGTGCGGATGCGGATCGCCTCCTCGACCGGCAGGACGAAGATCTTCCCGTCCCCGACCTCGCCCGTGCGGGCGTGCTTGAGGATCGTCTCGACGACGACCGGCTTGTCTTTGTCCTCGACGACGACCTCCAGCTTCAGCTTCGGTCGGACGTTGACGGTCAGCGTCGAGCCGCGGTACTGCTCGACGATTCCCTTCTGGCGGCCCGAGCCCTTGGCCTCGAGGATCGACAGGGACGGGAACCCCTTGTCGAGCAACTCGGCCCGGATCGGCTCGAACGCCTCATGGCGAATGAACGCCTCTATCTTCTTCATGCGCTCTCCTCCTTCCTAGGACTCGGTTGACGTCATCGGGCTCATCGCCGGTGCCGGCGACCCGACCGGAGCGGGACCGACACCGGTCCGCAGGCCCGTCGAGTACTCCGGCTGCGGGATGAAGACCTCCGGGTATCCGTACATCCCGTGCTCGGAGATGTCGATCCCGGCGTCCTCTTCCTCGGGGGACACCCGCAGGCCGATCGTCGCCTTGATCAGGGCGAAGGTCGCGAAGGAGATCGCGAACACCACCACGAACGTGAAGGCGACCGCCAGCGCCTGGACGCCGAGCTGGCCCAGCGAGGAGCCCAGCGAGGCGTCGCCGAAGACGGCGTACCAGACGCCCGGGGCGGCGCCTTCGCTGATCAGCCGCTCGGAGCCGAACAGGCCGACCGCGAGGGTCCCCCAAATCCCGGCCAGGCCGTGCGCGGAGAGAGCGCCGACCGGGTCGTCGAGGTACTTGTCGATCGCCAGGACGGCGAAGACGACGATCAGCCCGGCGACGAAGCCGATCACCGGCGCCGCCCAGAACTCGACGAACCCGGCCGGGGCGGTGATCCCGACCAGCCCGGCGATGGCGCCGTTGCCGGCCATGCCGACGTCGAGCGTCCTGCTCTTCAGCCAGATCGCCAGCGAGGCGCCGATCACACCGGCGGCGGCCGCCAGCTGCGTGTTCAGCATCACCTCGCCGAAGAACGAGGCGGAGGTTTCGAAGGTCGAGCCGCCGTTGAACCCGAACCAGCCGATCCAGAGGATGATCACGCCGAGGCCGACCAGCGGCATCGAGTGACCGGGGATGACCCGCGGCTTGCCGCTGGCGTCGTACTTGCCGCGACGGGCGCCGAGCAGCAGCAGCGCCGCCAGGGCGCCGACCGCGCCGGTGAGGTGGACCACCGAGGAGCCGGCGAAGTCCATCACCGGCTTGCCGCCGATGTCGGAGAGCAGGCCGCCGCCCCAGACCGCGTGCGCGACCAGCGGGTAGATCACCGCGCCGAACACGATCGCGTAGATCACGTAGGCGCCGAAGCGGATCCGCTCCAGGGTCGTCCCCCAGACGATCGCCAGCGAGACCGCGCAGAAGGCGAGCCCGAACAGCATCAGCATCGCGTCGGAGCCGACCACGCTAAACGCTTCTTCGCCCTGTCCGACCACCTGGTCGAAGTGGAAGAAGAAGCCGCTGGTCCCGAAGAAGTCGTTGCCCCCTCCTTCGGCGATCCCGTAGCCGACCGCCCACCAGGCGACCGTGCAGATCGCCAGGTTGACGAGCACCTTGGCGACGCCGGTACCGACGTTCTTCTGCCGCGAGAAGCCGATCTCCAGGAACATGAATCCGGCCTGCATCAGGAAGACCAGGACGGTCGCGACGGCGACCCAAACCATGTCGAGCTCGGAGGCCTTGGCGGCCACCGTTTCGGTCACGGATTCGGCCGAGGCCGCCCCGGGTAGCACCAGAGCGGCCAACGCCGTCGAGGCGACAGCGAGGCCCAGCTTCTTCTTCATCGGGAACCTCCTCATACACCGGAGCAGCCCCCGGCGATCGTAGAAATACGGTCGCGATCGACGGTATGGACGGCTGCACGGCTGGTCTTTAGACGCTTGGAGCAAATCCCCCCGGCCCGTTTCTCCCCAGTGGAAAGGCCAGCCGTGCGTGGCGACCCGTCCAAATCCGAGCCCGGAAGTCGGATTGGGTTAGGGTCGCCTAAGATGGGCACCCCTTTACTGCGCCTTAAGGCGCTCGCGACCAGGAGGCAGTCGATTTTGAAGAAGTCCAAGGCAGTCCTTGCGCTCAATGTGGCGGTCCTCGCCCTCGGCGCTCTCGCGATCGCCGGCTGCGGCGACAGCGGCGACGAGAAGACCGAAGCGGAGGCGAGCACCGCGCAGCTGGCGCCGGTCAAGGACTACCTGACCGAGCACTCCGCCGAACTGGTCAAGCAGGTCGGCGTGCTGCAGGAGCAGGCCGACGCCTACTACGCGCTGGCCGAGTCGGTCGACTTCGACTACGCGCGGCTGCTCGCCGAGCACCGCGGCGAGGTCGAGAAGCTGCTGAACGAATCGAAGGACGTCTTCGTCGTCGCCAACCCGGCCTACGAGGAGATGGAGGGGATCGTCGCCGGAGTGCCCCGGCTGGCCCACTACGACGTCGACATCGACGCCGGCTCGGACGCCTCGACCCCCGAAGACGCGGTTTCCTTCACCCTCACGACGCCCTCCGGCAAGCAGCTGAAACAGCCCGGCAACCTCTTCTTCCTGACCGAGACGGCGCTCTACGGGACCAACCCGGACCTGCAGGCGAAGGGAACCGAGGCCGACGTCGACGGCGACGGCAAGGTCGAGTTCGGCGAGGGCCTCCCGGACGCGGACATATATAAGGCGACCCTCGATGAGTTCGCCCGCCAGGCCAAGAGCCTCGACGAAGACGCCCAGGGGTTCGAGCCGACTCCTTCCGACGCGCTGACCTCGATCGTGGTGATGACCCCGACCATGAGCGAGTACTTCGAGGCCTGGAAGAACTCCCGCTTCATCGCCGGCGAAGGCGCCGAGGAACTGGGCTTCGTCGCCACCTCGCGACTCTCGGACATCGCCGACATCCTCGGCGGCATCCTCGTCACCTACGACGGGATCGAACCGGCAATCGTGGCGGAGAACCCGCAGCAGGCGAAGCAGACCCGCAAGGAGCTGGAAAGCCTCGTCGCGTTCGCCTCGGACCTGCGCGACCGCGAGGCCGACGGCGAGAAGTTCGACGCCAAGCAGGCCGACGCGCTCGGCGCCCAGGCCCAGGCCCAGGCGGAGACGATCGCCGGCCAGGTCACCCAGGCCGCCAAACAGCTCGAAGTCGAGCTCCAGGAAGGCTGAGGAGGGATTCCGACGAGCCCGAAAGGCAACCGCCCGCTTGGCAAGACCGCCGCTGCCGCGCTCGTCGCGGCGGCGGTCTTCCTCTGCTCGCTGATCGGCCTGGCGACCACGGCGTCGGCCGCGCCGCCCTGGCAGTCCGCCGACCAGATCCGGGCCGACCTCTTCGAAGCCCAGTCGCGGCTGCTCTTCGGCGAACGCGACCCGGCGCCGGGGCGGAGCGCCTCGGAGGCCCTGCGGGGCGAGCTGCGGCACGGCCTCGCCGCCGATGCGCCAGCCGAGCTCAAGCAGGTCGAAGCGGCCCTGGCCAGCGCCCGGCGGGCGGCCGGACAGCTCGACGAAGTCGGCCTTGCCACCGCCCGCGGCGAAGCGATCGCGGCGCTGCGACGGGGCGCGATGGCGGTCGCCGTGGCGGTCGCCGAGCGCGACGAACCGGCGCGGGCGCGGGCCTGGCTGCAGATCCGCGACTTCCGCAAGGCGACCCGCTTTACCCGCCCCGGGGTCGACGGGACCGCCGCGATCCAGGCGCTGGCGGCGGGCGAAATCAAGCCCCACGAAGCCGTCCTGCAGATCGAAAAGGACCTCCTCGACGCCTTCCAGGCGCGCCTCGTAACCAACCTCGACGAAGCGACGCAGGCCTCCGAACGGGACTTCGACGGCCGCTTCGCGGAAACGGCGGCGATCGCGCACGGCTATTGGCTGGCGCTCGCCCCCGAGTTCGGCGAACAGCGCGGCGCCGACGAGCGGCGCGCCACCGACCGCGACTTCGCGCGACTCGCCGCCGCCGCCGCCCGCACCGACGCGGCCGCATTCGCGGCGGCGCGACGGCGGGTCGACGCCGACCTGACCGGCTTCACGGCGGCGCCGCTGACGCCCGACGAGCAGGTCAACCGCTACAGCCAGCTAGAACGCTTCCTCGACCTGGTCCCCAAGGAGTACGAAAAAGGCGTCAGCGACGGCCGCGTCACGATCCCCTTCGAGGTCCAGGAGGCGGTCGCCTTCATGGACGGGGTCGAAGCCGCCTTCGCCGACCTCGAGCCGGCGCTGCTGGAGCGCGACGAAGCCGCGGTCGAGACGATCCGCGCCGAGTTCGCCGACCTCCGCAAGCAGGTCGACGACGCCCAGCAGGATCGGGCGGTGGCCGCCGAGGAGGACGTCGAAGCGGTTGCCGACCGGGCTGGGGCGACGATCGAGCGGATCTCCCCCGACGAGTGGAAGGAAGGAGGCGACGAAGCCGACTACGAACTGGTCGCCGTCTCGCTCGACCAGCTCGAAGCGGCCGCGGGGGCCGGCCAGTACCAGGCCGCGGAGCAGGCCCGGCTCGCCGCCTACGGCTTCTTCGAGTTCGGGCCGGAGCTGAAGCTGCGCGCCTTCGATCCGCAGCTGGCGCTCGAGATCGAGGGGCTGATCTGGTACGGCGCCAACGGCGACAAGGGGCTCGCCAA
The DNA here is from genome assembly GCA_946886425.1 of uncultured Actinomycetes bacterium. The sequence continues at coordinate 8,240 of CAMPIP010000084.1, forward strand.
CCTGGTCGCCGACAAGGCGCCGCTGCCGGAAATCATCGAAACCAGGCTCGACCTCGACGAAAAGCTGGCCGACGCCCGGGCGATCACCGGCGACGGCGCCAGCGCCCTGACGACGATCACCAACTCGGCACTGATCGTCTTTCGCGAGGGGCTGGAGGCGATCCTGATCATCGCCGCGATCACCGCCAGCATGATCGGGCCGCGACGGGAGCTGCGCCGGCCGATCTACCGCGGCGCTCTGCTCGCCCTCCCAGCCAGCATGCTGATGTTCGTGCTGGCGATCCTGCTGCTCGACTCGCTCTCGAAATACGGCGAGAAGCTCGAGGCGGTGGTCGGCGTCGTCGCGATCGGGGTCCTGCTCTTGGTGATGAACTGGTTCTTCCACCGCGTCTACTGGACCGAGTGGATCAGAGGCCACCGCGACCGCGGCAAGGCTCTGACCGGGGCGGCGCTGGCGGCCGGCGCCGGCGCGGCGACCGTCGTCGGGCTGTACACGCTCGGATTCACCAGCGTCTTCCGCGAGGGATTCGAGACGGTCCTCTTCCTGCAGGCGCTGCAGCTCAGTTCCGGCACCGGAGTCGTCCTCGCCGGGGTCTCGCTGGGCCTGGTGCTGACCGCGATCGTCGGGGCGTTCACCTTCGCCCTCGAGCGCAAGCTCCCGTATAAGAAGATGCTGATCCTCACCGGGGTCCTGATCTCGCTGGTCCTGGTCGTCCTGGTCGGCAACACGGCGCGGACGATGCAGGGCGTCGGCTGGCTGCCGATCCACCCGCTCGAAATCGAATTCCCCCTCTGGATGGGGACCTGGCTGGGCATCTACCCGACCGTCGAGACGCTGGGCGCGCAGCTGCTCGCTTTCGCCGTCGTGATCGGCAGCTACTTCGCGGCCGAGTGGATGCGCAAGCGCGAGCTGCGGCAGGCGATCGCCGCCCACGAGGCATCGCTGGCCGCGGCGGAGGCGAACGGCGGCGGCGGCAACGGGGGCAGCGGCGCCGAGGCCGAGCCAGGCTCAATAGGGTCGGCTGACGATGCCGAGCCGGCTGCGCCCAGTCACCTCAGTCGCCGCTGACGCGATCCTCGTCGGCGACCCCGGGCGGGCCCTGATGCTGGCCCAGGCGCTGCTCGAGAAACCGAAGATGAGCCACCACGCCCGCGGGCTGTGGGGCTACACGGCGCGGACGCCGGCGGGCGCCGAGCTGACGATCCAGGCGACCGGGATCGGCGGCCCCAGCGCGACCGTGGTGCTGGCCGACCTGGCGGAGCTGGGGGTGCGACGAGCGGTGCGGGTCGGGACCTGCACGGGGCTGGCCGCCGACCTTGCGGCCGGCGCGCTGCTCGACGTCACCGAGGCGCACGCCTGGGGCGGTCCGGGTGGCGGCGAAGGGAGCCCGGCCTTCCCTGACCCCGAGCTCGCGCGGCGACTCAGCGAGGCGCTTGGGGAGAAAGGCCGGGCC
>CAMPIP010000085.1 GCA_946886425.1 uncultured Actinomycetes bacterium
GCCTCGGCGCCGCCGCCCAGGCGGTCGGGATCGCCCAGGGCGCGACCGACTACGCCAACCAGTACGCCAAGGAGCGGATCGCCTTCGGCAAGCCGATCAACAACCTGCAGGGGATCCAGTTCAAGCTCGCCGACATGGAGACCGGCACCGCCGCCGCCCGCGAGCTCCTCTACAAGGCCTGCTCGCGGGCCGACCTCGCCGAGCGTCCCGCCGACCTCGGCAAGTGGACCTCGATGGCGAAGCTGTTCGCCTCCGACAACGCGATGAAGGTGACCGTCGAGGCGATCCAGGTGCTGGGCGGCTACGGCTACGTCAACGAGTACCCGGTCGAGCGGATGATGCGCGACGCCAAGATCACCCAGATCTACGAGGGCACCAACGAGATCCAGCGGGTCGTGATCGCGCGGTCGATGGCGTAAGGGGCGCGGTCGTCATTTCGGTCGCATAGCGGACCAAACGACGACCGCAGTCAGTCGGCGCGGATCTCGCGGAGGCGGTGCGTGTCGACGTCGTAGACGAAGCCGCGCACCGCGTCGCGGTGCAGCAGGAACTCGGAGCGGCGAACCCGCAGGATCGACTGCCGCACGTCGGAGTCGACGTCTTTGAAGGACTCGATCGCGAAGGCCGGGGCGGTCCCGGTCGCCTCCTGCAGCTCGGCCCGGAAACCGTCGTCGGTGATCGTCTGCATGCCGCAGTCGGTGTGGTGGATCAGCATCACCTCGCGGGTGCCGAGTTTCCGCTGGGAGATCGCCAGCGAGCGGATCACGTCGTCGGTGATGATGCCGCCGGCGTTGCGCAGCACGTGCGCCTCGCCGTCGCCGAGCCCGAGCGCCGCGAAGACGTCCAGCCGCGAGTCCATGCAGGTGACGATCGCCAGCTGCTTGCTGGGCCGCACGTCGAGGTGCCGCTCCGCCAGCGAGTAGGCGAAGCGCTCGTTGTTCTCGATCAGCGCGTCGATCGTCTCCACGGGAGGGGACCCTAGCCGGCCGGCCGCTCGGGCGGATTCGCCCGGCGCGGCGGCGGGTAGCTGCAAGGCGCACCGCAACCGACCCCCGGGAGAGAGATCGCGATGGAGATGAGCAGCCTCAGCAAGGGAATCCTCGACGGCGATGCCTCGGGCACCCGCGACGACGTGGTCGCGCTGCTGACCAAGGCCTACTGGATGGAGATGGAGACGGTGATGAGCTACATCGCCGCCTCGGTCAACCTCGACGGGGTCCGCGCCCAGGAGATCAAGGAGTCGCTGGCGAAAGACGTCGAAGAGGAGCTCGGCCACGCCCAGCAGTTCGCCGACCGGATCAAGGAGCTCTACGGCGTCGTCCCCGGGTCGCTCGAGTTCCGGGCCGAGCAGAGCTTCCTGCAGCCACCCGAGGAGCAGACCGACGTGATCCACGTGATCCGCGGCGTCATCAAAGCCGAGACCGGCGCGATCGAGCACTACACGCGGATCGTCGAGGAGACCGACCAGGTCGACCCGGTCACCCAGGACATGGTGATCGCGATCCTCCGCGACGAGCAGGCTCACCGCCGCCTCTTCGAGGGCTTCCTCCGCGAGTACGAGATGGAGGGCGCGCCCTGAGCGAGGGCGCCGCGCCGATGCCGGCGCGCGGGCGGCTCCCCGCCGAGACCTTCCGCCTCCCGGTCGAGAAAATCCGCTCGGCCCACTACTCGGACTCCTACTTCGCCCTCAGCAAGGAGCTGCTGGAAGCTGAAGGGCGGGCGCCGCGGGTGACCATGCAGGTCTTCGCCAAGCGGGCGGGCCTGCTGGGCGGGATCGACGAGGCGATCGCGGTCCTGCGGCTCTGCTCGGGCCGCCGCGACGGCGGCGAGTGGAAGACGGGCTGGCCGAGGATGGAGGTGTGGGCGCTCCACGAGGGCGACCGGATCGAGCCCTGGGAGACGGTGATGACGATCGCCGGCGAGTACACCGACTTCGCCCACCTGGAGACGGTCTACCTGGGGACGCTGGCGCGGCGCTCGCTGGTGATGAGCAACGTGCGCCGGGTCGTCGACGCCGCTCGCGGCAAGCCGATCGTCTTCTTCCCGGCTCGCCACGACCACTGGCTGGTCCAGACCGGCGACGGCTGGGCGGCGCACGTGGCCGGCGCGATCGGCGTCTCCACCGACGCCCAGGCGAGCTGGTGGGGCGGCCGCGGCACCGGCACGATCCCGCACGCCCTGATCGCGGCCTACGGAGGCGACACCGTGGCCGCCGCCCGAGCCTACGCCGACCGCTACGCCGGCGAGATCAACATCACCGTCCTGGTCGACTTCCACAACGACTCGGTCGCCGACGCGGTCGCGGTCGCCGACGCCCTCGGCGAGGACCTCTGGGGCGTCCGCCTCGACACCTCCGAGCGGCTCGTCGACCGCGCTCTCGCCGACGAGCCGGACGCGGCCGAGCTGACCGGCGTCAACCCGCGCCTCGCGAGCCGGGTTCGCGAAGCCCTCGACGCCGCGGGCCACGGGCGGGTGAAGATCGTCGCCTCGGGCGGCTTCGACGCCGGGAAGATCGAACGCTTCGAGGAGTGCGGCGCCCCCGTCGACTCCTACGGCGTCGGCTCGGCGCTGCTGCGCGGCAGCTTCGACTTCACCGCCGACGTCGTCGAGCTCGACGGCCGCCCCTGCGCCAAGGTCGGCCGCGAGCTGCGTCCCAACCCGCGCCTCGAGCGGTTGGAGTGAGCCGGTGCCGGCCGGCTAGGCTCGCCTCACTGTCATCGTCGGCCCAACGGTCGGCGGCTGGTGTCCGACCGAGCCGGTTGGTTCTCGGAAGGCGACGGGCTGACTCCTAGGCTCGGTGTCGACCCGTAGGTCTGACCACCATCGGTTGTGTCGCCCGCCGCCCCCGAGGATCCCCGGCTTGACTTGGTAGGAGCGTGGCAACCGCCCCGAGTGAGGTTCGTCACCTGCGCGGCGGTCTTTGCGCAGACCGGTCAGCTCGCAGGCGAGCTGACCGCCTCGGCAAGAGAGCCGGGCTTTCGGGAATTGCTCGCCTGGGGACGGAGCTTGGACGAGGAACGGATCTGGGCAATAGAGGACTGCCGCCACGTCTCGGGCTCGCTGGAGCGCTTCCTCATCGCCTCGGAGAGCGCGTGGTGCGTGTCCCCCCGAAGCTGATGGGCGAAAGCCGCCGCGGAGAGCGCAGCTCGGGCAAGTCGGACCCGATCGACGCCCTGGCTATCGCCAGGGCCGCTTTGCGAGAGGGCCCAGGGGCGCTGCCCGCTGCCCACCTCGACGAGGACGCCATGCAGGTCAAGCTCCTGCTCGACCACCGCGAGGACCTGGTCAAAGCCCGCTCCGAAGACCAGTGCCGCCTGCGCTGGCACCTGCACGACCTCTGGCCTGAGCTGGAGATTCCCGCCGGGGCCCTGGATCGCATGGTCTGGCAGGAGCGGGTGGCCCGCAAACTCGCCCGCGCCGAGAAGAGCACCAGGGCGCGGGTGGCCCGCGAGCTGGTGGTCGAGATCCGCCGACGCACCCGCCGGGTCCAGCTGATCGCCGAGACGGCCGGGGCCGAGCGTCTTGCCTCAGACGCCAAGTTCGCCCGCCTGGCCGGCGTTGCCCCGATCCCCGCCTCCTCGGGCAAGCGCGTCCGCCATCGCCTCGACCGCGGCGGCAACCGCCAGCTCAACTGCCCCTTCACTGCATCGCCGTCACCCAGGGACGCTGCTATGCCCCGGCCCGGGAGTTCCTCGCCAAAAAGCAGGCCGAGGGCAAGACCAGAATCGAAGCCCTGCGCTGCCTCGAGCGCCACCTCGCGCGCCGAGTCTGGCGGCTGTTGAATGAAACTGAAATTGATCTATCTATGAGCAACCCCGTCAATCCTCAGAGAGGCTCGCTGCCGCCGCAAATTGCGGCAGTGGCTTGACATAGGAGCAACCGATGAGCGAGACCGAGGCCGCCCCGATCGTGCTGCGCCCCGTCGGCCGCGTCGAGTCGCCGCTGACCGACCCGGCCGCGGCGCCGAAGCAGGGCGACGAGGGCGCTCCCGAGGCCTGGATCGTCCTCGACCCGGCCGTCGCGCCGGCCGCCGCCGACCTCCGCCCAGGCGACGAGCTGCTGGTCCTCACCTGGCTCGACCGCGCCGACCGCGACGTCCTCGCCGTCCACCCGCGCGGCGACGCGACGCGCCCCCGCCAGGGTGTCTTCGCGACCCGCTCGCCCGACCGCCCCAACCCGATCGGCCTGCACCGCGTGCGCCTGCTCGAGGTCGACGGCCCCCGGCTCCGCGTCGCCGAACTGGAGGCGCTCGACGGCACCCCGGTGCTCGACATCAAGCCGGTCTTGGGAGCGATCGACGAGCGCTGAGAAGGGTGCGGTCGTCTTTTGTACCGCTATCCGACACAAAGGGCGGCCGCGCTCGGATCAGCCGCACTCCGCCGCGCGGGCGAGCAGCAGCGTTCGCTCGCGCTCGTTGCCGGTCATCTCGGCGGCCCGCTCGAACTCGGCGCGCGCCTCGGCGGCGCGGCCCAGTTTGGCCAGCAGGTCGCCGCGCACGCTCGGCAGCAGGTGGTAGCGGGCCAGGGCCGGCTCGTCGGCGATCTCCTCGAGCAGCGTCAGCGCCGGCTCCGGCCCGAACGCCATGCCGATCGCGACGGCGCGGTTGAGCTCGACGACGGGGGAGGGGGAGACCTGGGCGAGGGCGTCGTAGAGGGCGGCGATCCGCACCCACTCGGTTTCCTCGGCGTCGAGGGCTCGGGCGTGGCAGGCGGCGATCGCGGCCTGCAGGCCGTACGGCCCGAGCGGTCCGGGCAGCGTTTCCGCCCGCTTCAGCGCCGCCAGGCCGCGGCGGATCAGCAGCATGTCCCAGTGCGAGCGGTCCTGCTCCAGCAGCAGCACCGGCTCGCCGTTCGGCCGGGTGCGGGCGGCGTTGCGCGAGGCCTGGATCTCCAGCAGCGCGATCAGCCCGTGCGCCTCCGGCTCGCGGGGGACCAACTCGGCGACGATCCGGCCCAGCCGCAGCGCCTCCTCGCAGAGCCCGGGCCGGATCCAATCGTCGCCGGCGGTCGCTGCGTAGCCCTCGTTGAAGACCAGGTAGATCACCTCCAGGACCGCCGGCAGCCGCTCGTCCAGCTCACCGCCATCCGGAGTCTCGAACGGCACCCCGGCCGCCGAGAGCGTCTTCTTCGCCCGCACGATCCGCTGCGCCATCGTCGGCTCGGTGACCAGGAAGGCGCGGGCGATCTCCGGCGTGGTCAGCCCGCCCAGCAGCTTCAGGGTCAGCGCCACCCGCGCCTCGGTCCCCAGTACCGGGTGGCAGCAGGTGAAGATCAGCGCCAGCAGGTCGTCGCCGATCCCGTGCTCGACCCGGGCCGCGTCCATCGCCATCAGCACCCCGGCTTCGCGGACCAGCTCTTCCTGCTTGCGCTCGAAGTTGCTGCTGCGCCGCATCAGGTCGATCGCCCGGTTCTTCGCGGTCGCCATCAACCAGGCGCCCGGGTTGTCCGGGACGCCCCTCTCGGGCCATTTCTCCAGGGCGATGACGAGGGCGTCCTGGGCGAGGTCCTCGGCGAAGCCGACGTCGCGCACCATCCTGGCCAGGCCGGCGATCAGGCGAGCCGACTCGACCCGCCAGACCGTCTCGATCGAACGCTGCGCGTCAGCTCCCGACACCGGCCCCTACTCGCCTCCCCATTCGCGTTGGAAGGCCTCCTGGAGGTCCTCCGGGAAGTCGGCCATCTCGAAGACGCGCCGCACTTCGACGGTGCAGTCCCGACCCGGGACCCGGCTCGCCCACTCGATCGCCTCGGCGCGGCTGCGCGCTTCGATCAGCCAGTAGCCGCCGACCACCTCGCGCGCCTCGGCGAAGGGCCCGTCGGTGACCGTCCGCTGCCCCTCCGCGTCGAAGCTGACCCGGGCGGCCTCGGCGGGCGGGTGCAGGCCGTCGAGCGAGAGCAGCATCCCGGCCTTGCGCAGCTCCTCGTTGTAACGGGTCATCGCCGCCACGTCCTCGGGGGCTGGGTTCCAGTCCTCCTCGCGGGTCCCCTCCGGCAGGCACATGAACATCATGAAACGCATCGCGCTCTCCTTCGCTTCTCGGTCGGCCGGCTCGCCGGCCCTCTGCCAAAGCGACGAACGGGCGAGCGCGAAATCGACCGCCGTCCCCGGGCCGCGCCGCTACTCGTCGCGCGCGGTGATGCGGAAAGTCGAGACGACCTCGGCCTGGTGCGCCTCCGGGTGGGCGACGTAGGCGCTCGGCCCGCCGCCGAACCAGCCCGAGGCTTCGTTGTCGCCGACGAAGATGCCGGGGTGGCGGTTGCCGTCGGCGTCCTGCACCCAGACCTTGTCGCCCTCCTTGAAGCCGTGCGGCCCGTCGGTCATCCGTCGAGTCTAGCCGTGCCGGGCGGGCGGTTTCCCCGAGCGAGGGCGCGGGTACCCCGAGCCGCATCGTTGAAAGGGAGTTCGACGGAAGGAGAAGACGATGGTTGGTGGTCTGATTGCCGCTCTGATCGTGATCGCGCTGGTGCTGGTTCTGCTCAAGGTGGCGGTGGCGGGAGGGATCCTCGGCCTGATCGCCATCGTCCTCCTGATCCTGCTCCTGCTGGGGAGGATCTAGCAGGGGCCGAGACCGGCCAGCGCCCGCCGGTAGGCGCGCATCGAGCTGTGGCGCCAGTCGCCGTGCGTCTGGTGCCGCAGGCTCGGCACCAGCTCGCGGTGGAAGGGGGAGCTGAGGCTCTCGGCGTGGCCGATCACGTCGCGGACCGGGATCCCGAACTTGCAGCGCAGCCACTGGGTGAGCCGCAGCGAGGCGCGCAGCTGGCGGCGGTCGCCGAGCACGTCCTCGTCGCCGTAGCCGGCGTGCTCGATCCCGATCGAGGTCCAGTTGAGGCCGACCGTGTGGCGGCAGCGGGTGCGCAGGTTGACGAGCCGGAAGATCCGGCCCGAGTCGGCGACGACGAAGTGCGAGCAGACGTTGGGCAGCTCGCCCAGCTCGACGTCGGCGACGTCGGGGGCGAAGGTGTTGAAGACGCCTCGGGCGCTGCCAACCTGCGCCATGTGCTCGACGATCGTCCGCGGGTGGCGCAGCCGCCAGGTCGGTTCGCCGTAGTGGCGCTCCGAGTAGGCCGCCATCTCCCGCTTGCGTTTCGGCCCGAAGGGGATCGGCCAGATACCGATCGGCGGCCGGGCGGCGCTGGTCGTAGCCGTGGCGTCGAGCGGGGCGCCCGCGGGGGCGGCGCTGGGACCGATCGCGACGGCGAGGCCGGTCAGCAGCAGCGCCGCGGTGGCGCCGAACCCGCGCCTCAACCGCCGAGCGCGGCGAGCGCCTCTTCGCGACTGGGGTGGATCGAGAGCGAGTTGGAGAGCCCGGAGAGCTCGAGCAGTCGCCGCACCTGGTCGTTGAGGCCGCAGAGCGCGAAGCCGCCGTTCTCGCCCACGCCGTCGCCCGGCTCGCCGTCGAGCCGCTGCCAGGCGCGGACCAGCAGGGCGATCCCGGTCGAGTCGATGAACTCGCAGGCGGAGAGGTCGATCAGCAGGCCACTGCCGGTCGCCAGCGCCTCCTCGAGCGGTCCCTCGAGCTGCGGCGCCGTGCCGAGGTCGAGCTCGCCGCTGACACTGAGCACGCGAACCTCGCCGATCTGCTCGTTGGCGACTTCGAACGGAGTGGGGCTGACGTTGGGGGCTTCGGCGGCCATGAAATTGCTGAGTGAAACCGGTTGCGATGCTATCGCAGGACGGGCTACTCTCTTTTGGGTAAGTCCCTCGAACTGGTTTCCAGGGAAGGAGAGAGATGAGCGTCGTCGCGATCGTCGTTCCCGCCGCCGCCGCGGTCGTGCTCGCGGTCCTCTTCGCTCGCGCCCGCGCTCGCGCTGCGCGGATCGCCCGTCGCTTCGACGTGCTCGAGCGGATCGCCGACGTCGCCGACCGCGGCGGCTCGGTCGAGGAGACCCTGAACGGAATCAGCGAGGTCCTGGTTCCGGCGATCGCCGACTTCTGCATGATCGACGTGATCTCTGAGGGCCGGGCGCGGCGCGCGGCCGTCCGGGTCGCCCCCGGCGGCCCCGCCGACCTCCAGCAGGGCCTCCGCAACCGCCAGCCCTCGCTGCCGGCGGAGATGCTCGGCCCCGCCGAGCGCGAGCCGCCTGCGCGCCTGCGCGAACGCGTCTCCGAGGCAGACCTGCGGGAGATCGCCCACGACCCCGAGGACCTCGGGTTTCTGCGCGGCATCGGCATGGGCTCCTACGTCAACTCGCCGCTGCGAACCCGCCGCCGCACCACCGGTGCCCTCACCCTCGGGGTCGCGTGGTCGGGGCGGCGCTACCGGGGGGAGGAGCAGCGCTTCGTCCGCGTCCTCTCCGGCCGCGTCGCCCTCGCTCTCGACAACGTCGGCCTCTTCACCGACCTCGGCCGCTCCGAGCGGGCCCGGGCGGAGATCGCCGAGACCCTGCAGCGCGGCCTGCTGCCGCCGCCGCTGCCCCACATCCGTGGCTGGTCGGCGGCGGCGATGTACCGGCCGGCCGGGGCGGAGAACGAGGTCGGCGGCGACTTCTACGACGCCTTTCCCGTCGCCGGGGGCTGGATGCTGGTGATCGGCGACGTCACCGGCCGCGGCGCTCGCGCCGCCTCGATCACCGGCCAGGCCCGCTACACGTTGCGCACCGCCGCCGCCCTCACCGGCGACCCGCTGGTCGCCCTCTCGACGCTCAACCGGGCGCTGCTCGCCCGCCGCGACTCGGCGCTCTGCAGCGTCGCCGCGTTCACCCTCTCCGAGGATCCCTCCCAGCCGGTGCGGCTGGCCGTCGCCGGCCATCCGCCGCCGCTGCTGATCGACGGCGAGGCGGTCACCGAGACGGTCGAGCCAGGTCCTCTGCTGGGCGTCTACGCCAACGCGGAATGGCGGCTCGAGCGGGCGCCGGTCGAGCCCGGCCAACAGCTTGTCGTGATCACCGACGGGATCACCGAGGCCTGTGGCGCCGGCGGCCGGTTCGGCGAGTCGCGCCTGCGCTCCGAGCTGGCCGGAGCGACCAGCCCGGTCGTCGCCGTCGAGCGCCTCGAAGGCGCTCTCCACGCCTTCACCGCCGGCCGCCTGGTCGACGATGCGGCGATGCTGGCCCTGGCCCGGACCAGCGTCGACACCGGCGAGGAGGCGGGCGGGTCGCTGGGCGCCCTGCACCCGCTCGCCGCCGCGTAGACCCCCGCCGCGCCGCGGCATAGAGTCGGGGCATGCCGCACCGGGCCCGCGTCGAGCGTCTCTTCGACGCCTTCAACCGCCGCGACGAGGAGGCGATCGCGACGCTCTGCGACCCCGGCTTGGAATTCTTTCCGGTCACGGCGGAGCAGCTCGGCCGCAGCACCCCCTACGTCGGTCCCGATGGCCTACGCGAATACTTCGACGACATCGGCCGCGTCTGGGACGAGCTGCTGATCCTGCCCAAGCAGGTCGAGAGCCGTGGCCCCCGGGTCCTGGTCAGCGGCCGCGTCTACCTGCGCAGCCACGAGCTCGGGATCCGCGACATGCCGGCCGCCTGGATCTGGGAGCTCGATGCCGGGCGCTTCGTCCGCGGTGAGGTCTTCGTCGACCCGGAGCTGGCCGCCGCCCGCTTCGCTCAGGCCGGCGGGTCGGCCGCGAAGCGCTTTCGCGGTCGGTC
>CAMPIP010000086.1 GCA_946886425.1 uncultured Actinomycetes bacterium
TCCGGGATCGGCGCCTACGCCGGCCGCGGCGAGGTCCCGCTCGGCCTCGCCTGGCTGAAGGGCCTGCAATTGCGTCTCGGCCTCGCCAACGTGATCGCCCACGTCGACCGCGTCCTCGCCCTGCTCGAGGCCGGCAAGCTCGACCCGGCGCCGATGGTCACCCACCACATGCCGCTCGATCAGGTGGCCGAGGCCTACGAGCTCTACGACCGCCGCGAAGCGCTGAAGATCGTCCTCGCCCCGTGAGGCCCGCGAGCTCGGACGGTTAAGGCCCCTATAGGGGCCGTTTCTGACCGGGCTTTGCGGGGACGGGTTACGCTGAGGTCGTGCGCAGGGGGCGCCTCGCCATCGCGGTTGTTCCTGTCGCGTTGCTTGGCCTGCTCGGGGCTGAGAGCGCGCTGGCCTGCTCCTGCGCGCCGGCGTCGCCGCGCGAGTCGCTGGCCGGCAGCGACGCGGCGATCGTCGGCCGGCTGCTCGGGGTAAAGCGGCTGGGCCCGGCCCGCGCCGAGTATCGCTACCGGGTCGTCCGCGTCTACCGCGGCGCCGGCGAGATCCGCGGCGGAACCGTGGCGAAAGTGCGCAGCGGCGGCGACTCCGCCTCGTGCGCGCTGCCAAGCGTCACCGGTCGCAACTACGGTCTCTTCCTTATCGGGGCCGGAGATCGCTGGGCTGGGGGAATCTGCGGGGTGGTCTCGCCGCGTCGGCTCTGGGCGGCGGCAAAGGGGCCGGAAGGCGCGGCGGAGGTGAGCACCTCGCCCGGTCCTAGCTGTGCCAGTTGACTATGACAGCCCTGGGAGCTACTGTGCTGCCGGATGGCACAGCGTGAAGCCGCTGCCGCACCCGGCCCGAATCCCTTTGCCACCGACCCCGGCGACGAGCTGCCGGTTGGTCTGCAGTTGAGCTGGCGGTTGCGGGCGCTGATCGCGACCGGGCAGCTCGCGCCGGGGGAGCGCCTGCCGAGCTTCCGGCAGTTGGCCGGCTGGGCCGGAGTCAGCCTGAATACGGTCCGCGCCGTCTACGAGGGCTTGGAGCGGGAGGGCCTGGTCGTCAGTCGCCAGGGTCAGGGCACCTTCGTCGCCGCCGGGGTCGATCCCGCCCCGGAGCTGGAGGAGATCGCCGCCGAGGCGCTGCGCCGTGCCCGCGACGCGGGGTTGGGCCCGCGCGAGCTGGCGATCGTCGCGATGACCTGCGCCAGCCTCCCCGACGAGAACGAGGAACTTCTCGCGCCGCCGCCGCAACTGCCCGATCCCGAAACGGAGAGCGAGGCGATCGAGGTGCGGCAGGAGCTGCGCCGGCAGATCGGCCGGCTCGAGGCCGAGCTCGCCGCCTACGCGCGCGACCTGCGGCCGGGCAAGTTGCCGACGGCGCCGCGGCGGGCGGAGGCACACGTCGCCGGCGTCCAGGAGCTGGAGCAGACCCGCGACACGCTGATCGCGCAGCTCTCGGAGGCGCAGCGGGCGGCGGAGCAGCGGGTGCGAGGAGAAGCGGAAGGCAGAGGACCGCTCGGAAGAGCGATGAGCTGGTGGCGGGCGAAGCCGTAATCAAGAGAACCACCAGCTCCGTCAACTCGGCCTTCACCGAGGTGGGGAACATGATGATCCTCACCGCGAAGACCGTGGTCTCGGCGGTGCGGCGCCCCTACCCCTACGGGGAGGAGCTGGTCTGGCAGTTCCTCTTCGTCCTGAAGCTGTCCTGGTTCCCGTTGACGCTCTCGACCTTCGCGCTGAACCTCGGGGCGCCGGGGCTGCAGGCGGCGGGCATCCTCTCGCTGTTCGGCGCCCTCGACCGGCTCGGCGGCTTCTTCGTGGTCACCGCGGTGCGCTGGATCGGGCCGCTGGTCACCGCGGTCGTCGTCGCCGGCGTCGCCGGCACCGCGATCACCGCCGATCTGGGAGCCCGGAAGATCCGCGAGGAGCTCGACGCCCTGCAGGTGCTCGGCGTCGACCCGATCAAGAACCTGGTCGTGCCGCGCTTCCTGGCCCTGATGGTCGTCACCGCCCTGCTCGACATCTTCGCGATCGTCTTCGGGATCAGCGGCGGCATCGCCGCCGAGCTCATCTACGGCCAGTCGCTGGGCGGCTTCTTCGCGACGTTGTCCTCCAACGCGACCGTCACCGACATCGCCGTCTCGGTCCTGATGTGCACGGCGTTCGGGGCGATCATCGCCGTGATCTGCTGCTACAAGGGAATGACGGCTTCCGGTGGTGCCGAGGGGGTCGGCCGCGCCGTCAACCAGGCGGTCGTGATCGCGCTCGTCGCGGTCTTCTTCTTCCAGTTCGTGGTCACCTCGATCGTGCTCGCGACCAACCCGCAGCTGCAGGCGATCCGGTGAACCCCGAACGCCCGACGATCGGATGGCTCGACGGGCCGCGCGAATGGCTCGACGCCTTCGGCGAGGTCGCCCGCTTCGGCTCGCGGGTTGCCGGGATCGTCCTCAGCGGGCGCGGCTTTCGTTACTTCGGCGAGGGGTTGCGCCAGGCCGGGATCCTGATCTTCGGCTCGGCCCTGATCATCTGGGCCTTCGTCTTCATCATCGGGCTGCAGTGCGGAGTGCAGGGCGCCTATTTCAACCGCTCCGTCGGGGCGCCCTCGCTGGCCGGCCTCTTCTCCTCCTACTGCGATCTCCGCGAGGCGGTGCCGTATGCCTTCGGCTACATCCTCTCCGCCAAGGTCGGGACCGGGATCGTCGCCGAGCTGGGGGCGATGCGGATCTCCGACGAGATCGACGCGCTCGAAGTGATGGGGGTCGAACCCGTCACCTTCCTCGCCGCGACCCGCCTGATCGGCGCCTGGATCGCGATCCCCTTCCTCTACCTGGTCGGGATCGGCGTCGCCTTCCTGGCCAGCTACTTCGCCGTCGTCCAGCAGGTCGGGGACGTTTCTTCGGGTGGCTACTTATTGATCTTCTGGATGTTCCAAAGTCCGCCCGACGTCCTCTTCAGCCTGATCAAGGGCATGGTGATGGCGACGATCATCGTGCTGGTCGGCTGCTACTACGGCTACACGGCCTCGGGAGGGCCGATCGGCGTCGGCACCGCGACCGCGAAATCGATGGTGGTCAACATCATCGTCGTACACATCGTCGGGATGCTCGGCACGATCGTCTTCTGGGGCTCGAACCCGAGAGCCCCGATCGGCGGCTAGCTGCGTCCGCGTTTGCGGTGGTGCCGGTAGGTCTGCTCGACCCAAAGGTAGCCGGGGCGCTGGCGCAGCGGCTCGCGGAAAGCTTCCATCGCGGCGGGTAGCCGCTGGTCGGCCGGGACCGGGGCGTTCTCGGGCCCGACGACCGGGTAGAAGAGCGAGGCCGCGGCGATGTCGGCGACGCTGAGCCGCTCGCCGACCAGGAACTCGCCGTTGCCGTTCGCCTCCAGCTCCCGCTCGAGGCGGTCGAGGGCGGCGAGGACCTTCCCGCCCGCCTCTTCGGCGCCGGCGCGATCGTTGGCGCCGAAGCGGAGGCTGGTGTAAGCGCGTCCGTAGGCGCCGACGATGCGCTCGGAGCGGCCGAGCGGGCCGGGCACCGAGCGGGCGGCGATTTCGCCGAACAGCTCCGGGTCGTTGATCAGCTCGTAGAAGGCGAGGTGGCGGGCGTAGGGGCCGAGCTCCTCGTCGAAGTACTCCTCCAGCTCGAGGGCGTGGCGGCGCTGCTCGGGGTCGGCCGGATAGAGCGGCGGCTGCGGGTAGCGCCGCTCGATCGCTGCCAGGACCGCGGTCGAGTCGCCGACGTTGCGGCCGTCGATCTGGATGACGGGGAAGGTCTTCTGCCGGCCGCGGGTCAGCGCCAGCGCGAACAGCATGTGGCTGCCCGGCAGTGGTGCCTTGCGGCGGTGGGTGACGCCCTTGTGGTCGAGTGCCCAGCGCGCCTTCTCGCTGTAGTGCGAGACGGGGAGGTGCCAGAGGGTGGGGGTCGAGTCGCTCATTGCGGGTCCGCCGTGCGCGTGCCAGCATAGGGGCGATGGCGCTGTTGAGCGACTCCGAGATCGAGACGAAGCTGGCGGGGCTCTCCGGTTGGGAGCGCTCCGGCGAGGAGATCGTCAAGCGCTTCAAGCGCGAGGACTTCGTCGGCTCGGTGAAGTTCGTCGACGGTCTCGTCACCCCGGCCGAGGAGATGGGCCACCATCCCGACCTGGAGATCTCCTGGGACACGGTCACGGTGCGGATCTCGACCCACTCCGAAGGTGGCCTCACCGCCGCGGACTTCGAGCTGGCCGGCCGGATCGACGCACTCGCCTGATGGCGAAGCGCAAGAAGCAGCGGCGGCCGCGAGAGAAGCCGGTCGCGATCGACTACACCGACCCCGAGGGCAACGTGTTGAGCCTGCGCGAGTCGCTCAGCCCGGGGACGATCGCCAAGGTCGGCGAGGCGCCGGCTGGGGACGCGACCTCATTCGAGGACGCCTGGCGGCGGCGCTCGGAGCTGCTCTTCGAGCGGCTGGCGGTGCGCTGGGAGATCGCCGGGCTGCCGCTGACCGAGCAGAAGATGCTGCTCGGCCGCTACCGGATGGCCGACTCGGAGACGCAGCAGTGGGTGCGGCAGACGATCGCCACCCACCTCGAGCGGCACATCCCCGAGCTGGCCGGCTGATGGCCCAGGAGCTGCGGGTCAACGCCGGGCTGGCGCTGCCGCTGGCCGAGATCGAGCTGCGCGCCAGCCGTTCCTCCGGGCCGGGCGGGCAGCACGCCAACGTCACCGCCTCCCGGGTCGAAGCGGTCTTCGACGTCACCGCCTCGCGGGCGCTCGACGAGCGGCAGCGGGCGCGGCTGCTGGAGCGTCTCGGCCCGGTCGTCACCGCGGTCGCCCAGGACGCTCGCAGCCAGACCCGCAACCGCGAGCTGGCACTGCGGCGGCTGGCCGAGAAGCTGGCGGCGGCGCTGCGGGTGCCCCGCCGGCGCCGTCCGACCAAGCCGACCGTGGCCTCGAAGCGGCGCCGGCTCGACCAGAAGCGCCAGGCCGGCGAGCGCAAGCGCGACCGCCGCCGGCCATCCGCCGAGGAGTAGTAGCCGCGACCGGCGGCTGGCGCTAGTCTCGGTGGCAATGGTCCCGCCGAGGAGAAGCCCACGCCGTGCCGCTGTTTTTGCGTGCGCCGGGCTGGCCCTCGTCCTGGCGATCGCCGCCGTCTCCGCCGCGGCGGCCACCGAGCCGAAGCCGATCTTCTGGAAGAACTTCGGCAAGCCGGCGCAGATCGAACCGAACCGCGTCGACATCAACTACAGCACCGGCGCCGCCTGGGTCGACCGTCTCGGCGAGTGGGAAGGCTGGGGCACCGCTCGCGCCACCGCCGAAGGCACGATCCACCTCAACACCTGCAAGCCCTACTGCGCCGCCGGCAACTTCAAGGCCTACAAGGGCCGCGTCACCCTCTTCAAGGTCCGCCACTGCGGAGGGCAGCGTCGCTACGTCGACATCAAGATCGTCCCCAACGGGCAGCCGAAGGCGAGCTGGGGCAGCGACTGCCGCGGCGCCCAGGTCCGCGACCCGTAGTCATGCTCGCCGGGTCGAAAGCCTTCAGCGGTTTCGCGGTCGACGACCTCGAGGCGGCGAAGCGCTTCTACGGCGAGACCCTGGGGCTGAATCTCGAGGTCTTGGACGAGGAGTTCGGCCTGATGACCCTGCACCTGGCCGGCGACCGCGACACGATCGTCTACCTCAGTCCCGGGATGACCCCGCCCAGCTACACGATCCTCAACTTCCCGGTCGACGACATCGACCAGGGCGTCGACGACCTCGCCGCCCGTGGCGTCAGCTTCGAGCAGTACGCCAACCCCGACCTCCCCCAGGACGAGAAGGGCGTGATGCGCGAGGGCGGCCCCCTGATCGCCTGGTTCAAAGACCCCGCCGGCAACACCCTCTCGGTCCTGCAGGACCGCTGACGACCCTTCGTCACACTCCTGTCACACGACCGCTAGAGAGTTGCCATGGGGTAGCGGCCTCCCGCTTCGGCATGGGCACGGCTGGTTTCGAACCAGCGTTCTAGCCCAGAGTTCGAACCAAAAAGACCAGGCGACTCGGAGACCCGAGGAAAAGGGCAGACGTGGCTTCGAGTCTGGATAGCGAGCGCAGGCTAGTTCTCTTGCAGAGGGTGGCGTTGGCGACTGGTCGGTGGGGGCGTATGGGGGGTCCGCTTGGACAGGCCCTCCATGCCATCAGACCGATCCCAGCTCGACGGAGCGCCGGCTCGTTTCCTCGATCAATTCGAGGAGTTGAGGATGGAGCTGTCAAACGAGCAGTTGATCGCGGAGGCGATCGAAGTCAACCACGCGGGGATCGGCAAGGACGCGACGCTTGACCGCTACCGCGACCACCTAGCCCACTACGGCCAGTACTTGGCCAGCGCGCAGGGCCGGACCTTCTACACGGCGCGACCCAAGCACGTCCGGCTGTTCATGAGCCATCTGGAGAAGCATGGCGGCGAGAAGCCGCATTCGTCTCGACTGCGCTGCGAGTGGTGCAAGGCCAGGGGCTATCCAGACGGGCGAGGCGGGGCAGGCTGGTCGGCTTCCTACCGCAAGAGCCACCTGTCGGCGATCAAATTCCTCTACCGGCACTTCTACGCCGAAGAAGATCTGCCCGACGTGAACCCCGCTGCGCTTGAGTCCTCGCCGAAGGTCATTCACAAACGCGGCTACACGCCGAGTCGTGAGGACGTGAAAAAGCTGCTCGATGCACCCGGCACGCCAAGGGCGCGGCTGCTGGCCTACTGGATGTTCTATGCGCCTTCGCGTCGGCAAACCTTTTCGGATGCTCGCTGGCCTGACGTTGACCTCGACACTGGGAAATGGGAAGTGGTTGGCAAGAACGGGAAGGTCGATGTATTCGACCTGGCGCCGCCGCTGGTCCGTCAGTTTCGTCTCTACCGTCGTTGGCAGCTAGCCGAGGCCGAGCGGAGTCCCGCGATTCGTGACGCGCTGAGCGACCCCGATACGGCGTACGTGCTGCTGACGGATCAGGGGAAAAAGACCCACCCGCAGACGCTCACCAAGATCATGAACTGGCACGGAATCAGAGCTGGGGTTGGTCTCAAGAAGGCGACGGAGGGCGCCGACGCGGTTGACGGCATGACCTCCCGCGTCTCGCCGCATTGCTTCCGACGCGCTTGGGCAACGTGTGCCCTGAATGACGAGGAGAACCCGGTTCCGATTGACGTGGTGTCAGAGGTTCTGCGACACAGCGATATCGCGACGACCCGGCGGCACTACGCACCGACGAAGTCGGAGCGCGCCCAAGCGGCATTGACTGGGATGCGGATCTGAGAGTTAGTCGGCGTCTAGGAGGCCAGCGGCTAAGGCGTTCTGGAAAGAGACGACCTCCAAAGCAATGAGGGTGTAGAGAAGCCAAAGGAGCCCCAAGCAGGTAAGTGCGAGCGTCGAGGCGGTGGAGTGGTCAGTGGCGAGTGCAACCAGGGCCGCTCCGCCCCCAACGGATGCCACCGCGAGCGCGACAAGGAGAGCGGCAAACATGACCTGCGTGGTCGCGGAGTCCAGCCGCTTCATGGTTGCGTCGTTGAAATCGGGTTTTTCCTGGAGGGCCTTGACTCGCCGAAGTTGCTCTTCGGATTCGGGAACTAACTCCTCTGCGCCCCGGGACCTCAATTCCGAAAGGGTCTGTTCGATGTCGGCTGCCAGGCTGCACAGCTCATCCTCAACCTTTCCGGCGTCCCGGAGACTCCAACGAATTCGCATGAGCCCATTGGCGAGGCGTCCGATTCGGACCAGCAAGGCAAGGAGCAGAACGGGCAGGATCGCCGCCGAGGTGGCATAGAAGTCGGCGCTGATTCCGCTCGCCGTTGGGACGAGGGCGATGAAGGCGAAGTAGACGAGCGAGACGGCGGCGCAGGAGAGCGCGATGTAGCCCCAGAAGTGTCGCCCCAACCGCGTCGTCGCCCAGCCCATTGCGAGAAGGCTAGGCACCTTGTCGGCGCCTTCTCCCAGGAAGCCCTACATTCCTTCCGGGTGTCGTAGTTCAAACCGCGCGAGGTAGCCGGCGTCGAAGGTGCTTTCGGGAATCCACCCCGGCCCCTTGCCGCCGCCTTCAATGAAGCCCGACGTGCCCCAATACCGTTTCTCCGGCGGGGTCACGCCGGGCTCGAAGCGCAGGACAACATGGGCTTCTGGTTCGTAGGGCTTGTTGAGGATCGTCACCCAGCGCCCTGGCCCCCGCCTCCCGTAGCTCGCGAAGCCAATCGTGGGCATCGTCTCGTTGCCGAAGCCGCCGACCTGGAGAAGATGGCTGACGGCCGAGCTGCAATCGAAGGGGCCATTGCGCGGCGTCGGCGTGAGCCCGTGCGAGCCGCCCCACACGTATTCCGTTTCGGGCCGGATCGCGCTGAGGCGATCGGCCTCCGCGATCATCTGGGCGACGCGCTCGTTCGGCGCCGTCGCCTCGCAGACGGCGGTTTCGACGGAGCCAATCGAGGCCCATTTCTCGGCGCTGGCTAGAACGTCATCGACGTACCAGTCGGCATGGTTGTAGCTGAAGATCGCGGCGCGCCAGTCCCCCGGCGCCCCTTCGACGTGGAGCAGATTCGCGGCGGCGTAGATCGCGTCCCATGGGTCGTAGGGGTCCTTGGTCCCGTCCCCGTTGCCATCGACGCCGAAGGCTTCCCAGGTCGAAGGAAGGAACTGCATCCACCCTTCTGCCTGCGCAGAGGAGACGCCGAGATTCGTACCGAAGCCAGTCTCAATGGAGTTGATGCCGGCGAGAACCGCCGGCCCCTTGGGACCGAGCTTGTAGGCGGCCGCTGCCCGCTGGTAGATCGGGATCAAGCGGGGCGGGACACCCGCCGCTTCGCCGCCGGCTGGCGCCGCCGATGAGCAACCGCCGCCGCTGCCGAAGGCGACAGCGAGACAGGCGGCGCCGAGGACGAGAAGGAGCAGCGCAGCGGGCGGGGCGAGGAGAACGGCGCTCGGGACACGGCTGCGGTTCGCGGCGCTCATGGTCGAGAGCCGTCAGGCCGGCACCGCGAACGCCCCGCCCAGGTCGCATAGCAGCGGGGGGGCATTCGGACGCGGCGCCGGACAACGGATATATGAGCCGCGACCGAAGGCAGCCGCCGAGCCCTAGAACGCCTTCACGGGTTGAATACGTGTGAAGGCCGGGGAGGTCAAAGGCGCCACGGGCGTCAGCGATGCAGAGCTGCGCGAGGCGACGCGGGGATTCACGTTGATGCTGCGCCGCAAACGCTTCTCGCCGCAGTGGATCGAGGAGAACGTCAACGACCTGATCGGGCAGGCCGCGACCGAGTACGCGCAGAAACTCGCGGTCGGGCAGCCGGCCGACAACGCGGTCGGTTGGCTGATCAATTGCGCCTGGCGGCGCAATCAGAACCTGCTCGACTCACACAGCCGAAAGCCCAGTCAGTCATCGCTTGATGACGCCTTCCAGCTCGCCGACGAATCGACACCGAGCCCAGAGGAGCAGGCGATCGAACTCGATCGCCAAGAGCGTCTTCGCAAGGCGATGAGCTGCCTGCCGAGCAAGGAGCGGGAACTGCTCGCCCTGGTCTACTTCGAGGACTGCTCGATCAGGGAGGCGGGCCGGATTCTCGACTGGGGCAAGTCGGCCGCCGACCGCCATCACGGA
>CAMPIP010000087.1 GCA_946886425.1 uncultured Actinomycetes bacterium
TCCCGGTCCTGATCGAGTCGCGCGAGCGGGTGATCGCCGCCGCGACCGCCGAGACCGCCCGGATCGGCGAGCTGATCGAAGCCGTCGAGTCCGACGTCGCCCTCTCGATCTCGGTCCTCCGCTTCGCCAACCGGAGCGGCATGGGCGCCGGCGGCATCGGCGGCATCCCCGAGGCGATCGAGATGCTGAAGCCCTCCGGCGTGCTGGCGATCGCCGGGACCGCGCCCAGCTTCGACTTCTTCGAGTCCAACGGCGGCTGGGAGCTGAAGCCGGAGCGCTTCCGCGTCCACGCCCTCGCCACCCAGCGGGCCGCCGACCACATTGGCCGCGTCGTCGGTTGGGTCGAGCGCGACGAGCTGGCGGCGGCGGCACTGCTGCACGACGTCGGCCGTCTCGTCATCTCCCGGCTGCACCCGGGCTACAAGGTCTACTTCGACGCCGCTGCCCGCGCCCCCGAGCAGCGCCTGCGGGAAGAACGCGAGCAGCTCGGCATCGACCACGCCCTGGTCGGCGGCGTGCTGGCGCGGCGCTGGAACCTGCCGCAGCGGATCGCCGTCGCGATTGAGCGCCACCACGCCGAGGACGCCGACGGCCTGGCGGCGATGGTCGCCACCGCCGACATGGTCGCCCACTATTCCCAGGGCGAGGCTGTCTCGCCGGAACGGCTGCGCACGACCGCCGAACGGTGCGGCCTCGGCTCCGACGCCCTCCGCGACCTCCTCTACGAGCTGCCGCTGCCGCGCCAAGATGCCTCCCGGGTCAGCGAGCCGTGCCCGCTCTCAGCGCGCGAGCTCGATGTCCTCCGCCACCTCTCCGAGGGCATGGTCTACAAGCAGATCGCCAGCGAAATGCAGCTCTCGGTCTCGACGATCCGCACCCACCTGCACAACGTCTACGGCAAGATCGGCGCCGTCGACCGGGCGCAGGCGGTCCTCACCGCACGCGACCGCGGCTGGATCTAGGTCTCAGACGATCAGGTCCTCGCGCAGCGCGATCGCGATCGCGTGGCTGCGATTGCGGGCGCCGAGGCGGGCGAGGGTGTTCTTGGTGTGCGTCTTCACGGTCTCCTCGCTGAGGTCGAGCTCGCGGGCGGCGACCGTGGTCGACTCGCCGTCGGCGAGCAGTTGCAGGATCTCGCGCTGGCGGCGGGTCAGCTTGCCGCGACTGCCTTTGGGCGGGACGGCGGGGTCGACGAAGCGCTCCTGGGCGACGGCCGCCTCGACGGCCTGGCGCAGTTCCTCCGGGGCGGCGGTGCGGGCGACGTAAGCGCTGGCGCCGGCCTGAAGAGCGGCGCTGGCCAGGTGCCGCTCGGGGCGCTCGCCGTGGGCGACGATCCCGATCGCCGCCGAGTCGCGGCGCAGGGCTCGGATCGTGTCGGTGCCGCTGATCGAGGGACCGCTGCCGTTCTGGCGCCAGCGCATGTCGACGATCGCGACGTCGACGTCGCCGATGTCACGGATCAGGTCGAGCGCCTCCTCGCGGCTGCACGACTCATGAACCTCGAAAGCGTCTGCGAGCACTCCACGGACTCCGAGCCGGACCAGGGGGTGATCGTCGATCACCAGGCAGTGTGGGCGCTCGCTCAGGACGGATTCCGATCGCTGGTTCGCGGGTCGGGCACGTCTTGCTTCCCGGTGCCCCAACTGGCCCGATCCTAGCCCAGCCCGCACCGGTGCGGTAGAAAGGCCCCTTGATCTCGATCACCTCGAAGTCGCGCTATGCGGTAGTTGCGCTTGCCGAGTTGGCCCGCTCCGGCGACCGGCCGGTGCCGATCAAAGAGCTCGCCGAGCGGCGGGGCATCCCCGATCAGTTCCTCGAGCAGCTCTTCTCGACCCTGCGCCGCGACGGCCTGCTGACCAGCCACCGCGGCATGCGCGGCGGCTACACGCTCTCCCGCCCCGCCGAAGAGATCACCGTCCTCGAGGTCGTCCAGGCCCTCGACGGCAAAGTCGGCGCCGAGGCCGACGAGGCCGGCGGCATCTGGGCCGAGGGCGTCGCCGCCCTCCGCAAGGTCTTCGGCCAGACCACCATCGCCGAAGTCGCCCGCCGCGAGGCCGAAGAGGCCGGCTCGGGGATGTACTTCATCTGATGAGGATCGGAGCTGAGGCATCCGCGGTGATCGGCAACACGCCGCTGGTCCTGCTCGACCGGCTGGGCGGCGAGGTGGGCGGGGACGTCTGCGCGAAGCTGGAGTACTTCAATCCCGGCGGGTCGGTGAAGGACCGGATCGGGGTGGCGATGATCGACGCGGCCGAAGAGGAGGGCCTGATCAAGCCGGGGCGTTCGGTGGTGGTGGAGCCGACCAGCGGCAACACCGGGATCGCCCTGGCGATGGTCTGCGCGGCGCGGGGCTATGAGCTGATCCTGACCCTGCCGGAGGGAATGAGCCGGGAGCGGGCGAAGCTGCTGCGGGCCTATGGGGCCGAGGTCCGGGAGACGCCATCGCTGGGCGGGATGAACGAGGCGGTGGCGCTGGCGGAGGAGATCCGCGAGCAGCGCAAGGCCTTCATGCCGATGCAGTTCTCCAACCCGGCCAACGCGGAGGCGCACCGGCGCACCACGGCCGAGGAGATCTGGGCGGACACCGACGGCGAGATCGGCGCCTTCGTGGCCGGGGTCGGCACGGGGGGGACGATCACCGGGGTCGGCCGCATGCTGAAGGAACGCAGCCCGGAGTCGCTGGTGGTGGCGGTCGAGCCGGCCAGCTCGCCGGTGCTTTCCGGCGGCCAGCCGGGCCCGCACAAGATCCAGGGGATCGGCGCCGGCTTCGTGCCCGAGGTGCTCGACCGCGCGGTGATCGACGAGGTGATCGCCGTCGACGACGAGGAGGCGCTGGAGACGGCGCGGCTGGCGGCCCGTCAGGAGGGCGTGCTGGCGGGAATCTCGGCCGGAGCCAACATCGCCGCGGCGTTGCAGGTGGCGGCGCGGCCGGAGCTGGCCGGCAAACGGGTGGTGACGATCGTTTGCGACTCGGGCGAGCGCTACGTCTCCCTACCCTTCTTCTCACCATGAGCAGGTGGAAAAGGGTCGTCTCCGAGGTCCGCGCCGACGTCGCAGCGGCCCGCGACCGCGATCCCGCCGCCCAGGGCGTCTCGACCACCGAGATCCTCACCAGCTGGGCCGGCGTGCAGGCGCTGCTGACGCACCGGGCCGCCCACGCGCTGCTGGAAGCCGGGGTCCCATGGGTGCCGCGGGCAATCGCCTACGCGACCCGCGCCGTCACCGGCGTCGAGATCCATCCGGCGGCCGAGATCGGCCGCGGCTTCTTCATCGACCACGGCTCCGGGGTCGTGATCGGCGAGACCGCCCGGATCGGCGACTGCGTGACGCTCTACCAGGGCGTCACCCTGGGCGGCACCGGCTTTCAACGCGGCAAGCGCCACCCGACCGTCGGCGACAACGTCACGGTCGGCTCCGGGGCGAAGCTGTTGGGCCCGATCGCGGTCGGCGACGGCGCCAAGGTCGGCGCCAACACCGTCGTCGTCGAGGACGTGCCGCCCGGGGCGACCGTGGTCGGCAACCCCGGCCACCCGGTCCGGGTCGAGGGCAAGCGGGTCGAAGGCCCCGACGCCGACTGGATCCACCTCCCGGACCCGATCGCCGACGCGATCAAGGCGCTCTCGGAGCGGATCGGAGACCTCGAGCGGCGCCTCGCCGAGCTCGACGGCGGCGAGTCGGGCGGCGGCGACGGCCCGGAGATCCGCCCGCGCACCGGCCGCTCCTCGGCCGGGGGCTGAGTTGGTGGGACTTTTCCTCGCCATGCGGGGATAAATCACACCAACTCGGGCCAGCCGCGCCCGTCTCTATGCTCGGCCTGATGCTCCAGAGCGAGTTCGAGCTGCACCCGGACGCCGACGCCCAGGCATCCGGGGCGCCCACGGAGCCTGGCGCCGACCGGGTCGAGCGGCTGCTCTCCGGGCTCAACAAGCCGCAGCGCGAAGCGGTCGAGCACGGCGAAGGGCCGCTGCTGGTCCTGGCCGGGGCGGGCTCCGGCAAGACCCGGGTGCTGACCCACCGGATCGCCTACCTGCTGGCGACGGGACGGGCGCGGCCGGGGGAGATCCTCGCGATCACCTTCACCAACAAGGCGGCGGCGGAGATGCGCGATCGGGTCGGGCAGCAGGTCGGCCGCTCGGTGCGGGCGATGTGGGTGACCACCTTCCACTCGGCCTGCGCGCGGATGCTGCGCGCCGACGCCGAGAAGCTCGGCTACTCGAAGAGCTTCACGATCTACGACGAGTCGGACTCGCAGCGGATGCTGAAACGGGTCCTCTCCGAGCTCGGCGTCGACCCGAAACGCTACCCGCCGCGGGCGATCCGCTCGAAGATCTCCGGCGCCAAGAACCAGCTGATCGACTCCGACACCTACGCGGAAACGCAGGGCAGCGTCTTCGAGGAGGTCGTCGCCGAGGCCTTCCCGCTCTACGAGAAGCGGATGCTGGAAGCGAACGCGATGGACTTCGACGACCTGCTGGTCCGCACGGTAAACGCCCTGGAGCTGTTCGAGGAGGTCCGCGAGCGCTGGCGCCGCACCTTCCGCCAGGTCCTCGTCGACGAGTACCAGGACACCAACCACGCCCAGTACCGGCTACTGCAACTGCTCGCCAAGGACCACGGCAACCTGCTGGTGGTCGGCGACGAGGACCAGTCGATCTACGGCTTCCGCCACGCCGACATCCGCAACATCCTCGACTTCGAGAACGACTTCCCGGAAGCGGAGCTGATCAAGCTCGAGCAGAACTACCGCTCGACGCAGACGATCCTCTCGGCCGCCAACGCGGTCGTCGAGCGCAACCGCGAACGCCGTCCCAAGGAGCTCTGGACCGAAGACGACGGGGGCGAGAAAGTGCAGCTCTCCGAGCTCTCCGACGAGCATGAGGAGTCGCGCTGGGTGGCCGGCGAGATCGAGCGGCTGGCCGACGAGGAGGGCGTCAAGCGCTCCGACGTCGCCGTCTTCTACCGGACCAACGCGATGAGCAGGGTCCTGGAGGACACCTTCGGTCGCTTCGAAGTCTCCTACCAGGTGATCGGCGGGACCAAGTTCTACGAGCGGATGGAGATCAAGGACGCGGTCGCCTACCTGAGCCTGCTCGTCAATCCAGCCGACCTCGTCTCCTTCGGCCGCATCGTCAACTCGCCGCGGCGCGGGATCGGCAGCACCACCCAGAGCCGGCTCGCCGCCTACGCGAACACGACCGGGCTGCCGATCTGGGAGGTGATGGAACGGGCCGAGGAGGTGCCGGGCCTGAGCGGCGCCGCGATCAAGGCGCTGACCCGTTTCTACGAGACGATGGACCTGCTGCGGGCGCGGGTCGACGAGGGCGGCCCGGTCGCCGAGGTCCTGCAGGCCGTCCTCAGCGAGACCGGCTACGTGGAAGCGCTGGAAGCGGAGCGCACGATCGAGGCCGAGGGGCGGCTCGAAAACCTCGAGGCGCTGGTCGAGGGCACTGCCGAGTTCGACCGCGAGCGCGAGGTCGAGGGCGACTCCGAGACGCCGCCGCTGGAGGAGTACCTGCAGCAGATCTCGCTCTACACCGAGCAGGACGGGCTCCAGGACGAGCAGGAGCTGGTCACGCTGATGACCCTCCACAACGCCAAGGGGCTGGAGTACGACACGGTCTTCATCGTCGGCTGCGAGGACGGCGCCTTCCCGCACATGCGGGCGCTCGAAGAGGGCGGCGAAGAGGAGGAGCGGCGGCTCTGTTACGTCGGCATCACCCGTGCCCGCCAGCGCCTCTACATGACCTGGGCGCGGGAGCGGCGGCTGTTCGGGCGGTCCGAGCGCAACATGCCCTCGCGGTTCATCGACGAGCTGCCGGTGGAACTGACCGATCGCCACTCGAGCGTCGCCGCGAACACGGGCGGCGGGATGACCTGGGATGCGCCGAGCGGCGATGCCGCCGCGGCGCCGATCGATCCCGGGCCGGCCCTGGAACTGCAGACCGGCGACGACGTCGTCCACGCCAGCTTCGGCGACGGGGTCGTCACCGCCGTCGAGGCGGGCGGGGTGGTCGTCGTCCGCTTCGCCGGCGACGGCGCCGAGCGCAAGCTGATGGCCGACTACGCCCCGATCAGGAGGCGCTAGCGGTGGCGGCCCGGATCATCGACGGCAAGGCGCTGGCCGAACGCGTCCGCGCGCGCGTCAAGGCCGAGGTCGCGCAGTTGCCCAGCGCGCCGGGACTGGCGACGATTTTGGTCGGCGACGACCCGGCCTCGCACGTCTACGTGCGGAAGAAGCGCGAAGACTCCGCCGAGGTCGGGATCGAGTCCTTCCACCACGAGCCCGGCGGCGACGTCAGCCAGGAGGACCTCCTGGCCCTGATCGAATCGCTCAACGCCGACGACCGGGTCGACGGGATCCTCCTACAGCTGCCGCTTCCCGACCACCTCGACCAGGACCCGCTGATCTCGGCGATCGACGCCGCCAAGGACGTCGACGGGCTGACCCCGATCAGCGCCGGCCTGCTCGCCCAGGGGCGCGAGGAGGCGATGGTCTCCTGCACGCCGGCCGGGGTGATGGAGATGCTGGCCGAGGCCGGCGCCGAGCTGGACGGCGCCCGCGCCGTCGTCGTCGGCCGCTCGATTTTGGTCGGCAAGCCGTTGGCGGCGCTGCTGCTGGCCGCCAACGCGACCGTCACCCACTGCCACTCGCACACCCGCGACCTCGCCGCCGTCTGCCGCGAGGCCGATGTGGTGATCGCCGCCGCCGGCTCGCCCTCCTTGATCACGGCCGAGATGGTCCGACGGGGGGCGATCGTGATCGACGTCGGCACCAACCGCGGCGAGGACGGCCTGGTCGGCGACGTCGACTTCGGGCCGGTCAGCGAGGTCGCCGGGGCGATCTCGCCGGTGCCGGGCGGGGTCGGCCCGATGACGCGAGCGATGCTGCTCTCCAACACCCTGCGCGCCGCCCGCCTGCGGCGGATCACGTGAGCAAGGCCCGCGCGGGCGCCCGGGGGCTGGGGCGCGGCGAGCGGATCGCGGCGGTCTCGGCCGTTGCCCTCCTCGGCTTCAGCTTCCTGCGCTGGTACGGCGCCGAGCCGGCCGGCGAGGCGACCTTCCCGACCGACGCCGGCGGCACCCCCTGGCAGACGCTCAGCCTCGTCCTCGCGGTGCTGCTCCTCACTGTCGCCGTCGCCCTGACGACCGCGGTGCTGCGCCTGCGCGGTTCGAAGTGGCGGCCGGCGGTGCCGCTCGACGCCGCCGTCGCCGTGCGGGGCGGCCTCTCGGCGCTGCTGATCCTGCTCCGCGTCGTCTTCCCGCCCGACCTCGGCAGCGTCGGCGGCATCGCCCTCGACACGACCCTCTCCTGGGGCGTCTTCCTGGCTTTAGTAGCCGCCGGCGGCGTCGCCTACGGCGGCTACCGGGCGATGACCGAAGAGGGCTCCTCGTTCGCGGCGGTGGCGGAGCGGCTAGACGAGCGCCGCGGCTGAGCGGGACCGCTCGGCAGCGGCAATCCCACGCGCGACCTGCTTCGAGAAGGCGATGATGGTCATCATCGGGTTGACGCCGACCGAGGTGGGGAAGAGGGAGCCGTCGGCGACGTAGAGGTCGCGGGTCCCGTACAGCGAGCCGTCGACGGCGCAGGCGCCCTCGCGGGGGTCGGCGGCGATCCGCGCCGTCCCCATCGGGTGGAAGGCCTCCAGGCGCAGTTCCGACGGCCGGAAGCGGGTCGCTTCGAAGGCCGGCAGGTCGCTCGGCTTCAGAACCCCGACCCGGGGGATGTTCGGGTAGACCTCGGTGGCGCCGGCGGCGAAGTGGATTTCGGCGGCGCGGGCGATCCCGAAGGCGATGTCGTCGGCGTCGGTCCGGTTGAGCCTGTAGCTGGCCCGCAGCGAACCCTCGGCGCCGAGCCCGACCCTGCCGGCGGAGCTGTCGCAGAGGTGGACCCCGATGGAGCCGACGTGGCCGAAGTCGAGCATCGCTTCCTGGTGGCTGCGGCCGGCGCCGAGCAGCCAGGCGCCGCCGAAGGCGAGCGGCGTGAAGGTCGCCTCGAGGAGGATGCCGCGGTCCTCCCACTGGTCGACGTAGAAGCTCTGCATGACGCCCTCCCAGCCGCGCACCTCCTCCTCGTAGCGGGCGCCGACCCAGCAGGCGGGGTGGATGTGGAGGTTGCGGCCGACCTGGCGGTTGCCGAGCCCGGAGCGCTGCAGCAGCTCCGGCGTCCCGAAGGCGCCGCCGGCGGCGACGACGGCGCGGCGGGCGCGGACGGTGTAGGAGCGGCCCCGGCCGTTGGCGCCGGAGGCGAGAGTGCAGGCGACACCGACCGCGCGGCCGTCCTCGACGAGGACGCGGTCAACGTGGACGTTGGCGCGGACCCGGGCGCCGGCGGCGACGGCCCGCGGCAGATAGCTGACGTGCATTCCCCGCTTGGCGTCGATCTCGCAGCCGAACGGGCAGGAGCTGCACTGCACGCACTTGCCGGCGTTGCGGGAGATCGGCGCGGCGCTGGCGCCGATCGCCGCCGCGCCCTCCATCGCCAGCTGGCCGTTGCGGCCCATCCGCTCCGGATCGAGCTGGGTGACGCGCAGGGTCTCCTCGGCCTCGGCGAAGTCGCCGTCGAGGTCGTTCGCCCACTCGATCCCGAACTGGTGCCGCCAGTCGTCGAGGATCGGCTCGGGGGCCCGGAAGCAGGTGCCGGAGTTGATCACCGTCGTGCCGCCGACGGCCTTCGCGACCGGAACCGGGATCGGCGGCTGCCCTTCGGCGATCGTCAGGCCGCCGTCGCGGTACAGCTCGGCGATCGCCGCCAGGTGGTCCTGCGGGTAGTTGTCGCGGTTGTAGTGGCCGCCCGCCTCGAGCACGACCACGTCGAGCCCCGCCGCGGCGAGCTCGGCGGCGGCGACGGCACCGCCGGCGCCCGAGCCGACCACGACCACGTCGCATTCCTCGCCCTCGCCGCGCGGCTCGGTGTCGCCGAGCGAGCCGGCCGGCTCCGGCAGCGAGCCGTCTGAGGTCGCGCAGCGCACCTCGAACCCGATCCGCCCTTCGACCTCCGGCGCCACCGCGTAGCCGAGCGTCGAGAACAGCTTCGCCATCAGCAGCAGGTCGTGGTGGAGGGAGAGGCTCGACCCCTCCAGCTTCAGCAGGAAGTCTTCCCGGGCGGCCTGGTCGAGGCGACTGAAGCGCCAGGGGAAGGGCAGCCACTCGAAGGCGCGCAGGCCGAGCTTCAGGCGCGAGAGGACCCGCGGCGAGACCGAGCGCAGGAATTCCGCCACCGGGCCAGAGACGTCGACGTCGCGCTCGGCGGCGGGGAGGCCGTCGATGCCCGGCGCCATCGCCGCGCAGATCGCGCTGAGGGTGCGCTGCTCAGCGGCCGAGAGCCCTGGCGGGCGCTGTCAACCGGGGTCGACCGGCCGCCCGATCCGGCCGGCGAGGACCCAGAGGTAGAGAGCCAGCAGCGCCAGGAAACCGTCGACGAGGAAGTTGAGCAGGTAGATGAAGACCTGGTCCTGGATCGCGAAGAAGGCCAGCGAGCCGAGCGAGGAGGCGGTCTTGCCGGCGGCGAGGATGAGGAGGAGCGCCCGGTAGCGGACCACGTCGGCCTGGGCGACCAG
>CAMPIP010000088.1 GCA_946886425.1 uncultured Actinomycetes bacterium
CTTCCGCCGAGACCGAGCTGCCGAGCAGGAAGCCGGTCTCGTGGGCCCCCAGCTCGACGTTGGCGCGCTGACTGTAGGGATGGGCCGCGGTCGCCTCGCTGAACATCCCGGCCAATCCTTGCTCCTGCGCCCAGTCCATCAGGTAGCGCTTGGTCCGCGTGAAGAGGTGCTGGCCCCGCGCCGCCGGCAGCGTTACCGCCTGCCCGGAATGGGCGACGGCGTCCTCCGGCGCGGTCCTGCTCATCCCGATGTGGCAGAGCAGCCCGCCGTCCTCGCCCTCGGCGACGCAAGAGATGTAGCGCCCGTCGCCCAGCCGCGCCGCCACCTCGGCGCCGTCGTAGACCCAGCGAACGTCGTAGCTGCTCCCGTAAGCCGCTTCGATCGCCCCGGTCAGCACGGTACCCTCCTCAGGCCCGAGAAATCGGAAGCTCACCTGCATCTCACGCATTATCTGCCACCCGGCCCCCCTAGCTCAACCTGGGAGAGCGCCTGATTTGTAATCAGGAGGTTTCCGGTTCGAACCCGGAGGGGGGCTTTGGACGTCGGCCCGCACCCATCAGTCGAGCAGGCGACCGGGGGACGTCCCAATAGCCCGGGCAAGCTTTTCCACCGTCGAGACCCGAGGATCCCGTTTCCCGGCCTCGATTCGGCTGATCTCCCCTGCCTGAACGCCGCTGCGCTGTCCCAACTCTTCCTGCGTCCATTCGCGCGTCTCGCGGGCAGCCCTCAGGTTCTGGCCAAGGTTGCCCACGCCGGGCATCGTCCACTTTGGAGACCTGTACCGCCATGTAAATTTTTACATTGCTTCTGATAATCTTCTTAGCGTCCTTTGGTCTCAGATTTTGCGGCACAAAGGGCCGGCCCTGCCACTGGGGGCACGACCGACCCTCGCCCTAGCTCGGTCCTAGGCGCTCTTTGAGATGGCGTAGCGCACGTAGACATGCGTCACTTTCGCGATCTGCATCAACTCTCACCCCCTTCCCCAATCGGTCCGGCGCGAGCCGCCGGGAAGGAGGGTCAATGCTAAAGAGACTTCAACTATCTAGAGGATTGCTAGATATCCAGTGCCGTTTCTTTCAGAAAGACGTATCCTCGCTCCGCATCCACTGATTAGCAGGGATTAAATCTTTCATTGGAAGGAGACGCAGTGAACGCCACCAAGCGCGGAAGGGCCGGACAAAGAGGTAAGGCGATCGATGAAGTCGTTGCCTATGCCCTCGGACATCGCACTCGAATCTGCGTATTGATCCTTCTGAATGAAGGCACCTATACGCCGGAACAGATTGCACAGATCATTGGCGAGCCGGCGAACAACGTCTCCCATCACATCCGGGAACTCCTCGATGCCGGTTCAATTGAAGTTGCCAAAGTCGAACGTGTGCGAAATACCCAACTGCACTACTACCGGGCCATCGAGATGCCGTTCTACACCGACGAGGAGATGGCGGAGATGACCCCTGAGCATCGCGAGATTACGTTTGGGCTGAACCTTCAAGGGATGACGGCCGAGGCAATGGCCGCACTTTCATCCGGGAAGATGCGCGATCCGCGCGTATGCATGGCGTGGCGATGGTTCAACGTGGATGAGCGGGGCCGCGAGGAAATGGCCGAAGAGCATGCGCGTTCCTGGTCAAAGTACGCGGAGATCGAGGCCACATCCACCAATCGGCGTGTGAAGTCAGGAGAGGACGCTGTCTCAATGATGGTTGCCCACATGGGTTTCCAGCGAGCAAGGACGGCACCAAGGCCACCAGAGGAGGGCGCTGTATAGCCAGCATCCCCTGTTTGACCGCGACCGTTTGGCCTGGAAGCCTTTCACCAGTTAGTCGGAACAAACCGCGCTACGGATCCTGAAATTCGTAGAAGGGTTTGCCGACCGTAGGCAGGGTCGAGGTCTGTAACTCAGGGGATTCCCTGTTTCCTTGCCTATGGTCGGGCCGGCTGACACATTCACACGATTCCGCAGTTTGGTTCCACCCCGTGACCACTCCCGAGCTCCATACCCAGACTCATTTCCCCCCGGCCTGGCGATGAAGGCGGACGGATCGCCCGAATTCAATTGGGCCTGGCTGGTCCCCCGAGTCGTTCAC
This sequence comes from uncultured Actinomycetes bacterium, assembly GCA_946886425.1. The sequence continues at coordinate 2,091 of CAMPIP010000088.1, forward strand.
CCGTTGCGGGTCGCGATCATCGAAGCGCTTGCCTACATGGACCAGCCCCTCTCGGCCACCGATCTGCAACGGCTTTTCGGCGTCGAGGACCTTGAGCTCTCGTTGGTCTCCTACCACGTGAATCAGCTTAGGAAGGCTGAGGTGCTGGTGAAAGTAGGTCAGCGGCAGGTACGTGGGTCGGTTGAGAGGTTCTACGTGTTGCGGCAGCGATGATCACCATCACCGTTGAGCAACGGGACGCGCTCTATGACCAGATCCTCGATCGCCTCAGCGGGATCGGCGACATCGAGCTCGCCATCCAGACCGAAAACTACGAGGGCGCCGAACGTCTAAGTCAGGAGTACGTCGATGATCTGCGCTTGCTGCTCGAGGATCTCGGGTTCGGCGACGGGAGTGGTGAGCCGGTGGCACTGGGTTCTTCGCCGGAGCTGCTGAGGCGGGGTCTCTCCCGGTTGCGCGAACAGGCCGTGCGGCATGCGGAAAGCATCGAGCCCGAGTGGCTGGAAGCGTGCGAACTGAGGGAGCGGAACCGCTTGGTGTCAGAGGCCTGCACCGCGGTGCTAGACGGCCTCGATGCGGAGAACGGCTAAGTCGAGGCCGCGTCGTCGCCCAGCACGCGTGCCTTCTCGGCGGCGAACTCCTCGTCGCTGAGGATGCCTTTCTCGCGGAGCGAGGCGAGACGTTCGAGGCGGGCCAGGCGAGCGTCCTCGGCGTCGGTCGGCATCGTCGCGGTCGGTGCCTCGGCGGTCGGGGTCGCCGCGGACGGCGGCTGGCCCTCCTCGGCGCCGGAAGCCGGCGGTCGACGGACTTCCGGGAGGCGCAGCTTGGAGGCCCGCTCGGAGATGTTGGCGTCTTTGACGGCGCCGACCACGCGCTCGCGGGTGCGGCCGAAGAATTCGTTGTAGCCGGCGTCGGGGAACTCCTCGGCGGTCTGTTTGCGGAGCTCGTGGATGCCGAAGGCGGCCATGCCGGCGACGATCAGGGTGGTCAGGAACGAGCGCAGGCCCTGCGTCGGCGAGGAGAGGAAGTAGATGCAGACGAGGACCGCCAGGCCGGTGTAGACCCAGGGCACGTAGTCGCGCAGGGCGGGGGCGCAGAAGCGGCGGACCGAGAGGGCGGCGCCCGTCGGCGAGGCGAGCCAGCCGGCGATCGCGAAGAGGACGCCGATCACGATCAGGGTCGTCGCGATGCTCGTCATCAGCGAGGTCGCGATGTCCCAGGCCGCGTTGGCGGCGGGTTTGACGCTGTCTTCGACGACCAGCTGGTCGACCACGATCCCACCGGCGATGTGGCGGGCGACGATCGCCGCGAAGCCGGCCGCGATCAGGCCGATGCCGCAGAACAGGACCGTCACCCAGCGACCGTCGCGGGCAAGGTAGATCGCCAGCCCGAAGCAGAGGAAGGTGAGGATCGAGAGGATCAGCGCCAGGCCCTTGACCGCGGTGGTGATGTTCTGCGCGGTCTTCAGCTGGTCCGAGCGGAGGATCCGGATCTGGCCCGCGTCGGGCGGCAGTTTTTCCGCCAGCGAGGCCCCGATGCCGACCTGGTCGGCGAGGTTGGTGATCAGGGCGCCGAGGTTGAGTTTGACTTCGCCCCCTTCGGTGGAGACCGTGTCGCCCTTTTCTTCGAGCACTTCGACCAGCTGTTCGTGGGTCGAGCGGTTCGCTTTTTCCCAGAGGCCCTGCGCGGTCGACGTTTCCAGCACCCGTTCGGCGCCGTCGCCGGCGACCTGCCGCAGCCCGCCGGACAGCGGCCCCGAGAACTCCTTGGTTTCCCCGGGGAGGATTTCCTTCAGTTCTTTTTCGACGTCGACGTTTTCGTAGAGCTGGTCGACCAGGTAGTCGGCCAGCTTCGTGCGGATCTCCTCGTTTTCGAGCAGGCGGCCGCTGGTCGAGACCCAGTCGTCGGTGTCGAGGGCCTGGCGCTCGACCCAGATCGCGAAGACGCTGAGGAAAGCGAGGACCGAGCCGAGCGCGACCAGGGCTTTTACCGTCCTTCTTCGCCCGCGACCCATAGAGGGGATGCTATACGTGGGCCATGAAGCTAGAGGGCATTCACCACATCACCGCGATCACCGAGGACGCCCAGCGCAACGTCGACTTCTACGCGGGGGTGCTGGGCCTGCGGCTGGTCAAGAAAACCGTCAACCAGGACAACCCCACCGTCTACCACCTCTTTTTCGCCGACGAGGGCGGCGACCCGGGCTCCGATCTGACCTTCTTCGAGTACCCCGGGGTGCCGCGCGGCCGCGCCGGCGCCGGGATGGTCCACCGGGTCGTCTGGCGCGTCGCCTCCACCGACTCGCTTGACTTCTGGGCCGAGCGCCTCGCCGCCAACGGCATCGAGTCCGAGCGGGATGGCGAGAGCCTGCGCTTCGCCGATCCCGAGGGGCTCGACCACGAGCTGCTCGTGATCAGCGTCACCGACGCGCCGCTGATCGCCGACCATCCGGAGATCCCGGCCGAGCTGGCGCTGCAGGGCTTCCACGCCGTGCGGGCCTACAGCGCCGCGCCCGAGGCCAGCAGCGGCCTCCTCGAGGCGCTCGAGTTCGAGCGGGTCGAGGGCGGAGCCTGGGAGGCGCGCGGCGAGCAGCGCGGGGGCCTCTACGTCTTCGACGAGCCGCCCGCCGAGCGCGGCCTGCAGGGGGCCGGCAGCGTCCATCACGTCGCTTGGGCCTCGCTCCCCGAGGAGCACATGCAGTGGCGCCAGAAGGCGGTCTCCGCCGGTGCCCAGCCGACGCCTGAGATCGACCGTTTCTACTTCCGTTCCATCTACTTCCGCGAGCCCAGCGGCGTCCTCTTCGAGATCGCGACGATGGGCCCCGGCTTCACCGTTGACGAGCCGCTCGAGCACCTCGGCGAGAAGCTCTCGCTGCCGCCCGACTACGAGCATCTGCGAGCGGAGGTCGAACCGAATTTGAGGCCGGTCAACAACCCACGGGTGGCCGCCGCCGAGTGAGCGGCGACTTCGTCTGGCGGGACGCCGGCCGCACGGTCGCCTTCCGCCGCAAGGGCGTCGCCCAGGCTCCGCAGCTGCTGCGCGAGCACGGCTTCGAGCCCTTCGACCTGCTGGCCACGTCGCGCTCGCTTGCCACCGCCGCGGAGCTGCGGGGCGAGGCGACGGCCGTGCACGAGGTGGCGCCGGGGGCGGTGCCAGACCTCGCCGCCGATCTCCTCGACCGAGTCTCCCAGCGGCCCCTGGCCGCGTTCGGCGGCGGCCGCACGATCGACGTCGCCAAGGCGGTCGCGGCAGTCACCGGCGTCCCGGTCGCGGCGATCCCGACGACGATGTCGGGCGCCGAGATGACCGGCATCCACCGCCTGCCGGCGGGCGCCAAGGTGGGCGTCGGGTCGCTGGTCCGGCCGATCCTGGTCGTTGCCGACCCGGAGGCGATGACGAGCCAACCGGAGGCGGCGTTGCGGGCCAGCTCCATGAACGCCCTCGCCCACGGCCTCGACTCGCTCTACACCCCCCTGGCCAACCCGGTCTCGGAGATGACCGCGCTGCGCGGCGCCGAGCTGATCGCGACCTCGCTCGACGAGGAGCGGCAGCAGCGCAACAGCGGCCAGCTCGCGCTCGGGTCGCTGCTCTGCGGTTACGCGATCGATTCCGCCCTGTTCGGCGTCCACCACGTCGTTTGCCAGTCGCTGGTGCGGATCTGCGGCAGCCCTCACGCCGAGACCAACGCCGCGATCCTGCCTCGCACCGCGGCGCTGCTGGTCGGCCGCGCCCCCGACCGCCTCGCCCGCCTCGCCGCCGCGAACTCCACCGACCCCCAACACATCGAAGCGCGGATCCTCGAGCTGGGCGGCAACCCGGCCGGCCTCGGCGCCGCCGGCGCCGACCGGGCCAAGCTCGACGAGGCGCTCGACGCGATCCTCGTCCGCCCCGAGCTCGCCTTCACGCCGGACCCACCCGACCGTCGCGAGCTGGCGGAGCTGATCGAGGCAGCCTGGTAGGACCGGCGGGTAACCGAGGACACTCAACCGTGTAGCGCTCTGCGTGTCGCCAGAGCGGCTTGCCGCCTACCATCGCTACACCCGCGAGCACGGGGTCAACCGGGTCCTCTACCTGCTCGCCCGCGTCTTCCTGACGCCGTTCTTCCTCGTCTACTTCCGTTACGGCCGCACAGGCCGCGAGCACGCCCGCCACATCAAGGGCGGCCTGATCGTCGCCTCCAACCACCGCAGCTTCCTCGACCCCTTCGTGGTCGGTGGCTGCCTGCCCTGGAGCCGGCCGATGAACTACGTCGCCAAGGTCGAGCTCTTCCGGCGGCCCTGGCAGGGCTGGATCCTCTCCCGGCTCGGTGCCTTCCCGATCCGCCGCGGCGAGTCCGACGAGGAGGCGATGACGACGGCGCGGCAGCTCGTCGAACGCGGCGGCACCGTCTGCATCTTCCCCGAGGGCACCCGACACCGGCGCGGCACGCTCGGCAACCCCAAGCGTGGGGTCGGCCGCCTCGCCCTGCAGACCGGCGCGCCGCTGATCCCCACCGCGGTTATCGGCACCGAACACGTCCGCCGCGGCTGGCGCATCCGTCCCCGCAAGGTGAAGGTGAGGCTGGGCCGGGCGATGACGTTCCCCCGCGCCGAGGAGCCCTCGCCGGCGCTGGCGGAAACGGTGACGGCGCGGATCTGGCCGAACGTGCAGCTGCAGTGGGAAGACCTCGGCGGCCTGCCGCCGATGCGCCGCGCCGCGGTGATCGGCGCCGGCAGCTGGGGGACGGCGGTGGCTGTCCTGCTCGCCCGCGGCGGCCTCGAGGTCCAGCTCGGCGCCCGTAGCCCCGAGCGGGTGGCGGAGATGGTCGAGGCGGGGGAGAACGGCCGCTACCTGCCGGGCGTGCCGCTGCCCGACTCGATCGACGTCCGCCTCGCCTCGCAGATCGAGCTCGACGGGCTCGACCTGATCTGCCTTGCGATCCCCTCGAAGTCGTTGCCGCAGGCGGTCGGCTCGATCGCCGACCGGGTCGGCGGCCGCTCCTCGATCCTGCTGCTCACCAAGGGCCTGATCGCGCCGCAGGGCCAGTTGCCCGCCCAGTACGTCGGCGAGCGGGTGCGGGCGCGGGCGATCGCCTGCCTCGGCGGCCCGGCCCACGCCCGCGAGGCGGTCTCCGGCTCCGCCGCCCTGGTCCTCGGCTCCGCCGACGCCGACCTGCGCGACCAGCTCGGCGAGGTCTTCGACCGGGCCGGCCTCGTCTGCGAGCGCTCCGGGGACATCACCGGGGTCGAGATGGCCGGCGCCGCCAAGAACGCCGCCGCTCTCGCCGCCGCCGCCGCGGAGCCGCACGGCCTCAACGCCGCCGGCATCGCCGCCGCCGAGATCTGGCGCGAGTGCATCGAGTACGCGCTCTCCCGCGGTGCCGAGCTCGAGACCTTCTCCGGGCTCGCCGGCGTCGGCGACCTGACCGCGACGATGATGGCCCCGACCGGGCGCAACCGCCGCGCCGGCGAGCTGCTCGGCAGCGGCATCCCGGCGGAGCAGATCCAGGAGAAGATCGGCCAGGCCTCCGAGGGCCTCGACACGACGCCGTTGCTGGCCGAGGCGGTCGCGGCGGAGGGTGTCTCGGCGGACGCGCTGGCGGGGCTGGCGGCGCTGATTCGCGGCGAGATCGGTGCCGAGGAGTGGGTCGCCGGGCTGCGGCGAAGCGAGCGATCCAGGCGGGCGGCCTGATGGCTCTAGGCTTGGCGGGTGAGCGGTCCCCAAGAGAACGTCGAGCCGCGCGACCTCGGGCCGGCGGCGAAGGCGGATCTGGACCGGGCCTTCGAGGACTTCTACCGGGCGCATCTGCGCGACGTCTACTCCTATGCCTACTACCGGGTCGGCAATCACCACGACGCCGAGGACCTCACCGAGCAGGCGTTCCTGCAGGCCTACCGGCACTTCCACCGGGCCCGGCGCGAGTCCGACGGCCGGCCGCTGCGGCCCTGGGTGATCCGCATCGCCCACAACCTCGCCGCCAACTACTACCGGGACCGCTCGCGCCGTCCGCAGACGCCGCTCGACAGCACCGAGCCGATCGCCGCCCACCACGACACCGTCTCGATCGCCGAGGGCAGGGAGGAGCTGCGCCAGGTGATGGCCAACCTCGAGCACCTCTCCGAGGACCGTCGCGAGGCGCTGATCATGCGCTTCGCGCTGGGCATGGACAACCGGGAGATCGCCCGCGCGCTCGGTCGGTCCGACGGGGCGACGAAGGTATTGATCCACCGCGCCATCAAGCAGCTGCAGGAGGAGATGAGCGATGAACGGGACAGCTGAGGGGCTGGGAGGCAGCAGCTGGGACGTCGAGGCGCTGCTGAACGACGCGCTGCGGCCGATCGAGCCGCCCGAGCGCCTCTCTCACCGCTTCGAGGACACCCTGGCCGCGGTCACCCAGGCGGCCGCCGAGGAGCTCTCCGACTGGGCCGACGAGCTCACCGAGAGCGAGCTGCGGGCGCTGCGCGACCCGCGCAACTGGGTGCGGCCGGTCGTCGCCGTCTCGGCCGGCGGGGTCGCCACCGGCGCGCTTGTTCTCTTCGAGCTGCGCCGCCGCGGCCGCAGCAAGAGCGAGAGCGGCCTACGCGCGCTGGGCAGCGGACTGCGCTCGCGCCTCTGACCCGGCGAAGGCGGCGAGGCCGAGCAGCCCCAGGGCCAGGTGCGGCCACTGCATCCATGCCTCGTCGGCCGAGAAGCCCCAGACGGCGAGGCCGGTGTAGGTAAGCCCGAGGCAGAGGGTGATGGGCCGTGGTGCGACGCCGGCGAGGAGCAGGGCCAGGGCGCCGGTGCCGAGGTGGACGAAGTTGAGCCAGGAGAGGTCGCTGAAGAAGCCGGCGAGGCCGGTGGCGAAGAGCAGGGCGCCGGCCGCGGCGGCGTAGAGGCGAGCTGGGCTCGGGGGCTCCATCGGCGGCGATTGTAGGCTGCCCATCCCGATGGCCCGGACCTGTTACCGCCACCCCAACCGCGAGACCGGCGTCTCCTGCTCAAACTGCGGCCGGCCGATCTGCCCCGACTGCATGACTCCGACCCCGGTCGGGATGCGCTGCCCGGAGTGCGCCCAGCAGCGCACCCGCGTCGTCCGCAACCCGACCGGGACGCCGAGCGGCTTCGGTGCCTTCCCGGCCACGGCGGTCCTGATCGCGATCAACGTCGTCGTCTACCTGATCGAGATCGGCACCGGCAGCGGCGGCCTCAGCGGCGTCAGCGGTGGGATCGGCATCGACTTCGGCCTCTTCGGCCCGTTCGTCGCCGAAGGCGAGTGGTACCGGCTCGTCACCGCCGGCTTCCTCCACGCCGGCTTCCTCCACCTGGGCTTCAACATGCTGCTGCTCTTCTTCCTCGGGTTCGCCACCGCGTACGAGCGCTACCAGGACCGGCTCATCCTTCGCGAAGGATTGCTCGTCGCATTCTTCCTCGCCGGGCTCGTGGTCCTGGGCGGGCAGCAGCGCTGGTGGCTGGAACCG